>NZ_LQPV01000005.1:0-498467 GCF_002101935.1 Mycobacterium sp. IEC1808 | reverse complement strand
CGGCCCGCCCGCCCCGTCTGAACCGCCGCCGCCGTCCGTAGCGGAGGCCCCGGAAGTCGTCGACGCCCCGGAGGCCGCAGCAGACGAACCGTCAAACGCTCCGGGCCTGATCGAGCGGATGACCACACGGAAGCTGCCGACCGCGGGCCCCTCCTTCCGCACCCAAGAGGGCAACACGACGTATCGGCTGCCGCTGCGATCCGGCGCGCGCACCAGCGGGGTCACGGCGTACCAGCTGGGACTCACGGTCGACGGGCACGAGGTGCTCACGGACATCTCGTTCACGGCGGCTGTGGGGACGCTGACCGCGATCGTGGGGCCTTCGACGGCGCGCAACTCGGCGCTGCTCGAACTGCTGGCCGGCACAAGGGAACTCAGCTCGGGAACAATAACGGTCGACGGCCACGACGTGCACGCCGAGCCCGAGTCGATGCGCTCACGCATCGGGATCGTGCGCGGCGACGAGTGCCTGCATCCGCGGCTCACGGTCGAACAAGCCTTGGGCTACGCCGCCGAACTGCGCCTGCCGCCGGACACCGCCGCCGAGCACCGCCGGCGGGTGGTCGACCAGGTGCTCGAGGAACTCGAGCTGGCACCCCACCGCGCGACGCGGATCAGCAAACTGCCACCCGAGCTGCGCCGGTGCGCGTCGCTGGCGGTCGAACTGGTCAGCCGGCCGACGCTGCTGGTGGTCGACGATCCCGGCGCCGGGCTCGATGGGCCGCAGCAAGACCGCGTGATGGCGATCCTGCGCCGACAGGCCGACATCGGCTGTGTCGTGGTGGTCGCGATGCCGTCGCACTCGTCGCTGAGCAACCTCAACCTCTGCGACCAGGTGCTGGTCCTGACCGCGCGGGGCGCCCCGGCTTTCCTCGGGACGCCGTTGCAGGTCGAGTCCGCGATGGGCAGCACCGACTGGGCCAGAGTCCTCGAGCAGGTCGGTGCCGATCCCGACGGCGCGCACCGCGAGTTTCGGGTGCGGCAACCAGCGCCGACCGCTCCCACGCCGCCGGAGGTCGCCGCGCCGTGGCCGCTGCCCGAAAAGCTCGCCGCCAAGCGGCAAGTCCGGCTGCTCGCCCGTCGTCAGCTCCGCCTGCTCTTCGCCGACCACCTCTACTTCCTGTTCCTGGCGATCCTGCCCTTCGTGTTGGCGGCGCTGGCCTTGTTGATCCCCGGCGATTCCGGGCTGGAGCGGCCCAACCCGAGCAGCTCCAACCCCCACGAAGCCATCGAAATCCTGGCCGCGCTCAACATCGCCGCGGTGATCGTGGGCACCGCCCTGACCATCCGCACGCTGGTCGAAGAGCGCCGCCCCTTCCGCCGCGAGCAGGCGCTCGGGCTTTCGGCCCCGGCCTACCTGGGCGCCAAGATCGTCGTCTTCGGCCTGGCCGCGCTCCTCCTGACGGGCATCGTCTTCGCGATCGTCATCGTCGTGAAAGGCGGGCCGGTGCACGGCCCGGTGCTGTTGGGCTTCTCCGGCGGGGCCACGGCCGAGCTCTTTCTGAGCGTCGGCGCGACGGCAGTCGTGTCGGCGGTCGTCGGGCTGGCGCTGTCCGCGATGGGCAGCCGGCTGCGCGAGGTGCTGCCGCTGCTGGTGCTGGTGATCCTGGCGTCTTTGCTGTTCAACGGGAGCCTGGTGCAGCTGGTGAGCAAGTGGGGCTTTCAGCAGGTTTCGTGGTTCGTCCCGGCCCAGTGGGGGTTCGCGGCGTCGGCGTCCGTCGCCGATCTGCGCAGGGTCGACGCGCTCGCCGCCAACGCCCTGATGTGGACGCACTATTCGGGCTGGTGGATCTTCGACATGGTGATGCTGTTGGGCTTCGGCGCCGGCGCGGCCGGCTTTGCCCTCTACCGGCTGCGGGCTAGACGTACCGCCTGACATGGCGGCAGTAGTCGGCGTATTCGTCGCCGTATCGCTGCCGCATGAACCCCTCCTCGCGCAACACTTGCCGGTGGAACAGCGCGGTGCCGGCGAGCAGGTAAATCAACGGAACCCAGGTGGGGAATACCAGGAGCTGGCCGACGAGGAAAACGAAGAACCCGACATAGATCGGATTGCGGCTGACCGCGAATATGCCCGTCGTCACCAGTCGGCCGGGCTGGTCGGTGTCGATGCCGACCCGGAAGCTGTTGCCGAACGACACCAGGCTGAGCACCAGGATCAGGACCCCAACCAGGCAGAAGGCCACTCCCAGCCAGGCGAGAAGCGTCGAATGGAAAAACCGCTGACGGCTGGCCAGGGGCCAACCGAAGGCGGCGGCGAACACCGTGTAGAAGTAGAACAGCGCGACGGGCGGAATCAGGAAGTCGGTCTTGTCGAGCTTCCCGAAATGCATTGCTCGAGTGCCGGTTCTGCGCAGCAGCACCACTCTGCCGATCACGGTGCCGATCAGGAGCACGACCATGGCAGCGGCCAGATACTGCGGCATGGCTTGATGATGACACCCCCAGCGCCGCGCCAAGCGTGCACTCAGCGCGGAAATCCGGCCCGAGACCCGCAACCAGTGCACGTTGGGCGATTGTTATTCAAGGTCTGTTTCAAGGCCTGAGCAGCGGGTTACCGTCCTTTCATGGCACCAGACACGAAGAGCACCGCCGAACATTTGCGCAACGCCTTGGACGGGCGGTGGCGCGACGTGAAGAACCGGATGCGGGCCACGATGACCGAGGAGCTGTTCCGCCCGCATTACACGCCGAACACGGTGATCGCCCGCACCAAGGTGGCCGAGCAAATGCGGATCATGGCCGCGTTCGGGGCCGCCGCCGACAACTTCCGCAAGGAGCACGGCGGCACCGGCGACGTGGGCGCGGCGATCACGATGATCGAGATGCTCGCGATGTCGGACCTGTCGCTGATGGTCAAGGCCGGGGTCCAGTGGGGGCTGTTCGGCGGAGCCGTCGAGAACCTGGGCACCGAGCGCCACCACCAGGCGTACGTCAAGCAGATCATCAGCCTCGAGCTGCGCGGTTGCTTCGCGATGACCGAGACCGGGCACGGCAGCGACGTCCAGTCGGTCGAGACCACCGCGACCTACGACGCCGAGACCGAGGAGTTCGTCATCGACTCCCCCACCCCGACGGCCCGCAAGGATTACATCGGCGGCGCCGCCCAAACCGCCACCATGGCAGCGGTTTTCGCACAATTGATCACCACCGAGGACGGAAAGCCGGTCAACCACGGCGTGCACTGCGTTCTGGTCCCGATCCGCGACGCCGACGGCAACGACCTGCCCGGGGTGACGACGTCGGACTGCGAGTACAAGGGCGGCCTGCCCGGTGTGGACAACGGCCGCATCGTCTTCGATCACGTCCGCGTCCCGCGGGTGAACCTGCTGAACAAATACGGCGACGTGGCGCCGGACGGCACCTACAGTTCGCCGATCGACAACCCCAACCGCCGGTTCTTCACCATGCTGGGCACGCTGGTTCGCGGCCGGATCACGGTGGGCGGCAGCGCGGGCGCCGCCGCGCGCGTCGCACTGGACATCGCGACTCGATATGCGTTGCAGCGCAGGCAATTCAAGGCCCCGGATGACGACACCGAGGTGCTGATCATGGACTACCTGGTGCATCAACGCCGGCTGTTTCCGTTGATCGCGAGGTCATACGCGCTGCAGTTCGCCCAGAACGAGCTGGTCAGCAAGTGCCACGACATCCAGACCGCGGACGCGCCCGACGCCGACGAGCAGCGCGAACTGGAAGCGCGGGCCGCGGGGCTCAAGGCGGCCAACACGTGGCACGCGTCCCGGGCCATCCAGGAGGCGCGGGAGGCCTGTGGCGGCGCGGGTTACATGGCCGAGAACCGGCTGATCGGCCTGCGCGGCGACACCGACGTGTTCACCACGTTCGAGGGCGACAACCATGTGCTGACCCAACTGGTGGCCAAGGAGCTGCTGACGGCCTATGCCGACGACATCCGCAGCATGAGCCCGGTCGAATGGGTGCGCTTCGCCGCCAACACTGTCGGTGAGCGGGTGCGGAAACGCACTGCGGCCGAGGCGATTATGCAGACGATCATCGACGCCCGCCAAGACAGCGAAGAGGAAGGCAGCCTGTTCAACCGCGGCACCCAGGTCACCATGTTCGAAGAACGCGAGGACTACCTTTTGTCTTCGGTGGCACGCCGGCTACAAGGCAAATCCAAGGAGATGTCGGAATTCGACGCGTTCAACGCCGTGCAGGATCACGTGCTGCACGCGGCGAGCGCGCACATCGACCGGATCGTGCTGGAGGCGTTCGTCGCCGGGATTGACTCGTGCGAGGACGAGGACGCCCGCGAGCTACTCGAAATGGTCTGCGATTTGTACGCACTGTCGGTGATCGAGGACGACAAGGCCTGGTACATCGAGCATGGCTACCTGTCGACCGGGCGGGCCAAGGCCGTCACCCGCGGCATCAACGACCGATGCCGCAAGCTGCGCCCGTATGCGGAGACGCTGGTGGACGGGTTCGGCATCCCGGAGCCGCTGCGGTACGCGGAAATGCTGCACCCGGAGAACCTGCCGGACTGAGCCCGCGGAAGCGGTTGTGCGCCAGCGCTACTGATGCGGGATCTTGCCGAGCGCCTGCAGCTTGCCGTCGGATCCGATCTGGAACTTCACCGTGCCGATACCGGTGGGACAACAGGGTTCGTCCTTGCCGACCTGCCATTGGTACTGAACGGTGATCGTGTCGTCGGAGGGCGGCAGCACCGTGATGTACGGCTTCGGGTTCGGCGTGGGGGAGCCCAGCGGTGTGTTGTGGTCGAAGAAAAGGAGCTGCTGCGGCGTCGACTCGCTGGCGATGGTCGGGATGATCTGAACCCAGTACAGCCGGCACTTCTTGGTGTGCCCCCGCGCGATTTCGACCCACGTCGAGCCCGGCACCTCGACCGGCACCGAGGCGATGGCCTGCCGTACCGTGTCGGCGCTCGGACCGTCGGAATCCTTGCAGGCATCGCCCCGCGATGCCGGCGGCGCCGTCGGTTTTCCCCCACAGGCCGACACCAATAGGATCAGCAGAATCACAAATGGGCGGCGCACATTGTGAGCTTAACGAAATCTGTGAATGTCCCGTTTGTTTCGTCGGAAGCGGGCTTCTCAGGGCCAAATCACCAAGGAATGCGGGTAATCTGGCCGGCGTCGCGGATCAGCGCTGACCTGCGATTACCTGGCATTCCGGGGACCTCACACGCTAGCCCGGATCCGGTGAAAGGAAGCCGTAAAACGGCGGAAACATCGGACACCCGATGCCGAAACATCGTTGCCGCACTATTTGGTGCATTAGGCCCTTTGTGCGCTCGAGGGGAGGAAAGTAGGCGTGGCCACAGAGCCCCATGGCGTCCGCGGGGACGCCGTGCAGAGCATGTGCGCCTACTGTGGTGTCGGTTGCGGCATGGTGTTGCAAGTCACAGCCGACCGGGCAAGCGGCCGTCGTCACGTTACGAAAGCCGTTGGAAGCAAAAGCCACCCGGCCAACTTCGGCCGGCTGTGCACGAAGGGCACGACCACATCCGACATGCTGGCCGCGCCCGGCCGGATGGAATCGGCACACGTACGAGCCGACCGCGGCGAGCCCCTCGAGCCGATCGACATCGACGACGCCATAGCTCGGTGCGCGCAGCGGCTCCGGGCGATCATCGACCGGCACGGCCCCGACTCCTTCGCCATGTACGTGTCCGGCCAGATGTCCATCGAGGCGCAGTATTTGGCGAACAAGCTGACCAAGGGCTTCATCGGCACCAACCAGATCGAGTCGAATTCGCGGCTCTGCATGGCCAGCGCGGGTTCCGGCTACAAGCTGTCCCTGGGCGCCGACGGACCGCCCGGCTCGTACCAGGACTTTGACGCGGCCGACGTGTTCCTGGTCATCGGCTCCAACATGGCCGACTGCCACCCGATCCTGTTCCTGCGCATGATGGAACGCGTCAAGGCCGGCGCCAAGCTGATCGTGGTGGACCCGCGCCGCACCGCGACGGCCGAGAAGGCCGACCTGTTCCTGCAGATCGCCCCCGGGACCGATCTCGCGCTGCTCAACGGGCTGCTGCACCTGATCGTCGAAAACGGCCACACCGATGCCGAATTCATCGCCGAATTCACCGAAGGCTGGGAGGTGATGCCGAGCTTCCTCGGGCAGTACAGCCCGGAACGGGTCAGTGAAATCACCAGTATTCCAAGCGAAGACATCCGCACCGCGGCGCGGTGGATCGGTGAAGCCGAAAACTTCATGAGCTGCTGGACGATGGGGCTCAACCAGAGCACCCACGGCACCTGGAACACCAACGCGATCTGCAACCTGCACCTGGCGACCGGCACGATCTGCAAACCCGGCAGCGGTCCCTTCTCGCTCACCGGGCAGCCCAACGCCATGGGCGGCCGCGAAATGGGTTACATGGGACCGGGTCTACCCGGTCAGCGCTCGGTGGCCTCGGTCGCCGACCGCGAATTCGTCGAGGACCAGTGGGGCATTCCGCGCGGATCGCTGCGCACCGAGGTCGGCACCGGCACCGTCGACATGTTCTCCCGCATGGCCGACGGCCAGATCAAGGCCTGCTGGATCGTCTGCACCAATCCCATTGCCTCCGTGGCGAACCGGAGGACCGTGCTGGCCGGTCTGGAACGCGCGGAGCTGGTGATCGCCCAGGACGCGTTCCTCGAGACCGAGACCAACGAGTATGCCGACGTGTTGTTGCCGGCCGCCCTGTGGTCGGAGGCCGAGGGGGTGATGGTCAATTCCGAGCGAAACCTGACCCTGTTCCAGCCGGCCCTCGGCGCGCCCGGCCAAGCGCTGCCGGACTGGCAGATCATCGCCCGAATCGCCTGCGCGATGGGGTTTTCCGAGTCGTTCAGTTATGACTCCGCGGAGGAGGTGTTCGAGGAGATCAAACGATTCTGGAACCCCGCGACGGGCTACGACCTGCGCGGCGCCAGCTACTCTCGGCTGCACCGGACGCCGCTGCAGTGGCCGTGCCCGCCCGACGGTGCCGACCGCAACCCCATCCGCTACCTGAATGACGGTGTCAGCCAGGCTCGGCTGGTCCGCGAGGACGGCACCGCGCCCCGGCTGGCCTTCCCCACCCCGAGCGGTCGCGCGGTGTTCTTCGCCCGCCCACACCTGTTGCCCGACGAAATGCCCGACGACGACTTCCCGTTCCTCCTCAACACCGGGCGCCTGCCGCACCAGTGGCACACGATGACCAAGACCGGGAAGGTGGCCAAACTCAACAAGCTCAACCCCGGGCCGTTCGTCGAAATCCATCCCGACGACGCGGCCCGCCTACAGATCTACGACGACGACCCGGTCGAAATCGCCTCCCGCCGCGGCAGGGCCGTGCTGCCCGCCGTGATCACCGACCGGGTCCGGCCCGGCAACTGCTTTGCGCCGTTCCACTGGAACGACGTCTTCGGCGAGTACCTGTCGATCAACGCCGTCACCAACGACGCCGTCGACCCGGTCTCCCATCAACCCGAGTTCAAGTCCTGCGCGATATCCCTGACCAAGGTCGCCGTCGCGCAACCCGATTCGAGCGACGCCGTGCCGACGGGCGGCGAGATCAGCCCGGCCCGTGTCGACGCCGTCGCCGAACTGCTCGGGGTGGCAAACGAACCGGCGCCGCAGTTCGGTCCGCTGGGCCGCTCCTACCTGGCCGGCCTCGTCGCGGGGCTGCGCACGGACGCCGGACGCCGCTCGGGGGTGCCCACCCTGCCCCAGAACGCCCCGTTCGATTCCACCACCCGGCTGTGGGTCGACGGCCTGCTCGCCGGGCTGTTCGCGCGCACCGAGGCGCCCCAGACGGCGGCGCCGGCACCGGCCGCCGAGCAGCCCCCGATCACTCCGCCCGACCCCGGCCCCGCCCCCGAACGGGCGCCCGTCGTGGTGTTGTGGGCCTCACAGACCGGCAATGCCGAGGAACTCGCCGCCGATGTCGCCGCGCGATTGCGCGAGGCCGCCCTGCCGGTCGCGTTGCACGCCATGGACGACTTCCCGTTGCAGCAGCTTCCCGCGACGCGGGAATTGCTGCTGATCACCAGCACCACCGGTGACGGCGACCCGCCGGACAACGGCACCGGGCTGTGGCGGGCGCTGACGTCCGATAGCGCACCGCGATTCACCGACACCCGCTACGCCGTGCTCGCGCTGGGCGACTCCAACTACGACGACTTCTGCGGCCATGGCCGCAAGCTCGACGAGCGGCTCGCCGAGCGGGGAGCGACCCGAATCGTCGACCGGGTCGACTGCGAACCCGACTACGAAGACGCCGCGGCCAAGTGGCTGGGCGGGGTCATCGAGGCGCTGGCCCGCACGCCGGCGCCGGTCGGCAGGAAGGGCGGCGCGGTCACCAACCCCGTCGCCAAGCCGGCCCGGCCGGTGAACGGGGCCGGAGCCGTCGGCTACTCCAAGAAGCATCCGCTGATCACCGACATGGCCCGCAACATCAAGCTGGGCCGGCCGGAGTCGGCGAAGGATGTGCGGCAGTTGGTGTTTCGGGTGCCCGAGGACACGATCAGCTACGAGGCCGGTGACGCGCTCGGGGTATGGCCGCGCAACAGCGACCGGCTGGTCGACGAATGGCTGTCGGTCACCGGACTGGACGGGCAAACCCCGGTCGAGGTCGGCGAGCACGGCTTGATGTCGTTGCGCTCCGCGCTCACCGAGCGGATCGAGATCGCACACATCAGCCGGGATTTGGTGCGTTTCGTGCAGGAGCGCACCGGCAACCAGAAACTGGCCGAGCTGCTGAGGCCGGAGAACAAGGCCGAGCTGAGCAACTGGACGTGGGGACGCCAGTTGGTGGACCTGCTGGCAGCTCTGCCGGTCTACGCGTCGGCCCACGAGTGGCTGCGGGTCCTCAAACGCCTTCAGCCGCGTCTCTACTCGATCTCGTCGAGCCCCAAGGAGTGCCCGGCCGAAGTCCACCTGACGGTCTCGCCGGTGCGCTACAACTTCCAGGGCGTCCCGCGCCGCGGGGTGTGTTCGACCTACCTCGCCGACCGCTCCCCCGGCGATCGCGTCGCCGTGTATCTGCAGCCGTCGAGCAACTTCCGGCCGCCCAGCGAGCCGGACACCCCGATGATCATGATCGGGCCGGGCACCGGGATCGCCCCCTTCCGCGGTTTCCTGCAGGAACGTCGCGCGCTCGGCCACACCGGCCCCAACTGGCTGTTCTTTGGCGAACAGCACGCCGCGACCGATTTCTACTACCGCGACGAGATCGAACAGATGCGGGCCGACGGGCTGCTCACCGAGCTGGACCTGGCGTTCTCGCGCGACCAGCGCGAGAAGGTCTACGTGCAGCACCTGATGCGCAAGCGCGGGGACCAGCTGTGGCGCTGGCTGCAGGACGGCGCGCAGCTGTACGTCTGCGGTAACGCCGACCCCATGGCCAAGGACGTCGACCGCGCGCTCTGCGATATCGCCGCTGAACAGGGCGGCCTCGGCCCGGATGCGGCGCGGGAATACGTGCGATCGCTGAGCGCCGACAAGCGCTACCACCGCGACGTCTACTGAGGCGCTCGGCCTGTAATACGACGGAAACGTCGCACACCCGCCGCTGAAACATCGCTGACGCAGGATTCACTCATTAGGTCGCGTACCAAAAGGAGTGACAGCGTGGCTCGCGATTCTGAAAGGCAAGTCTGCCCGCGGCGGGAGTGTCCGCTGCATCCCGACGGCAGGGCGTCGGTGCCGGGCCAAGTCGAGTGGGCGGGGTTGCCCGTCAACCTGGACATGGCATTCTCCCGGGTGCAACGCGACAAGGTCTACGTGCAGCACGTGATGCGCAAGCAGGGCAGCCGGCTGTCGCGGTGGGTGCACAACGGCGCACGGCCTTGCGTCTGTGAAGTGGCCGCCGAGGACGGGATTCTGGGCGCCGACGCGGCCGAGGCCCTCCCCGGTCGGTAGCCGCCGGGCTAATTCGCCGGCTGCGGGCAGGTACGTGTCGATAGGCGTCGAGAATCGTTCGCGTCCAAAGCATCGCCGAGGGTCCAAACCGCTGCTCCCAGCAACGCAAGGTCTTTGACGAGGAACCCACCCGTGTCGGTCAGGATGGGAATCGCTTCCGTTCGAATGTCCACTACGCCCGGTGTCGTGAAGAGGAAGCTCACGGTAGCCAGGAACAGTCCGATCGCGAGTCCGCTGCCGACGGCCGATATCCGCGGGGCAAGCGGCTTGAGCGCAATGAGGATGGCTGCGGCGATTTCGATGACACCGATCACGTCCGAGACCGTCTGCACGCCGAGGATCCGGTAGATCCATCCCATCAAGGGCTGGTTCGCGATGAGTGGTGCGATGCTGTTCGCCTCTCCGGCAGTGAACTTCGCCGCGCCTATCCACAGGATCGGCACGATCATGCCGTAACGGATCATCAATCCGCCGCACCAGACCAAACGTTCAGCGCGAGACTTTCGAAACCCGGGATGCATCAAGGCCTCCGGAATGGTCGGGCTGGGAGATCGAGGTTCCGGGCCAGAAGTCGTCGGCCATGGTCGGTGAAGTTTCTGCGCGCGTAGTAGGCGACGAGGCGGGCGACGTTGTTGCCGTTGGGCGCAACGACGACTTCGAGGGTGCCGCAACCGCGTGATCGGGCCCACTCGGCGCTGTCGTCGATAAGTGCGGTTGCGACTCCCTCCCGTCGATGAGCGGGTTCGACGAAGAGATCCTCGAGTTCGGCAATGGCGCCCTGTTCGAGTCCGAAACCAAGCGTCGTGATGGCGAAGCCGACGATGTCGTGGCGCCGGTGGGCGACCGCGACTCGGGCGGTCCGCGCGCGCAGCAACACCGCCAGGTTCTCACGAAGCTCTGAAGCCGGCGTATCGAATCCGTCTTCGATGTAGAACGCGGCCGCCAGGGACAAAACGCGCGCAGCGTCAGCCGGCCGCGCGGTGCGGATGTCAACGCCGCTCAAAGCTGGCCCACGGTACCGAATGACATTGCCGCACAATTCTGTTGGCCGCCAATGGCAATGTCGTCAGGTTCCGGAACGGTCACGCGTGCCAGCTTGAGAGGTGGACGCGACGGCGGCCAAGATTTCCTCGATCGGCGCGATGTCGGCCGCGGTCCTGCTTTGATGCGCATAAACGATGCGCGCATCGCGGTCGACGACGAACGTGCTACGGCCCTGCAGGAAGCCCGAATTGGCTTTGCCGACATGGCTTCCCGACCGCAGCGCATGGATCAGCTTCCTGGGCGAGAACGCAGCGTAGCGGGTGACGGAGAATTTCTGGACGTCCGTGGCGAGCTCGAGCTCACGGTCGGAATCGCTGACACACTGGAAGGGGATGCCGCGCTCGGCGCAGACACGCGCAATCGTCTCGACGTCTTCGCGGTAGACGATGACGACGTGGGCTCCCGCAGCGTCGAGTTGGTGTTTTACTGAGGCGAGTTCGCGAGTCGCCTGTTGGCAGAACGGGCACCACAACCTATGGAAAGCCACCACGAGCGGACCGGTGGAGAGCAAGGTAGACCACTCCAGGGGTCCACCGGGGCCGTTCACGGCGATCTCTGTGGGAAATCTCGTCCCGACGGCGAGGCTCATGGAGTGTCCTTCCGGGTAGACGCTACTGTACTTCACAGTACAGTAATTGGACTGTTTGATACAGTAGTTGAGTGATTTCGAATCCGACAACCGATCGAGGACGCGCGACGGTAGGCCGCATCTTGGAAGCCGCATGCCTGCTGTTCGACAAGCAGGGCGTGCGCGCGACGACCCTCGACGAGATCGGAACCGCCGCGGGAGTGGGTCGCGGCCAGCTGTACCACTTCTTTGCCGACAAGTCCGACTTGGTTGCCGATGTGGTGGGTTTTCAAGTGGAGCGGGTGATCTCGTCGATGCAGCCGTCGTTCGACGCAATGTCGACCGCCGACGATGTGCGCGCCTGGTGCGAGAACGCCACTCGGCAAGCCGCGTCCTCGACCGATCCCGTCCGCTGCCCGATCGGATCGCTGGTCTATCAACTCGACCCCGATGCGGTGGCCGCCCGTGCGGCGCTGACGGCGGGATTTGCCCGCTGGGAAAAGATCTTCGCCACGGGATTGCGCCGCGTGGCAGACAATGGCGAATTGCTAGCCGGGACCGACCCTTCGGTCCTGGCGGCCGGCTTGCTTGCGGCCTATCAGGGCGGACTGCTGCTCGCTGACGTCAGCGGTAGCGTCGAACCCTTGCGCCGGGCGCTGCGCACGGTGATGGACGCGGCGTTGGCGCCGCCGCCAAAGGTGAAATCGCGCAAAGGCTAAGCCACGCTTGACGAATCACGCGCCCGAGGAGTCGCCCTGCGCGAACTCGACCGGGGGGTAGTCGATCGGCACTTTGCTGAGATGGTGCAGGTAGTTGCTCAGCGTCGTCGATAGTGAGTGCCCGACAAGTTCGATGATCTCGGCGTCGCGCCAGCCGGCCGCGCGCACGGCGGCAATCTGCTCCTCATCGACATGTCCGCGCGTGCGGACGAGCTGCTGGGCAAAGCGCAGCGCGGCGGCGGTCTTGGGATCGGATGCGTGCGCTGTGCGCGCGGCCGCAATGTCCTCGGCGGCAACGCCGTAGGCACGCGCGGCGGCGCTATGGGCAGCGAGGCAGTACGCGCAACGGTTCTCCTGCGACACTGCGATGGCGAGCTGCTCAGCTTCCGCGCCGGTGATGCCACCTTCGCTGAGCGCGTCGTCGAACGCCAGAACCGCTCGTGTCATGGGCAGCGACAACGCAAGTACCGCACCGAGATTGGGCACCCGCCCCCATTAGCGGGTGATTTCCGCCCGCGCCTGCAGTTGGTCGGGCTCGGCGGTGGACGACTCGGTGGTGGCGATAGGTGACATTTCCGGTTCCTCATGTCGAGCGGATTTAACTGTACTTCACAGTACAGTATCTGTACTGTGAAGTACAGTCTGTGTGTTGGGAGGAATCGCGTTGACTAGCCCGCACCGAGGTGAGGTTGGCGTGGCGGCGGCCGCGGTTGCCTTTGGAGTCGGCAGCGCGCTGACCGTACTGGCGCTGCGTGGCCTGACCCCCGCGGACATGCTGGTTGTCGAATTGGGCGGAGCAACGGTGGTGTTTATGCTCGCCGCGGTCGTTGCCGGGCAACTGCACACCCATGGCGCCGTGCGTGCGATGGCCCAAGGCGTCATGTTGCCGGGCCTGACTTGGCTGTTGGAGAACCTCGGTTTGGCCCGGACCACCGCGACGAGCGGATCGCTGCTGCTGGGGACGGAGACTCTGATGACCGTTGCGCTGGCGGTGTTCGTGCTGCGTGAGCGTGTCGGCGTGCCCGGCGCCATCGCGCTGATTCTCGGCTTGGCCGGAACCAGCCTGGTTTCGCTGACCGCCGGCGAGCCGAATGAGATAGCCGGCGATCAAACCGTCGGCAACCTCCTCGTGATCGCGGCCGTGGCATGCGGCGCGGTCTACGTCATCTGGTCACGGCACACGGCCCATTCCGCACCGACGGCACTGGGTCTTACCGCCTGGCAATTCGCCGGGTCCACCCTCGCCGTCATTCCCTTCGTGGCGGTTTCGTGGGCCACCCAGGGAAGCCACTTCAGCTCCGCGAGACCTGCGGTTCTGCTCGCCGCCGCGGCGGTGCTCGCCTCGACCATCGCGGCGATGATCGCATTCAACCGAAGCATCCCATCAGTCAGCGCCTCACGAGCCGGGCTGATGCTGAGCCTGCAACCCGTCGCCGGAGCGATCACCGGCGTGACGGTGCTCGGCGAAACCCCGCAGGCGCGCACCGCGATCGGGGGGACGCTGATCGTGCTTGGCCTAATGGTCCTTGCCAATAGACGGACCCGGCTCCGCGACCCAATCACCCCGATGAGCACGGGCGTATCCGGACAGACTTCCTAGCGAGAGCCGGATCGACAAGAGCTCTTCCGGATGCGTTCACCGCGATCGGCGCTACGGTGTTGTGATGAGCGATCCCCACACGCCGCGGATTCCGCCGGCCCTGGCCGCCCCCAGCCTGAATCGCGGCGTGGGATTCACCCACGAGCAGCGCCGGCGCCTGGGGCTGACCGGCCGGTTGCCGTCGGCGGTGCTCACGCTTGACGAGCAAGCCGACCGCGTGTGGCACCAACTGCAAAGCCTCGGTACGGATCTGGGCCGCAACCTGCTCCTCGAGCAACTGCACTACCGGCACGAACTGCTGTACTTCAAGGTGCTGGAAGACCACCTGCCCGAGCTGATGCCCGTGGTGTACACGCCCACCGTGGGTGAGGCCATTCAACGCTTCTCGGATGAATACCGCGGGCAGCGCGGCCTGTTTCTGAGCATCGACGAGCCGGACGAGATCGCGGAGGCCTTCGAGACTTTCGGCCTGGGCCCCGATGACGTCGACCTGATCGTCTGCACCGACGCCGAGGCGATCCTGGGTATCGGTGACTGGGGCGTCGGCGGCATCCAGATCGCCGTCGGCAAGCTGGCGCTCTACACCGCGGGCGGCGGGATCGACCCGCGCCGTTGCATCGCGGTGTCGCTCGACGTGGGAACGGACAACGAACAGTTGCTGCAGGATCCGTTCTATCTGGGCAACCGCCACGCCCGGCGCCGCGGCGCGGAGTACGACGCCTTCATCAAGCGCTATATCGAGACCGCCCACCGGCTGTTTCCACACGCGATCCTGCATTTCGAAGACTTCGGGCCGCTCAACGCGCGGCACATTCTGCAGACCTACGGCGACGACTACTGCATCTTCAACGACGACATCCAGGGCACCGGCGCGGTGGTAGTCGCCGCCGTCTACGGCGGATGCCATGTCACCGGCATCCCGATGCGCGACCAGAAAACGATCGTCTTCGGCGCCGGCACCGCCGGGATCGGCGTGGCCGATCAGATCCGCGACGCGATGGTCGCCGACGGCGCGACGGTCGAGCAGGCCAGGTCACAGATCTGGCCGATCGACAAACAGGGCCTGCTCTTCGATGACATGGACGACCTGCGCGATTTCCAGGTGCCGTACGCCAAGAACCGGCAGCAACTCGGGGTCGGTGCCGGGGATCGGGTGGGCCTGGTGGATGCGATCAAGCTCGCGTCGCCGACCATTCTGCTCGGCTCCTCAACGGTATTCGGGGCGTTCACCGAGAAGGTCGTGGACGCGATGACGGCTTCCTGCGAACGCCCGATGATCTTTCCGCTGTCGAACCCGACCTCACGGATGGAGGCCATGCCGGCCGACTTGCTCGAGTGGTCCAACGGTAAGGCGTTGATCACCACCGGCACCCCGGTCGGCCCGGTCGAATTCCACGGCGTCACCTACACCATCGGCCAAGCCAACAACGTGCTGGTGTTCCCGGGCATCGGGTTGGGCATCATCGTCTCCCGGGCCAGGACCGTCACCCCGGGCATGCTGCAGGCGGCAGCGAAAGCCGTTGTGCACCAGGCTAATCCGACGAACGCTGGCGACTCCCTCTTGCCGGATGTGCAGAACCTGCGCGAGATCTCGACGGCGGTCGCCGAGGCCGTCTATCACGCCGCCGTCGAAGACGGGGTCGCCACCAAGACCCACGAGGACGTCGCGCAAGCCGTCGCCGACACGATGTGGACGCCGGTCTACGACTAGCCGCTATCGCCTGGGTGCGTCGGGTTGCCCATACACGGCGACGACGACGGTGCGGTCCAGGCTGTTGTCCGACCACACCCCGATGTTGGTGTTGGCGCAGTCCCGGATGATCGCCATGTCGTCGGGGTTGTAGTACCACTGGTTGACGAGTTCCAGGCTGCTGATCGCTATCGCGGGGTTGATCGCCACCGTTTCGGCCGCCCGGCCGTGGAAGCCGGCGGCGTTGGCGCGGTCCTGCGGCGTCGATCCGTCGGATCCGGTGTCGTCGTTGATGTTCCGGTTGCCGATCATGTCGTCCGCGTGCCATTGGGCGGCCAGCGTCAGCGCGTTGTTCCGGATGACGTCGTTCGTGCAGCCCGCCTGGTGCTGAAGGGTGTAGACGGCGGAGACGACGGCGCTGTTGAGCCGCTTGTTGTCGGCGTGCGCGGCGGGCGTCGGCAACGCCGCTGCCGCCGCCGCGATCACCGCGGCGGACAACACCGTGACGGTTCGCATCACACCGGGTCGAACCGCGAGACCAGCCATCGGCCGTCGACCTTGTCCAGCGTCACCCGCACGACGGGTTGGGTATCCGTGGGGGCGCCGCTGCCGATGGTGACGGTTTGGTCGACGAACGCCAGCACCACGGCGTGGTTGGCCGACGCCGAAACCGATGCCGCCGCATTGACTTTCGCCACCGAGGAGATGTGCTTCTCCTTCGCGCCCGGAATGACGACCTGACGGGTCAGCTCGGTGTAGGCGTCCTTGAACTCGCCGGTCAGCCGTTCGCGCGCCGCGGCGAGATCCTTCTCCACCGAATCCGCCTTGTAGGACAACAGGGCGACCGCGTCTTCGCCGGCAACCCGCACCGATTCGGCACGTGCCCGCGCCAGGTCGTCGGCCGACCCGGCCACCCACTTGAAATAGCCCGTCCCCAGCGCCAGCAGAAGCGCGACCGCGGGCAACACGCCCCGGGCGAAGACGCGCGACCAGTTGATGCGCCGCCTGTCGGGCGCTTCCGAATCTTCCTCTACGGTCTCGTCTTCCGCCGCAGGTTCCACGTCCTCGTCGGCGGCGGCCTCGATGTCCTCGCGCAGTGTCGTCATGGCACGAACACCACGTTCGACACCTTTGCGTCGTCACCGACGGACCGGACCTCGATTCGCATCCGCCATTCGCGCGGCGCCTCCTCGCCGCCGGCGGTGCGGGACTTGACCGCGACCGCGACCAGGACCTGCGCGGAGTCGCCCCGCTGGGATTCCAGGCCGGCATCGGTAACGGTGCCTTCCGATTTGGACTGTGCCGCCTTGACGACCTCGACGAAGGGCTTGGACCGCTGCTCAAAGTCGTCGCGGAACGCCCCGGTGGACAGGTCGAGGATGCGTTGCACGTCGGCGTCGACCTGGGCGTAGTTGATGGTGGTCAGGTTCACCGCGCCCTGGCGGGCGACCTGAACGAACAAGTCGCGCTTGGTGTCGGCCTCGTGCTTCTCGTAGGCCCGGTAGCCCAGCCAGCCGGCCAATCCGGCCAGCGCCGCCACCACCGCGGCGGCGGCCACCACTGCCGTTGCGGCGCGCGAGAGCCGCGGGGTGGCCCGGCGCCGCCAGCGCGCGAGGCGCTTCTCGGGTTCTTGGGTGTCTTCGGCCATGTTGCTCCTTCGATTGCTTACGGCGTCGGGACTAACAGCGATTGCCAGTTCTTGGCGCGTGGGTGCGCCAAATCGGCTTCGGTGTAACGGTGTCCGTCGGGCCCCACGTAGTCGCCGGTGGCGGGGTCGTAGGTCGCGACGGCGAGGGGCGGAGGCGCCGGTGCCGGGGGCGCGGTGCCCCGCGGCGGAGGCAGACGCGGGTCTTGTCCCGGCGGATACATCGGGACACCCTGCCCGCTGTAGGTGGCGTTGGGGTCTCCCTTCCAGTTGTAGCCGTCGTTGAGCGGCACATACTCCTCGTCGCTTTCACACAGCTCGACGGTGGGCGCCCGCTTCCATGGCTTGGCCTCGCACGGAATGTTGCGCACGCCACGGACATTGAACTCGGAGTCTTGCGGCACCCGGCAGAACAGGTCCGCGGCGGGACGGTCCGGCGCGTCGACGCTGGCCGGTGAGCGGCGCTGGGTCGGCGGGAGATAGCCCGTCGTGCACGGCGGCGGCAGGTTGATGTTCAGGTTGAAGTCCAACTGGGCGCCCCGATACTCCTGCTTGGTATTGGAGCTGGGCACGACGATGGCCGCCATGGCCGCGATGCCTTGGGGGAACAGGACGAGCAGTTGTTCGATGTCGTGGCGGTACACGACGGCGATGTCGCCGAGGCTGACCAGGTTGGCGAATAATACCGGCACCGCCGGCGCGACCCGGTCGAACAAGGCGCGGCCTTCCTCCAGCCCGGAAGTGCCCTGCGTCAACAGGTCTCGCAGCGCCGCGTCTTGCGCCTTGAACTGCGCCGTGATGGCCGCCGTGCGATTGGCCCACGTGGCAATGTCGTCCGCCGTCTGCACCTGGGAGTTCAGCACCGCCGGAGACTGGTCGATCAGGGCGGCCAGCGGGTCGGCCGTCCTGCCCCCGGCGATGGCCAGCGCGGTGGACCCGTCGACGATCCGCGACAACTCCGGCCCCAGGCCGCTCACCGCGCGGTTGGTCTCGTCGATCACCGTGTGCAGGTTGTCCCGCGGAATCGCCTGCAGCGCACGGTTGGTCAGGTCGAGCAGGTGCCCGATGTCGACGGGTACGTCGACGCGGCCGGCGGGGATGACGTCGCCCGAGGTCAGCGACCGGGAGTGTTCTCCTTCCTTGCCCGGCCGCGGGGTCAGCTCGATGTATTGCTCGCCGATCGCCGAGCGGCTGTGCACCGACGCCTCGACGTCGGAGGGCACCTTGACCCCGGATCTCAGGGCGAGCACCGCACGCACCCCGGTGGCGGTGACCTCGACCGACTTGACCTGGCCCACGTCGGTGCCGCGGTAGGTGACAACGGAGGTCTGGTAGAGCCCACCCGACTGCGGCAGGTCGACCGAGACGTTGTATTCGCCGATCCCGAACAGCGTGGCAGGCAACTTCATGAAGTTGAAAGCCATTGCACCACAAGAAAGCACGGTCACCAGCGTCAGCATCGACAGCTGGATCCACGTGCGGCGGTTCAGGCGCAGCATCAGTATCCCCCGAAGTGATACGGATAGGTCAGCGGGTTGCCGCCGGTGACCGGGCTGGGCTGCATGCCGATCGTGCGTCCCCACTGCAGTTCGAGCTGGGTGAGATTGCCCTCCCACCGGGAGCCGGTGAAGAGCCCTTGGTCGATGCGGCTCAAGGTCAGGTCGACCACCAGGGTGAGGTTGGCGTAGTCACCGCGGAACCAGTTCCGCACGGTGGACGCCGGCCACGGGTAGGCCACCAGGCCGTCCAGGCCCCTGGTGAGCGACGGCCCGGCATCGGCCAACGACCGCAGCACCGGCGCGATGTTGCGCAGGTTGTTCACCAGGGATTCCCTGCTCTGGTGGATCGTGTCCGCCGCGAGCGCGCTGAACTTGCCGAGTTGGTCGATGGCATCGGCGATCTTGGTGCGCTCCTCGGCAAGTACCGCAAGCGCTTTCGGAACGGTGGTCAACGCCTTGTCGACGACGGGGTCTTTGTCGGCGACCTGGCCCGCCAGCGAGTTGAGGTTCTCCGAGGCGGCGATGATGTCGTCGGTCTGGGCGTTGGTGCCGGCGATGAACTGGTCGAGCTGGCCGAGCAGGCTGCGCATGTCGTTCTCGCGGCCTGCAAAGGCCTTGGCGAGTGCCTGGGTGATTTCCTGCAGCTGGCCCAGCCCGCCGCCGTTGAGCAGAATCGACACCGAGGCCAGGGTCTGCTCGGTGGTCGGATACGTGCTCGCGCGCGGCAGCGGGATTACCGAACCGTTTTTCAGTTCACCCACTGGCGGCTCGTCTTTGGGCGGTGCGAGTTCGATGTGCATCGAGCCCAGCAGGCTGGTTTGGCCCAGCTTCGCGGTCGAATTGGCCGGCAGCCGAACGTCGCCGTTGATCCGCATGGTGACCAGCGCGTGCCAATCCTGGAGCTCGATCTTGGTCACGTTGCCGATGTTGACGTCGTCGACGCGAACCCGGGTGTTCTCCTGAATGGTTGCGACGTCGGGCATTTGCGCCTGGATGGTGTAGGAGCCGGGTCCCCCACCCGCGGTGCCGGGCAGGGTAAACGAGTTCAGGCCCTTCCATCCGCAGCCCGACACCGCGGTGAGGCAGGCGAGGCACAGCGCCGCCATCGCGCGTCTCACGATGCCCCCGTCGGAAGCATCAGGTCACGTAGCACTTGCGTCGAGTCGACCGTGCCGTTCGGCGGCGGTGGCGCCTCGCCGGGCGGTGGCGCCTCGGTGGGCGCCGGCTGCTCGGCGGGTGCGGGCGGCTGGGGCGGCGCCGCATCCGGCGGCGCTTCGGGGGGCGTGTAGCCCGGCCGCAACCGGTCCTCGCTGTAGGTGATTTCGCTCGGCCGGGCCTGCGTCCCGACGAACGGGTTCAGACCGAACGGAAGGTAGTTGTAGATGCGGTTTTTGATGATCGGGTTGATGTATTGCAGGCACAGCTTCGACACCCGGTCCAGGCGCAGCCGGGAGGCCGCCTCGATTGAGCTGCAGATCCATTGCGGGATGTCGGCGAAGTTGTTCAGCGCCATGATGCCGGTCATGGCGCTCTGCGCCGGCTGGTAGATATTCAGGAAATTCTGGAACACCGTCGGGGCGATATGCAGAATCTGTTTGACATCGGCGCGGCTGTCGTTCAGCGCCGTGGTGATGGACGCCAGCCGGTCGGACGTGACGCCAATGGCTTCCCGATTCTCAGAAAGGAAGTCGCGCAGATCCGTCAGCGCCCCATCGAGGCCCTTCACCGCGTTCGCCACCTCGTTGGGGGTGTTCGACAGCACCGTCGTCACACTGGCTAGGTTCTGGTTGAACGAGGCCAGCAGGTCGCTGCTGGAGTGCAGCGCCGACACCAGCAGCTGCAGGTTGCGCACGGTGCTGAAGATGTCGTCGGCGTGATCGCCGAGCGCCGAAATCGCCTCGGACAGCTTCAATACGGTGTCGCGGGCCGTGTCGCCCTCGCCGCGAACGTTGTCGGCTCCGGAGTTGATGAACTCGCCGAGCGAGTTCACGCCGCCCGGAGCGGTGGGCTGCAACGCCTCGGTCAGCTTCTCCAGCTGCCTGCGGAAGTCGTCCCATTCGACTGGAACAGCGGTGCGGCTCAGGGGAATCGACGCGCCGGGGCTCAGCTTGGGGCCGCCGGAGTACGCCGGAACGAGCTGGATCGCCCGCGAGGTCACCAGCGACGGCGACAGGATCGCGGCGCGGGCATCGGCCGGGACCGCGTACTGCTTGTCCACCGAGAAGGTCACCTTGGAGCTGGCGGGCTGTGGCTCGATCCTGTCCACCACGCCCACCGCGACGCCCAGGATGCGGATCTCGTCGCCGACGAACAGGCCGTTCGCCTCCGCGAAATAGGCTGTGTACGTATTCCTTTCGACCTGCCTCAGCAACTTGGCGCCGACAAGGAACGACGCCACGACGAGGGTGGCGACCAGGCTGATGCCGGTCACCGTCTGCAGCGTACGGCGACTCACCGCTGTCCCCCCGCATCCGCGGGGGCGAGCTCGGGCGGTGGGCCCGGCGCGGGGCCCGGGGAGGGCGGTTGCGACCAGATGGGATGCGGCGCGTTCTCTGGCGGCACGGGCGGGCTGCCGGTCGGCGGATCCACCGACTCCGACGGCAGCCCCTGGTTGGGATCCAGGAACCGGTCATACATCCGCGCGTCGATCGTCGGGCCGCTTATCTGCCCGGGGATCAGGTTGGCCACGTACGCCTTGAAAAACGGCCCCGAGCCGAGGCATTCACCGAACGACATCGCGTAGCGCTTGAACTTCGGCAGGGTCTTCTGCAGGTCTTCCTTGCGGTTGTCCAGCACCTCGAGCACCCCGTTGAGCTTGTCGAGGGCGGGCTTGAGCTGGGTCCGGTTGTCGTCGACCAGCCCCGAAATCTGGTGCGACGCCGCCGTGATGTTGTTCATCAGCGCGTCGAGAGAATCCCGTTCGTCCAGCAGCGCGGCGAGCAGCGCGTTGGAATCGGCCACCAGCGTGGCGATCTGCTGGCTGCGCTTGCCGAGCACGCCGGAGACCTTGTTGGCGTTGCCCAATAGACTGCGCAGCTGCGCGTCGCGATGGTTGAGGGTCTCGGAGAACCGGGCGACGCCCTGTAGCGCGGGTTTGAGGTCGGCCGGGGTTTCCTTGAACGTGTTGGCCAACGTCGTTAGCGCCGAGGACAATTGGGTAGTGTCGAGCCCGCTGATCGTCGTCGTCAGGTCACCCAGCGCGTCGGGAAGGTCGTAGGGCGAGTGGGTGCGTTCCAGCGGGATGGGGCCGTTCAGCCGTCCGTCGCCGCGCGAGGTGAGCTCGAGCATCTTGCTGCCCAACACCGTCTCGGTCTTGATCGCGGCTTCGGTTCGGTCGCCCAGCTCGATGGCTTTGCGGACGGTGAAGCCCACCCGGACCTTGGTGCCCTCCAGGCGGATGTCGGAGACCCTGCCGACGCCCATCCCCGAAACCCGGACCGTGCTACCGGTTTTGATGCCGCCGGCCTCGGAAAAGTAGGCCGCATAGTCGTTGGTGTTCTTGACGAACGGCAACTTGTCGTACTGGAAGGCCGCGACGGTCACGCACACCAGCACCGCGGTGCCGATCACACCGATCGTGACGGGGCTCCGTCCCGCGAGCGCCTTTATCTTGGGTAGCTTCATTGCGGCGTGCACCGCCCGGTGGGCTGGCCGAACAGCTTGACGAAGATGGGGTTGCCGCCCTTGCCGTTGAGCTTGAGCAACACTTCGCAGAAGTAGAAGCCGAAGTAGTCGCCGTTCAGGCCCTGCCGGGACAGCACCTGGTAGATGTCGGGAAGCTGCTTGAGCAGGTTGTCGACATAGTCGCGGTCGGACATCACCTGCCCCGACATCCGGTCGGTCTCGTGCACCACGTCCTTGATCGGCTGGCGGGCCTGCACGAGCAGGTCGGCGACCGACCCGGCCGCCGCGTTGATGTAGGCCAGCCCGGTGGAGATGTCGTCCCTGCGCTGCGCCAGGCCGTTGACGAACTGCGAGAGCTTGTCCAGGCCGTCGGAGAACTCGCGGTCGCGGGTGCCGAAGGTGTGCAAAACGGTGTTCAGGTTGGTGATCAGCTCGCCGATCAGTTCGCTGCGCCCGGCCAGGGTCGACGTCAGCATCGAGGTCTGCGCCAGCACCGAGGCGAGGGTGCCGCCCTGCCCCTGGAAGATGCGCAGCAACTCGCCGGACAGGGCGTTGACCTGATCGGGATCCAGCGCCCGGAACAACGGCCGGAAGCCCCCGATCAGCGCGTCGATGTCGAGGGCGGGCGACGTCCGCGCCAGCGGAATCGTCGCGCCCGCCGGCAGGCGCCGGGGGGACCCGGGCCCGTCTTCGAGCGCGAGATAGCGGTCCCCGATCAGGTTTTCGTAGCGCACGACGGCCTTGGTGCCGTCGGTGAGCCGCACGCCCTTGTCCACGGCGAAGCCGACGGTGACGGTGCCGTCGCGGTGCAGGGTGAGGTCACCGACCTTGCCGACCTCGACCCCGGCGATGCGCACGAAGTTACCGGACTTCAGGCCGGATATGTTCGTGAAGACCGCCTGGTAGCCGGTGCGGTCCTCGAAGCGCAGCTGGCCGAACACGGCGATCAAGGTAAACGTGAACACCAGGCAGACCGCCGTGAACAGCGCGACGCGCGCGAGGATGGCGGACATCTTCCGTCGTCTCATGGCGGTGGCCGCCCCCCGCGATACCAATAGTGGGGCGCTTCGGGCGGGTTCTTGGTGGTCGGGAACCAGTTGGCCCACCACGGATTTCCGGCGGCCACATTGGTGCGGATCTCGTCGGGCGCGGCGCCCCAACCGGTGTCGGTGACCAGCGCGCGCACCGGGAAGTTCGCACTCGGATCGGGCAGCGACCCACAACTGGGCTTACCACCGGGACCGCCCGTGGCGTTGACCTTGGGAAGGTGCCTTGGGTAGCGGTACGGGTCGTCACCGAACAGCAGCGCGGAGTCGAGGATCACCGAATAGCCGTTGCCGCCCAACGCGTCCCGGCCGCCGTGGTCGACATACCATTGCGCACCCTGGAACAGGCACGTGAAGGTCGGTGAGTACTTGTTCAGCAGCGCCGTGGTCGGATCGACCAGGTTGAAAGACCGGACGATGTTGGCCTCGCTTCTGCCGATGACGTTGATGCCGGTCTGGCTGAAACCCGCCGCCGACAACAGCAGCGAATCGAGCGACCGCTGGTTGTCGGTCAGGGTGGCGCTGCTGGTTGTCGCCGAGTCGAGGATCGACAAAATGTCCTGCGCCGCAGTGGAATAGGCGGCCATCGTCTTGCCGAACAGCCGCCAGTCGGTGTGGATGGTGTCCATCCGCGGGTTGACGGTCAGTAACAGGTCGTTCGCGTCGGTGATGGCCTCGCCGATTCGTTCACCCTTGCCGCGCACCGACTCCGCGAACGCCGACAGGATCGAGTTCAGCTTGGCGGGATCCAGGGCCTTGACCACGGCCTGCAGGTTCTCGAACACCGTGTTGACTTCCACGGTGACGTTCCGGGAGCGCAGCACCGCGCCGGGCTTGAGCGGTGTGGCGCTGGCGTGGTCGGGCACGATCAGGTCGACGTACTTGGACCCGAACGCGGTGGTCGATTTGATCTCCGCCTCGAGGTTGCTCGGCAGGTATTTGAACGGACCCGGTTGCATCTTCAATTGCAGCTGGGCGGCTTTCACGTCGGTGCCGATCGAGGCGACCTGGCCGACCTGCACCCCGCGCAGCTTGATCTTCGCGCCCGGTTCCATCACCAGGCCCGCGCGGTCGGACACCAGCGTCAGCGGGATGAACTCCTGGAACTTGCCGGAGAAGGACGCCGCGGTCAGCGCAACCAATATCCCGACGACGATGAACAGCGTCGGCGCCCACCAGATCGGGTCGATCCTGCTGCTGCGGACCCTGTTTCGCGCGCGCGATCCGTCGTCACGATGATTGCTCATGCCGTCATCCCGACAGGTTGAAGTTGCCGGATTGCCCGTAGACGGACAACGAAATCATCAGGCAGACAAAGGCGGTGACGATCATCGACGACCGCACCGAACGACCGACCGCCTCCCCCACGCCGGCGGGACCGCCCGTCGCGGTGAAACCGTAGTAGGTGTGCACGACCATCACACCCGTGGCCATCGTCAGCGCGGCCAGGAAGGACCAGAACAGGTCGGTGGGCCGCAGGAACGTGGAGAAGTAGTGCTCGTACACGCCGCGCGACTGCCCGTAGATGTAGATGGTGCCGAACTTGGCGGCGATGAACGACATCAGCACGGCGACCGCGTACAGCGGAATGACCACGAGGACACCGGCGATGATCCGTGTCGACGACAGATAGGTGATCGCGCGGATGCCCATCACTTCCAGCGCGTCGATCTCCTCGTTGATGCGCATCGCGCCGAGCTGGGCGGTCGTGCCCGCGCCGATGGTGGCCGCCAGGGCCACACCGGCCGTGCACGGCGCGATCATGCGCACGTTGAAGAACGCCGAGAGAAATCCGGTCAGCGCCTCGACACCGATGTTGGACAACGTGTCGTAGCCCTGCACCGCAACGAGGGCGCCGGTGGTCAGCGTGAGGAAGCCGATGATGCCCACGGTCCCGCCGATCACCGCCAGCGCGCCCGTGCCCATGCCCATCTCCGCGATCAGCCGCAGCACTTCGCCCGGGTAGCGCCGCACCGCCTCGGCCGTGGCGGCCAACGACCTGCCGTAGAACTCGGTCTGTTCGCCCAGCCTGCGGGTGCTGGCGACCAGCCTGGGCCCGAGGGCGGCCAGCCATCCGGGCTCGCGTGCGGCGTCGGTCACTTGGCGGTCACCTTCACACCGAGGGCGGTGATCACGATGTTGATGAAGAACAACGCCATGAACGAGAACACGACGGTCTCGTTGACCGCGTTGCCGACGCCGGTCGGGCCGCCGCCCACCGAAAGACCCTTGTAGCAGGCGATCAGGCCCGCCGACAGCCCGAACAGGGTCGCCTTGATGAGCGAGATCACGACCTGCGGCAGGCCGGTGACGAGCGTCATCCCGGCGATGAACGCACCCGGGGTGACGTGCTGGACGAAGACCACGAAGATGTAGCTGCCCGTCAACCCGGTGACCGCGACCACCGAGTAGAGCAGCAACGCGACGAAGGTGGCGGCGATGATGCGCGGAACCACAAGCGCCTGAACCGGATTGACGCCGATCACCTTCATCGCGTCGATCTCCTCGCGGATGGTGCGCGCGCCTAGGTCGGCGCACATCGCGGTCGATCCGGCGCCGGCGACGGCCATCGCGGTGACGACGGGCCCGACCTGGGTCACCGACGCCAGCGCGGCACCCGCGCCCGAAAGGTCCCCCGCGCCGATCTCGACGAGCAGGATGTTGAGGACGAACACGATGAGGACCGTGTACGGAATCGACAGCATGATCGTCGGGAAAATCGAAACCCGCGCCACGAACCAGATCTGCTCGAAAAGTTCACGCCACGCCCACGGCCCCCGTACCGCGGCAACCAGTGCCTCGAGGCTGAGCAGAAAGAACTGACCCAGCGCGTTCATGGGCCGTGCGATGGCGGTGCCGTTCATGGGGTTCGTTCATGCCCCCCGCGTCGTCCAGATATCCATACGGCTCATGCAGCCCCCGTTTTAGTGAAAGAAGCGAAAAACTTCGTGATTACCGTCACCGCAAAGGATTAGCGGTGTGCAGCGCGCAATCCGGCCACTTCGCCTGGCTGCGCACACAAAACACTTCGGAAGCCTAAAACCGACCCGGAAGATGTCGCAGGGTTGAAATCAACAAGAAGAAATATGGCGAACCTCAGCCGGCACCCGCGCCGCCCTCGGCAATGCGGCGCACCGCGCTGAGGAAGACGTCTATTTCCTCGAAGGTGTTGTAGAACGCGAACGACGGGCGGACGGTGGCCTCCAAGCCGAGGCGGCGCAGGATCGGCTGCGCGCAGTGATGGCCGGCGCGCACCGCGATGCCCTCGGCGTTGAGCGCCTTGCCCACCTCGAGCGGGTCGTGTCCGGCCAGCACGAACGACAGCACGCTGGCCTTTTCAGTCGCGGTGCCGACCAGGCGGACGCCCGGGATGTCGGCCAGCCGCGGGGTCGCGTAGTCCAGCAGGGCCCGCTCGTGGGCGGCGATGCGCTCGACGCCCAACCGCTGCACGTAGCGCACCGCCTCGCCGAGGCCGACGGCGTCGGCGATGTTGCCCGTTCCGGCCTCGAACTTGCTGGGCGGTCCCTGATACAGCGAGCGTTCCAGCGTCACGTCGGCGATCATGTTGCCGCCGCCCTGCCACGGCGGTGTTTCGGCCAATGCCTCCTCGGTCCCGTAGAGCACGCCGATTCCGGTGGGGCCGTAGATCTTATGGCCGGAGAAGACGAAGAAATCGACGCCCAGCTCGGCGACGTTGACCGGCAGGTGCTGGATGGACTGGGCCCCGTCGATCAGCACCCGCGCGCCGTAGCGGTGGCCCAGCTCGACGATCTGCTCGACCGGTGTCACCGTGCCCAACGCGTTGGACACCTGGGTCGCGGCCACCAGTTTGGTCTTCGGCCCAAGCAGATCCTCGAATTCCGACATCAGCAAATTGCCGGCGTCATCGACCGGCGCCACTTTCAGAATCGCACCGGTCTGTTGCGAAAGCAGTTGCCAAGGGACGATATTGGCGTGATGCTCTAAATGAGTAATGACGATCTCGTCGCCGGGCAGCAAATGCTTGCCGCCCCAGGCGTAGGCCACCAGATTGATGGCTTCGGTGGTGCCTCGCACGAAGATGATCTCTTCGTCGTTCGCGGCGCCGATGAATCGCCGGACGGTGTTGCGCGCTTCCTCGTAGGCGTCGGTCGCGCGGGCCGCCAACTCGTGCGCCGCGCGGTGAATGTTGGAGTTCTCGTGGGCGTAGAAGTGCGACAGGCGATCGATCACCGCCTGCGGCTTCTGGGTGGTTGCCGCGTTGTCGAACCAGATCAGCGGCTTGCCGTTGACGGTCTCGGTCAGGATGGGAAAGTCCGCGCGCACCGCGTTGACGTCGAACACCTCGTGCTCGTCGGGCAAGCGGGGCACGGGATCCGTCTTGGTCAGGAAGTGATAGAGGTGCTCGTCGCCGACGGGCGCCACCGGTGGCGCGTCGGACCAGCCGAGATCGAGCACCGGCGGCGCGTCGGGCAGCCACGAGGGCGTCGCGGGCGCTGAACCGCGGGGGGCCGCCGGAGCGGACGGCACCGTCCCGGCGAGCACCCCGGGCACCGTGGGAACGATGCCCTCGCTGGGCACCGCGAAGGCGGCGAGGTCGGCGACGCCGGGTGGCAGGTAGGGATCGGCGACGCTCGCGGCCGTCTCCCCGGCCGACGGCGCGGCCGTCGCATCGGGCACGTTGCCGCGCGGGGCGACGGGCACCGTCTGTGGCGGGCTTTCGGGCTCGGGCGATGTCGGCGCGGGGACGTATATGTCGGTGAAGCCGACGACGGGGACTGCCGGCAGGTAGGAGTCGGACGTGCCGGCGGCGGCCTGTCCGGCCGAGGTGGCGGCGGTGGCGTCCGGCACCGTTCCGCGCGGGGCGACGGGTGCCGTCTGCGGCGGGCTGTCCGGCCCGGGCCGGATGCTGGCCGCGTACAACTGGGTGGCCAGCGCCGCGAGTTCGGCGGCTCCGATCGGCAACTCGCTTTCGGCGTCTACCGCTCGGTACTCACTTGTACTCATGGAACTGGTCCACGGCCACGTCGTCGAGGACGGCGAGCGCGTCGTCGGTGAGGACGGCCAGCGAGTTGTACAGCGTGACCAGGTACGTCGCGATTGCTGACTGGTTGATCCCGGTGAACCGCACCGACAGGCCCGGCGCCTGCTCGCCGACCAGGCCGGGCTGGAACAGGCCGACCACGCCTTGGCGCTCCTCCCCGGTGCGCACCAGGATGAACTTGGTCTTGCCGTCTTCCACCGGCACCTTGTCCGACGGGATCAGCGGAATGCCGCGCCAGGTGATGAACTGCGCCCCGAACAGGCTCACCACTGGCGGCGGCACGCCGCGGTAGGTGGCCTCGCGGCCGAACGCCGCGACACCGAGCGGGTGGGTGAGGAAGAAGCTGGGCGTCTTCCACACCTTCGTGATGAGCGCGTCGAGGTCGTCGGGCGTCGGCGCCCCGCCGAGCGTCTGGATCGTCTGCTCCGGCGTCGCCTGGGCCAGCAGCCCCTACTCCGGGCTGTTGACCAGCTCGAACTCCTGGCGCTCCTTGATCGTTTCGATGGTCAGCCGCAGTTGCTGGGCGATCTGGTCGTGCGGGCTGGAGTACAGGTCGGAGACCCGGGTGTGGATGTCGACCAGGGTCGAGATCGAGCGCAGCGTGTATTCGCGCGGGCTGGTCTCGTAGTCGACGTAGGTCTCGGGCAGCGGTTCCTCGGTGCCGGCGCCCTCTTCGGCCTTGATCGCCACGCTCTCCGGGTTGACGACCCGGTTCACCCGGTAGAGGCCGGCTTCCACGGGCACCCAGCTGAGCAGGTGCAGCAACCAACGCGGCGTGATGGTCGAGAGCTGCGGGACGGTCTTCGTCGCGTTGGCAAGCTGCCGGGCGGCGAGATCGCCCAGTGCCTGGGATTCGTTTTGAGCCCCCTGAGCCGTCGTCATCGCGCTCCTT
This sequence comes from Mycobacterium sp. IEC1808, assembly GCF_002101935.1. NCBI lineage: Bacteria > Bacillati > Actinomycetota > Actinomycetes > Mycobacteriales > Mycobacteriaceae > Mycobacterium > Mycobacterium sp. IEC1808. The sequence continues at coordinate 469,241 of NZ_LQPV01000005.1, read as the reverse complement.
CCGCTCGGTCGAACGCTGCTGCGAGTGCGGCAGCTTCATGATCGCCCACCGTCAGCGGTGGCGCGCGCCGAGCGTAGGCGGGCACGGAGGTGATACAGAAGGTTTACACCGGGGGTGAGTGAAATCAAGCGAGCCCGAAATCTGACAGCGGTGTTTGCGGGCCCTATAGTGGGGGCCATGCAACAGGCCGTTCAGCTGCGCTTCGTTCCTTCGCGCTGCCTCGCCATGGACTGTTGTTGTCGCTGTTGTTGATTTCCTGACGCCCTAACGACGCCGTAGAAATCCTCGCGCTTTCCCCGCAACGGGCAGGACCCGCGGTCCGCCCCGCGGCATCGATGCGCGCCAGTCGAACCCTTTCAGGAAGATCAACCACCCATGACCGTCTTATCCATGCCCAACCGCGCCCTGGCGCGGGTCGCGACCCGCCGGCGCGTGCTTATTCGGCCGGCGTCCGACGTCGCCCGCATGACGCGCTACCGCGGCGGCACCTACTCCCACACCGTGGACCGGATCGTGTTCGCCGACGGCAGCTGGGCGCGCACCGACCTGATCCGGCTGCATCCCAACCTGCTGGCCTACTCGCTCGACTTCACCGGCATCGCACCGCACCTGCCGTCGAGCTACCGCCTGGGCACCTGGTCCGCCCTGCCCCACCTGCGGGCCCGCGGCTGCGAGGCCGCGGTCGAATGGATCCTGCGGCACTCCTTTCCGACGAGCCACATCGCCGAGCTGAGCCAACGGTTGCGGGCCGCCGGTTACCCGCTGGGGCGGGCCAACCTCAGCGAACACGAGGCCATCGCGGCCACCCAGGCCGCGATATGGCACTTCACCAACGGCCTGGCCTTGGACACCCGGCCGCTCAACGAGCCCGTCGCCGTGGACCGCGCTCCCGGGCCGGTGATCACCTTCGAATTCGACGGCGAACCACAGCTGGGCGGGTACTCGGTATGGACGGCGTCCGAAACCACCATCGACGTGAAACTGCAAAAGTCCTCCAATGGCGTTGACTGGCAGGATGTTTCGGGTTCACAGCTGACCGCCCACGCCGGCAAGGGGCGACACCGGCGCACCCTCGGCGTCGGCAGCACGCTGTCGGCCAGCAGCCACGGCGGCGGTGGGCGCGGTTACCGCCACTACCGGCTCGTCGCAACGACGGACACCCCCGGCGCGACGATCGGCGATGTCCGGTTCTGGCTGACCGGCGCCCGCCACTACCGCAATGCCGATCGGGTCGTGCACCTCTACAATTACCTACTCGCGGGGGCGAGCGCCGCCTTGCGCAACTCCGAAGAGCCGCGACTGGTCGATACCCATGCAACCGCCGAATCCGAACTCATAGGACCCTTCCAGGTGCGAATCCCTTTGAGTCTCAGCGCGCCCGGCGGACACGCGCTGGTCGACGCCGACGGTTCGGGCATCGACGAGATCGTCCAGCCGGGGACGGACTTCTATGTGCGTCCCGCGCCGGGCACATCGGCGATGACAATGACCGCAACGACACCGCACGACCTCACCGGACGGGTACTCACCGGCGAGGCATTCGCGGGGGCGTCGCAGCGATTCACTCCGGTTGCGCTTATCGTGCCAATAGACGTTGCAATCGAATTCGACATCACCTGGCAAGCCGACGAGCCCTGTACCGACATCGCGTAAGGAAGTTTCATGAGCATCGCCGAGGACGTCACACAGCTGATCGGTAACACGCCGCTGGTGCGGCTGCGCCGGGTCACCGAGGGCGCCGGCGCCGACGTCGTCGCCAAGCTGGAATCCTTCAACCCGGCAAACAGCGTGAAGGACCGCATCGGGGTCGCCATGCTGGACGCGGCCGAGCAGGCCGGCCTGATCAAGCCCGACACCATCATCCTCGAGCCAACGAGCGGGAACACCGGCATCGCGCTGGCAATGGTGTGCGCGGCACGCGGCTACCGGTGCGTGCTGACCATGCCCGACACCATGAGCGTCGAGCGGCGCATGCTGCTGCGGGCCTACGGCGCCGAGCTGATTCTGACCCCCGGCGCCGACGGCATGCCCGGCGCCATCGCCAAGGCCGAGGAGCTGGCCAAGACCGACCAGCGGTATTTCGTGCCGCAGCAGTTCGAGAACCCGGCCAACCCGGCGATCCACCGCGCGACCACCGCCGAGGAGGTGTGGCGCGACACCGACGGCAAGGTGGACTTCTTCGTCGCCGGCGTCGGCACCGGCGGCACCATCACCGGTGTCGCCCAGGTCATCAAGGAACGCAAGCCGTCGGCCCAGTTCATCGCGGTGGAGCCGGCCGCGTCCCCGGTGCTGTCCGGCGGGCAGAAAGGGCCGCACCCGATCCAGGGCATCGGCGCCGGATTCGTCCCGCCCGTCCTCGACATGGATCTGGTCGACGAGGTCATCGCCGTCGGCAACGAGGACTCGCTGACCATGGCCCGGCGGCTCGCCCGCGAAGAGGGGCTGTTGTCCGGCATCTCATCCGGCGCGGCGGTGGTGGCCGCGTTGCAGGTGGCCCGCCGGCCCGAGAACGCCGGCAAGCTCGTGGTTGTCGTGCTGCCCAGCTTCGGCGAACGCTATCTGAGCACGGCGCTGTTCGCCGACTTGGCGGACTGACCATGCTCGCAGCCATGCGGCGGGACATCCAGGCGGCCAGGGAGCGCGACCCCGCCAAGCCCACCACGCTGCAGGTCGTCTTCGCCTACCCGGGCGTGCACGCGATCTGGGCCCACCGGGTCAGCCACTGGCTGTGGAACCGCGGCGCGCGGCTGGCCGCCCGGACGTTCGGGGAGGTCACCCGCATCTTCACCGGGGTCGACGTCCACCCCGGTGCCGTCCTGGGCCCTGGCCTGTTCATCGACCACGCGACCGGCGTGGTGATCGGCGAGACGGCCGAGGTGGGCGAGGACGTGACGCTGTACCACGGCGTGACCCTCGGTGGCAGCGGCGCGGAGACCGGAAAACGCCACCCGACCGTCGGCGACCGCGTGATCATCGGCGCCGGGGCCAAGGTGCTGGGCGCGATCAAAGTCGGCGACAACAGCCGGATCGGCGCCAACGCGGTGGTGGTCAAGCCGGTGCCGTCGGGTTCCGTGGTCGTCGGGGTTCCCGGGCAGGTCATCAGCCGCGCCGGCCGGGGCACCCCCGACGACTCGATGATGCCCGACCTGGTGGGTGTCAGCCTGCAGTCCCTGCTCACCCGAGTGGCCAAGCTGGAGGCGTTGAACGACGGCCCGCAGAATGGCCGGGTAATCCGCCCGCCCGAGGCCGGCGTGTGGCACGGCGAGGACTTCCAGATCTGAGGGCGATCTCGCGTCCCTCGGTGCACAAGGTTTAAATCCCTTGTGAGCCAATCACATATGTCACACCAGCGCCCGTGCCCATGCCCTATAGTGGTCCTATTTCACGGGCCTCGACGCGCTGTTGTCGCCGTTGATTCGCTGACGTTCGCGCCCCATCTTGCGCTAGACGTGGCTTTGCCCAATTCCTTTCCGTTAATCTCCGCTATTTCGTTGCGCGGCAGAACTTTTCAGGAGGTGGTCGACAGATGACCGAAACCCTTGCGGGCCAACGGCATATCGATGAAGGCCGTCAACAGGCCAGCCGGGCGCTCGATACGGCGGTGGGGATACTCGTCGGGCGGCGTAGGTACAGCACCTATGCCGCGTTTCGGGAGTTGCTCAGCGCAAGCGAACGGTACGAGGTACCGCTGTTCAAGCTGGCTTCGGCGCTGGTGGACCTGGCCAGCGGAACCGCCGAAAGCGAGACCGGCGTCGACGCGGCCCGGTTGGCCGCGGAACGGGAATGGGGCCTGAACTACTTGCTGTGACCGGCGGGGTCGTTGGGGTGCGGGCTCAACGGCGTCACCTCGTCGGTGCGCCAGATGCGCAGGGGCATCGACGCGAGCACCCGCTCGAGCTCCTCCGCGTCGGTCGCGGCGAACAGGCCGAGAGTGCGCCATTCGCCCGGCTGCAGCGGCGGGCGCCACAACCGCAGCAGGTGCCCGTGTTCGGCCAGTTCGCGGGAATGCGCGGCCTCCCTGGCCCGCACGTCGTCGACGGTCTCCGGGGAGGTGCCGTCCGGGACGTGCGTGGTCATGGTGACCAGGAATTCCATGAGCCCTCCTGAGAGGCACTGGAAAGCATCGGGTTCCATGGCCGACGTGACGGCCAGAGCGTGCGTGACCGAGACTAACCCCGCTCCCCCGGGTGGACTCGAACCACCAACCCTTCGGTTAACAGCCGAATGCTCTGCCAATTGAGCTACAGGGGATTAAACCGATCGCCGGACGACTCTAGCGTACTGGCCCGACCGTGCCCAACTAGGTAGGAGGTGCCCTGCCCCGGGCCTGATCGCTACCCGCCCCGCGCGCCAACCGCCGAAAGTGAGGCAGGATGGAGCCATCGATCGTCGGGAGGAACGCTTTGATCCGGTATGTCGTGGTACTTGGACTGGGTTATGTGCTGGGCTCGAAGGCCGGACGTCGCCGATACGAGCAGCTCGTCGGCACCTATCGCGCGCTGACCAGCAGCCCCGTGGCCAAGTCGATGATCGATGGGGGACGCCGAAAGATCGCGAACCGCATCTCACCCGACGCTGGCTTCGTCACCCTGACCGAGATCGACGACCAGACCGCCGTGGTCCAGCGCGACCTCGAGCGACCGGCGGATCCGGCCCTCACACCGTCAGATCGTCGCCGCTAGCCTGCTCCAGCAGGCTGCGCCGGTAGGCCTCCATGGCGACCAGGTCGCCGAACAGCGCGTGATACTCGTCGCCCTGCTCGATGGGTGACATGCGCTGCAGTTTGGACTTCACCTCGGCGATCTGCCGGCCCATCCAGACCTCCTGCAGGCGCGCGAGCACACCCCCGATGTAGCGCGGCAGCTTCTCGTCGTCGACCTGGATGGCCTCCACGCCCAGCTCGCTGATCAGGCCGGCCGTCAGGCTCGAGGTGGTCTGCGCTCGCACCGCCTCGAGCCACTCGGCGCCGGTGACGCCGGTCGAGGTTCCGCCCGCGGCCTCGATGGCCGCCCGAACGGCCGCGTAGCCGGGGTGCGTGAAGCTCTCCACGGTCAGGGTGTCGAACACCGGACCCGCCAGCGCCGGGTACTGCAACGCCGACTTGAGGGCCTCGCGCTGGGCCCACAGGGTCGGGTCGCGCGGGTCGGGACGGGCGGCGCGCGACTCCTTGGGCTCGGTAGGGGCCGGCGCGGCCGGCTGGCGCTCGGCCCGGCGGGGAGCCTCGGATGCGGGGCCGCTGCGAGCCGGGACCTTGGACCGTTTGGCCTCGCCGCGGACCCGCTCGATCACTTGCGCAACGTCGTCCCAGCCCACCCAGCCGGCGAGCTGGCGGGCGTACTCGTCGCGCAGCGTGGGGTCCTTGATCTGGCTGACCATGGGCACGCAGCGGCGCAGCGCGGCGACCCGGCCCTCGGCGCTGTCCAGGTCCATCTCGGCGATCGTGGTGCGAATCGCGAACTCGAACAGCGGGGTTCGCCGCGCTACCAGGTCGCGCAGCGCGACGTCGCCGGATTTGAGCCGCAGGTCGCACGGGTCCATGCCGTCCGGCGCGACGGCGACGAAGGACTGCCCGGCCAGGTTCTGCTCGCCGCCGAACGCCTTCAGCGCGGCGGCGCGCCCGGCCGCGTCGCCGTCGAAGACGTAGATCAGTTCCCCGCGAAAGAAGCTGTCGTCCATCATCAATCGGCGCAGCATCGCCAGGTGCTCGTCGCCGAACGCGGTGCCGCAGGAGGCGACGGCGGTGGTGACGCCGGCCAGGTGCATCGCCATCACGTCGGTGTAGCCCTCGACGACGACGGCCTGGTGCCCCTTGGCGATGTCGCGCTTGGCCAGGTCGATGCCGAACATCACCGACGACTTCTTGTACAGCGCCGTCTCGGGCGTGTTGATGTACTTGGCTTCCATCGGGTCGTCGTCGAACAGGCGGCGGGCCCCGAAGCCGATCACCTCTCCGGCCGCGGTGCGGATGGGCCACAGCAGCCGCCGGTGGAAGCGATCCATCGGGCCGCGGCGCCCCTCCCGGGACAGCCCGGCCGCCTCCAGCTCCTTGAACTCGAAACCCTTGCGCTGCAGGTGTTTTGTCAGCGAGTCCCAGCCCGACGGGGCGAACCCGCAGCCGAAGTGCCGCGCCGCCTCGGCATCGAAGTTGCGCTCCGTCAGGTACTGGCGGGCCGGTGCCGCCTCGTCGGACTCCAGGGCCGCCGCGTAGAACTCGGCGGCCGCCGCGTTGGCCGCAACCAGCCTGCTGCGGCTGCCGCGGTCGCGCTGCACGTTGGTGGCCGCGGCGCCGGTGTAGGTGATGGTGTGGCCGACCCGGTCGGCGAGCAGTTCGACGGCCTCGACGAAGCTGACGTGTTCGATCTTCTGGACGAACGCGTACACGTCGCCGCCCTCGCCGCAGCCGAAGCAGTGGAAGTGGCCGTGGTTCGGGCGGACGTGGAACGACGGTGACTTCTCGTTGTGGAACGGGCACAGGCCCTTGAGCGAGTCGGCGCCGGCGCGCTTGAGTTGGACGTAGTCGCCCACGACGTCTTCGATGCGGGCCCGTTCGCGGATGGCGGCGATATCGCGATCAGAGATCCGGCCGGCCATCGGCCCAGTCTAAAACGCCGGAGCCGATCAGCTCGCCGGCCCGATGACGCCGCACGCGATCCGCTCCATCGACTGGTCGCCGACGCCGTGGATCATCAACGCGGTCTTCTCCCCGGCCAGCAGCTGGTCCCTGGTGAACGCGTCGCTGGTGGTCACCAGGTACGCGGACCCGTCCTGGCGCACCTCGAGCATCGTCAGGTCACCGCTCTCGGGCATCCCGGTGTGCCCGGGCGCCTGGAAATGGCCGCCGGCGGACAGGAAGTTCCCGGGCGGGCCGCCGTTCGGGGCGACCGAATTCGGCTCGCACTTGCCGACCGCGTGGATGTGCATGTCGTGGAGGCCGGGCGCGAGGATGCCGCCGGCAACGGTCTTGACGGTGATGGTGGCGTAGCCGTTGCTGAAGTCGAAGGTTGCGGTGGCCACGTCCTTGCCGTCGGCCGTCTTCAGTTGCGCCGTCAGCGATCCGGCGGCGGGCGCCGGTCCCGACGTCGACGACGCCGGAGCACCGCTTTGGACCGCAGGCGTGGTGCCCGTCTGGCTGGTCGCGTGCTGGGGCGAACTGCAGGCGTTCAGGGCCACGACGGGAAGCGACAGCAAGGCGACGGCAACGGCGCTGAGTTTGGTCATGCGGGTAACGCTATCCGGTCGCCTGACGGGCGTCGATCCGCTCCAGCCGACCTTCGGTATAGGAGGCGACCTGATCGACGACGACCCGGAGCCGGGCGCGGTCGTCGGCGGCGGTGTTGAACGCCGCGGCGAACATGGGGTCCAGCGTTCCGGGCGCCCCGGAGTACAGCCAGTGCGCCACGCGATGGATGCGTTCGCGCTGCCGGGCCTGGGTTTCCAGGTGCCGGGGGTCAGACATGATGAACTGCAGCGCCAGGATTTTCAGCAGGGCGACCTCGGCGCGCACCAGGTCGGGCACCTGCAGGTCGGCCCGGTAGCGCAGCAGCGGGCCCGGGCCGGCCGCCGCACGGGTGGTCGCAATGGCGGCGGAGGCGAATCGGCCCACCAGTTCGCTGGTCAAACGCTTGAGGGCCACGGCCGCCGCGAGCGTCGCGTCGTACTTGCCGACCGCGGCGACCACGGGTAGGCCCGACAGCCGGCGCGCGGCGGCCATGAAGTCGTCGGCGCTCACCCGGGAGAATTCGCTCTCCCCCAGCTTGGCCAGCGCGGCCGCCTCGTCCTCGTCGGCCAGCACGCGCAGGTCGATGCGCTGGGAGACGACGCCGTCCTCCACGTCGTGCACCGAATACGCGACGTCGTCGGCCCAGTCCATCACCTGAGCCTCCAGGCAGGTCCGGTTCGCCGGCGCCCCCTGGCGGACCCAGGCCGCGGGCTCGCGGTCCTCGTCGTAGAAGCCGAACTTGCGTGCAGGACCCTCACCGCGGGTCCACGGGTACTTGGTGACCGCGTCCAGGGACGCCCGGGTCAGATTCAGGCCGGCGCTATTGCCTTGCGCGTCAAGCACTTTGGGCTCGAGGCTGGTCAGTATCCGGAAGTTCTGGGCGTTGCCCTCGAAACCGCCGTGGTCCGCGGCGAACTCGTCGAGCGCGCGTTCGCCGTTGTGCCCGTAGGGCGGATGGCCGATGTCATGGGCCAGGCCGGCCAGCTCGACCAGGTCGAGGTCGCAGCCCAGCCCCACCGCCATCCCCCGGCCGATCTGGGCCACCTCCAGCGAGTGGGTCAGCCGAGTGCGCGGGTTGTCACCTTCGCGCGGCCCGACCACCTGCGTCTTGTCGGCGAGGCGGCGCAGCGCGGCGCTGTGCAGCACCCGGGCGCGGTCCCGGGCGAAGTCGGTGCGGTGCTGGCCTTCCGTGCCCGGCAGACCCGCCGTCTTCGCCGCTTCGCGCACCCGGCGCTCACGGTCGAAGTCGTCGTAGGGGTCGTGCTGATGCGTACTCACCGCAGGACAGTCTGCCAGGGAACGCGGGCTAGATTGACCTATGCGCTCTGCTCGGCTGCTCGGCGTGATCCTGACGGTCCTCACGGGTCTCGGCGCCGGGCTGCTGCTGGCGCCGACGGCGGGCGCGCAACCGCCGTTTCGGCTGCCGGACCAAATCATCGACAACGCGAACGCGCTCTCGGATTCTGGGCGCGCCGCGGTGACGTCGGCCACCGACAAGCTCTACGCCGATCGCCACATCCGGCTGTGGGTGGTCTACGTCAACGACTTCTCCGGGGAAAGCGCCGACAGCTGGGCGAGGCGCACCCGAACCGTCAGCGACTTGGGCGACTACGACGCGCTGCTGGCCGTCGCCACCACCGGCCGGTCATACGCGTTCTTCGTCCCGTCGGCGATCACGAGCGTCAACGCGGGTCAGGTTGATCAGCTGCGGCGCACCAAGATCGAGCCCGCGCTGCACGACGGCGACTGGGCTGGTGCCGCGGTCGCGGCGGCCAACGGGCTCAACAAGTCGCCGTCATCGTCGACTCGCCTGGCCCTGCTGGTCGCGTTGAGCGTTGTTGTCGTCGCCGTCGTGGTCCTGCTGGTGGTGATGGGCTACCGGCGCCGGCGGCGGCGCGCCGCCGAGTTGGCCGCGGCGCGGCGCATCGATCCCACCGATCCCAACGCGCTGGCCGCGGTGTCATTGGCGGCCCTCGACGACCTGTCGCGCTCGTTGGTGGTGGAGGTCGACAACGCGGTGCGCACCAGCGCCAACGAGTTGACGTTGGCGATCGACGAGTTCGGTGACGAGCGAACCCAACCGTTTACCCAGGCGGTGAACAACGCCAAAGCGACTCTGGCGCAAGCCTTCACGATCCGCCAGCAGCTCGACGACAGCGTGCCCGAGACGCCCGCGCAGCGCCGCGAGATGCTGACCCGGGTGATCGTCTCGGCGGCGCGCGCCAACCGCGAACTCGAATCACAGCGGCAGGCGTTCGAAGAGCTGCGGGTTTTGGTGGTGAACGCGCCGGCACGGTTGGACGCGCTGACCCAGCAGTACGTGGAGCTCACCGCCCGCATCGCCCCCGCCGAGCAGCGGCTGGCCGAGCTGCGCAAGGAGTTCGACGCCGCGGCCTTGACTTCGGTCTCCGGCAATATCGCAAGCACCAACGAGAGGCTGGCGTTCGCGGACCGCAACATCGGCTCCGCCCGCGAGCTGGCCGGCGTCGCGGGCGGTCAGCAGGCCTCGTTGGTCGACGCGATCCATGCCGCCGAGGCGGCGCTCGGACAGGCCCGCGCGCTGCTGGACGCGATCGACAACGCGGACAAGGACGTCCGGCACGCAGTCGCCGCGTTGCCCTCGCTCATCGACGAGATCCAGGCGGGCGTCAAGCGCGCCGACGAGCAGCTGCAGAAGGCGCGGGGCGCCGGGGCGGGCCGCGCCGCCGAACTCACCGCCGCGCGCGACGAGGCGGCCGCGGCCGTCATGGGAGCCCGCGGCGCCGGAGCCGCCGATCCTCTCGGCACGTTCGCCAGGCTGACGAAGGCGGACGCCGCACTGAATCGGGTACGGGACGCCGTCGCCCAGGAGGAGGCGGCCGCCGAGCGGCTCGAGCGTTCATTCGAGCAGGCCGTCTTCACCGCGCAGGCGCGGGTGCGCGCCGTCTCCGAGTACATCGACACCCGCCGGGGCAGCATCGGAGCCGAGGCGCGGACCCGGCTCGCCGAGGCCAACCGACACCTGCAGGCTGCACGGGACAAGAAGACGACGAACGTGTCCGAGGCGATCGCCCACGCCAACGCGGCATCGACGCTGGCCGCCAACGCCCAGGCGCTGGCGAACGCGGACGTCCAGCAGGCCCAGCGTTTCTATGCCCGCCGCGGCAGCAGCGACACCGGCGCCATGATCGGCGGGATCATCATCGGCGACCTGCTCAGCGGGGCCATGCGCGGTGGGTTCGGCGGCTGGAGCCCCACCTCGTTCGGCGGCGGCCCGAGCGCCTCGGGCTCATGGGGCGGCTCGTCCGGGGGCGGCCTCATGGGTGGCGGCGGGCGGTTCTGAGACCCGGCGGACAAAGAACGGGGCCGCACACCGGTTGGTGTGCGGCCCCGCTTTGAAGCTGCGAATCAGGCCCAGCTGGACCCGACGGCGCTGTCCGTGCTGGACATGTTGCTGCCCGCCGTCTGCACCTTCTGGCCGTGAGCGTTGGCCTGCTCGTAAATCACCTGGAAGTTACGACCCAACTGGGTGATGAACTCCTGGCAGGCCACCGAACCGGCGCCACCCCAGAAGTCACCAGCAGCCAGCACATCGCGAACGATGGCCTGGTGCTCGGCCTCCAACGACGCGGCCTGGGCGCGAATCGTCGCACCATGGGCATCCACATCGCCAAACTGGTAATTGATGGTCATGTTTTCCTCCTGAAATAAAAGTGTGGGGGCTAGCTGCCGAGGATCTGCTGAGAAGCCTGCTCTTGCTGCTCGTAGTTGTTCGCGTCGCGGATCAGCCCGTCGCGCACACCGTGCAGCATGTTCACGATGTTGCGGAACGCCTGATTCATCTGACCCATGGTGTCGTAGGAGGTCGCCTGGGCCTGGCCACTCCAGCCGGCACCGGCGATGTTCATCGACGACGCCCACATCTTGCGAGCCTCGTCCTCGACGGTCTGCGCGTGGACCTCAAAGCGGCCCGCCATCGCCCGCATCTCATGCGGGTCAGTCATAAAGCGTGTTGCCATGTTGCCTTTTCTCCTTCTGGATGAATTTCTTGCCTTGTGATACAGGTTGGCCGTCGTAACTGGCTGTTACGCGGCATTGAAGCCGATGGCCCGATACTCCCTGTCTCTCAGCCGGCTGCTGGAGAAGTCGGTATCACGCCGGTAGTCCGCGGCAAGTTGAAGCTAGGTTCCGCCTCGCCCTGCCACTCGCTCCATTCGGCCCATTCGTTCCACTCGTCCATGCCCTCTGCGGTGGCCTCCGGGTTCAGCCCGTCGGTCGCCTTGTTGCCGGCATCGGCGCCCTCTTCCGGCGCCGGTGCCCAATGGTCATAGTCATCCGGCGGCACGGCTACACCCCACTTCAGGGGAACCGATAGGCCGCCGAGCATGCCGGACTCACCACGCTTCGCCGCTACCGCATCGTCCGGCAGCGGCGAACCAAGAGGCAATAGCACGCTGCCCCCTTCCACAGCCGTCTCCGTACATTCGAACCCGGTGGTGAAAAAACCATCACCGAGTACTTCGCATCGTAAGTCAATCCGAAGCACAATGCCCGTGTTTGATGGATTTCGCTCCTTTTAGAACAGGTGCGCGAACAGCGGCGCGCCGATGGCTAGGTCCCGAGCGGAGCGGCGGCCGCCATCGCGCCCCGCCCGCCCGATTTCCCGTGCACTCGCGGCCAGGCCGGAAGCCCTTGCCACGCAACATGTTCCGGCCCGGCCAGCGCTGACGGCGCGCGGGAGGGCGAGAGATTTGACGGCTTGAGCGTCGGTCCCAAAATCGTGTTGGGACGCACGGCGGCCGTTTCGGTGGGCCACTGCGGAAAAAGAATCAGTTCGCCGCCGGTAAACATGCCGAAGGCGCGGGCAACACCCATTTCCCCGGGTGTCGCCCGCGCCCTTGGTTGGCTGATTTAGGACTATCCGACGCCGGTACGCGGTACCACGCTGGGCCGCTGCTGGACCACATGCGTCGGGCTGGCCCCTCCGCGGCCCAACATCCCGCCGGGCATGCCTCCGCCGGCACCCATGCCGCCCATCGGCATCGGCATCATCGGCATGCCGCCGCCCATGGGCGCACCGGCCGCCGCGGCGGCCGCGCCGTTCATCTCGCTGCCCAGGCCGGACATGGCGCCGCTGACCATCCGCGCCGGCGCCGATCCTTGCCAGTTCGGGGGCACCGACATCGCTCCGACCAGCCGCGCCTTGCCCAGACCGGCCTCGGCGCCGCCCAGGCCGCCGATCCCGCCGCCGAGTCCCTTGCCCATGCCCGCCGGAACGGCGCTGCTGACAAACTTCGCCGGATCGACGGCCGCACCCGTCGCGCCGGCCAGGGATGCCGCGTTCGTGCCGCTCATTCCCGCTTGGGCCGCCATCATGATCGGCGACATCATCATGCTCACCGGCATCATGCCGACCTGGGCGACCGTCGACAGCGACGAAATCGGCGCCGCGGAGGCCAGGGCCGACGCCTGCGACACCGCTGACCCGACCGCCGCGACCCCGCCCGAAGCGGCGATCGCGCTGCCCACCGACGAGGCCAAGCTGCCGGCCTGCGAGGCCACCCCAGTAAGGGGCGCCGACAGCAGGCCCGTCAGGCCCGACAGGTTCACCGGCGGCGGGCTGAATGCCGGCAACGCCGCGGCCACTCCGAGTGCGCCGCCGTGGTAGCCCAACATGGCGGCCACGTCCTGGGCCCACATCTCCATGTACTCGAACTCGGTCATGAAGATCGCCGGGGTGTTCTGCCCGAGGATGTTCGTCGCGATCAGCGCCATCAGCTGGACGCGGTTGGCGGTGACCGCCGGCGTGGGCACCGTCGCCGCCAACGCGGTCTCAAACGCCGAGGCCGCCGTTCGGGCCTGCAGGGCCGCCGTCTCGGCCTGCCCGGCGGCCGCGCTCAGCCACCCCACGTAGGGCGTCGCCGCCGCCGCCATCGACATCGAGGCCGGACCCGCCCACGGCCCGTCGGTCAGCCCGGTGACGACGTTCTGGAACGACGCCGCCGCGCCCGCGAGATCCGTGGCCAACGAGTCCCAGGCCGACGCCGCCATGAACAGGGGCCCCGACCCCGCGCCGGCGAACATCAGCGCCGAGTTGATTTCCGGGGGAAAGAACGTAAAAGCAGGAACCATCACAACCCCAACAATCCAGCCGCGTCAACGGCTCCGACAACTACGTAGCCAACGTCAACTGCGGCGACTAGACACACGCCCGCCGCCACCACTGGATCGTAAGCGTTACGCGCAATGAAAACACGGCGTTTCACGAAATCAGTCCCCTTTTTCGGGCCCGACGACACCACGCGATCCTCCCGCCCCGTTAAACCGGGCAACTGTCCGGACAAAAAGCTCGCGAAAGGCAAACCCGGCTGTCCGAAGACCGGGACTACACCGCAAGGTTTGCGAGAACCCGGCACGGGCGCTGACACGCAAATACACGTACCCGGCTCCGCAGTCGCGAAACGCGAGTGAAACTCTTCGAACAAAGTTCGTGAAGAACTGAAAACCCCGACACCGATGCCCGCCCGGAATTGCCGAAACCGTTTTTCTGACCAAATCCAGATTTGCCGCCGGCGCGGTGAATCCGCGGGTCCAGGAACCGCGGCCTAGCAGCCCCTGAGGCGCGCGGCCAGGTAGTCGGCGACGGCGCCAATGGCCACCCGGTCCTGGGTCATCTTGTCGCGCTCACGCACGGTGACGGCGTCGTCGGAGAGCGAGTCGAAATCCACCGTCACGCAGAACGGCGTACCGACCTCGTCCTGGCGCCGGTAGCGGCGCCCGATGGCGCCGGCGTCGTCGAAATCGATGTTCCAGTTCTTGCGCAATTCGGCGGCCAGGTCGCGGGCCTTGGGGCTCAGGTCGGCGTGTCGCGACAGCGGGAGCACCGCGGCCTTGATCGGCGCCAGCCGCGGGTCGAGCCGAAGCACCGTGCGTTTGTCCATGCCGCCCTTGGCGTTGGGGGCCTCGTCCTCGGTGTAGGAGTCGATCAAGAACGCCATGAACGACCGCGTCAGGCCGGCCGCCGGTTCGATGACGTACGGGGTGTACCTGGTGTCGTTGACCTGGTCGTAGAACGACAGGTCGACGCCGGAATGCTTTGCGTGCGTTGACAAGTCGAAGTCGGTCCGGTTGGCGACGCCTTCCAGCTCGCCCCACGGGTTGCCGACGAAACCGAACTTGTACTCAATGTCGACGGTGCGGTCCGAGTAGTGCGACAACTTCTCCTTGGGGTGCTCGTACAGTCGCAGGTTCTCCGGATCGATGCCGAGGTCGATGTACCAGTCGCGCCGCGTGTCGATCCAATACTGGTGCCATTCCTTGGCGGTCGACGGCTCGACGAAGAATTCCATCTCCATCTGTTCGAACTCGCGGGTGCGGAAGATGAAGTTGCCTGGCGTGATCTCGTTGCGGAAGCTCTTGCCGATTTGCCCGATGCCGAACGGCGGCTTGCGGCGGGCCGTCGTCACCACGTTGGCGAAGTTGACGAAGATGCCCTGCGCGGTTTCGGGCCGCAGATAGTGCAGTCCCTCCTCGGTTTCGATGGGCCCGAGATAGGTCTTGAGCATCATGTTGAACTCGCGCGGCTCGGTCCATTGGCCCTTGGTGCCGCAATCGGGGCAGACGATCTCGGTCATCGCCACCGACTCGGGGTCGTCGATCCCCGCCTTGGCCGCGTTCCTGGCGAACCATGCCTCCTGCAGGTGGTCCTGACGGTGCCGGTGGTGGCAGTTCATGCACTCCACCAGCGGGTCATGGAAAACCTCGACGTGGCCGGAGGCCACCCAGACCTGGCGCGGAAGGATGATCGACGAATCGATGCCGACCACGTCGTCGCGGCCGGTGACCACCGCGCGCCACCACTGGCGCTTGATGTTCTCCTTTAGCTCCACGCCCAGCGGACCGTAGTCCCAAGCCGATTTGGTGCCGCCGTAGATCTCACCCGAGGGAAAGACGAAGCCCCGCCGCTTGGCCAGGTTGACAACTGTGTCGATGACGGACGCCACGGGGCAGTGCACTCCCTCTCGAAGATCCGGGCAAACAGGTGGGCGGCGAAGGCCGCCCGCAAAACATCAGCCATGGTATCGACCGCCGCCCCGGTCTTTGACATGCGTCATCATGCATGTGACAGTGGAAAGCAGCCGACCATGACTCCGTCCGGCCCTTCCATACGACCCGGCACTTCTTGAGGTGATGACTCTCGGATGACGATGTCCTCCTCTGTGCCCCTTCCTCAGTCCGGCCCGGCGCAGACCGCGGCGCCCGACGACGCACGCCCCGACCTGGGCGGAATGCCTCACCAGCACGGCGGCGCCGCTGCCGAGCACGCGAGGTTCCCCGAATATCCCGTGCCGCCGTCGCGCGAGATTCTCGACGCCGCCGGCGAGCTGTTGCGCGCGCTGGCCGCACCCGTGCGGATCGCCATCGTGCTGCAGTTGCGCGAATCGCAGCGCTGCGTGCACGAACTGGTCGACGCCCTCGGCGTGCCACAACCGCTGGTCAGCCAGCATCTGAAGATCCTCAAGGCGGCCGGCGTGGTCGCCGGGGAGCGATCCGGCCGCGAGGTGCTCTACCGGCTCGCCGACCACCACCTGGCGCACATCGTCGTCGACGCGGTCGCCCACGCGAGTGAGGACACTCCATGACCGGCACCAGCGTCCGCGCCACCCGCCAGCGCGCGGCGATTTCCACGTTGCTTGAGACGCTCGACGAGTTCCGGTCCGCCCAGGAGCTGCACGACGAGCTGCGCCGGCGCGGCGAGAACATCGGTCTGACCACCGTGTATCGCACGCTGCAATCGATGGCCGCGGCCGGATTGGTCGACACGCTGCGCAACGACACAGGCGAGTCGGTCTACCGCAGGTGCTCGGAGCATCATCACCACCATCTGGTGTGCCGCCACTGCGGCGCCACCATCGAGGTGGGCGACCACGAGGTCGAGGAATGGGCGGCCCAGGTGGCCGCCAAGCACGGCTTCTCCGACGTCAGCCACACCATCGAAATCTTCGGAACCTGCGCGGAGTGCGCGTCCTAGGCTGAACCGCCGCGGCGCGGAAGTCGTGTTTTTGTCTGACCGGAAAAAGTTCTGAAAAAAGCGTCCGATACGCGACCGTTGCGTGCTCCTACCCATGAGTGGCCCACGGGCCGAGGCAACCAGAACTCAAGGGAAGCGAGAACACGATGCGGAAGCAACCCGCCCCCCACCTGCGGCCGGTGCGCGACGTCGAGGGCCCGTCACTGCAGTTTCGCACCATCCACGGCTACCGCCGCGCCTTCCGGATCGCCGGATCCGGACCGGCCCTGCTGCTGATCCACGGCGTCGGCGACAAATCCGAGTCCTGGGGGCCGGTGCACGCCAAGCTCGCGCAGCGCTTCACCGTCATCGCGCCGGACCTGCTGGGCCACGGCGAATCCGACAAGCCGCGCGCCGACTACTCGCTGCCGGCCTTCGCCAACGGGATGCGCGACCTGCTCGCCGTGCTGGGCATCGAGCGGGTCACCGTCGTCGGGCATTCGTTCGGCGGCGGCGTGGCGATGCAGTTCGCCTATCAGTACCCGCATCTGGTCGAGCGCCTCGTGCTGGTCAGCGCGGGCGGTGTCGAGTCGGACGTCAGCTTCGCGCTGCGGTTGGCCGCGATGCCGATGGGCAGCGAGGCGCTGGCCATGGTGCGCGTGCCCGGCGCGCTGCCCGCGATGCGGGTCCTTGGGCGCGCCGTTCAGGCCCTGCTCGGTTCCACCAAGTTCGGTCGCGACGCGGTCGACACCGTGCGGCTGCTCGAGGGCTTCAAGGACCCCAGCGCGCTGGCGGCGTTTGCACGCACCCTGCGATCGGTGGTGGACGGCCGCGGCCAATACGTCACCATGCTGGATCGCAGCTACTTGGTGCAATCCATTCCGGTGCAAATCATTTGGGGCGAGGACGACGTCGTCATCCCGGTGAGCCACGCCCGGACCGCCCACGCGGCGATCGCCGGGTCGCGCCTGGATATCTTCGAAAAGTCCGGGCACGTGCCGCATCACGACCACCCGGATCGCTTCGTCGAGGTCGTCGAACGATTCATCGACTCGACCCGGCCGGTCGATCACGACCCGAACCGCATGCACTCCCTGTTGCGGACCGGCGCCCGCGAGGACCTTGGTTCGGTGGCCATCGTGCCGGCCGAATCCGCCGTGTCCTAACCCGTTACCGAACGCCGAATCTCGGCGCCGGTGTCGAGCACCAGCAGGATCAGGGTGCGCAGGGCGTCGTCGGTGAGCCCGCCGCCGGGAAAGTTATAGCGCAGCATCACGTCTCCGGTTTTGGACGCGCCCTTGCCGGAATTGCGTTGCACCGCCTTGTCGCTGACCTTTTCGACCAGCGTCACGCTGCCGAAGTTGCTGTCGCGCGCCTGCTTGGCGATCTGGTCGCCGACCTTCTTGGTCAGCGGCAGGTCCCAGGCCAGGATCTGCGTCAGCGAGACCAGGTCCAGGTCCTCGGCGATGTTCACCACCCGCAACGACGCCAGCGTGCCGTTGTGGCGCAACGTGAGTGCGCCGTCTGGTTCCTCGTCGACGGGAAGGACGTCGCGCAGTATCGACACCAGACGCTCCTGCAGTGATGGCATCAGGCGCTCCCGAATCTTCTGTTGCGCTCGGCGTATTCCTCGCAGGCCGCCCATAGGTCGCGGCGGTCGTAGTCGGGCCACAGCTTGTCGGAAAAGATGTACTCGGCGTACGCCGCCTGCCACAGCATGAAATTGCTGGACCGCTGCTCCCCCGACGTCCGCAGGAAAAGGTCGACGTCGGGGATGTCGGGCCGTTGCAGGTGGCGCGAGATCGTCGCCTCGGTGATGCGTTCCGGGTTAAGCCTGCCGGCCTGCGCCAACCGGGCAATATCCTTTGCGGCGTCGGCGATTTCGGCGCGGCCGCCGTAGTTCACGCAGTAATTAACCGTGATGACGTCGTTGCCGACCGTCATCGCCTCAGCGACCGCCAGTTCATTGATGACGCTGCGCCACAGGCGGGGCCGTGAACCCACCCACCGGATCCGGACCCCGATCGCGTTGAGGTTGACGCGGCGCATGCGCACCACGTCGCGGTTGAACCCCATCAGGAAGCGGACCTCCTCGGGGGACCGCTTCCAGTTCTCGGTCGAAAACGCGTACAGGCTGAGCCATTTGATCCCGATTTCGATTGCGCCGCAGACGATGTCGATCACCACCGCCTCGCCCGCCCGGTGGCCGTCGGTGCGGCTCAGCCCACGCTGGGTGGCCCAGCGACCGTTGCCGTCCATCACGATCGCGACGTGGTTGGGCAGTCGGTCCGCCGGGATCCGCGGCGCGGCCGCCTTCGAAATGTGCTGCGGCGGCCGGCGCGGGCCGCCATCGGCCGACGGCGGCAACTCCGGGAAGACCACCGGCCAGGTCGACTTGTCGGGAAAGACCGGGTAATCGTCGGGAGCGGGGGGCAGTTGCGGGAAGTCGGTCGACTTCGGCTTGCGCTCAACCACAGGCCATATCCTGCCCGAACAGCGCTGCGCGCCGTTCGGCGATTGTGCGGTCGGCCTGATACGTCCGCTCCACCAGCGGCAACGTTTTGAGCTGACGCTCCAGATGCCACTGCAGGTGCGCGGCCACCAATCCGCTGACGTGGCTGCGGTGCGATTGCGGCGACGCCTCGGCGGCCTCCCAATCGCCGTCGTGCAGCGCGGTCATCAGGTCCAGCACACCCGGCGGCGGGGTGGTCGAACCGGCCGGGCGGCAGTGTGGGCAGACGCTGCCCCCGGCGGCGATATGAAACGCCCGGTGTGGGCCGGGCGTGGCGCAGCGCGCGCACTCGGTGAGCGCCGGCGCCCATCCGGCGATCCCCATGGCACGCAGCAGGTAGGCATCCAGCAGCAGGTCGCGGGGCCGGCGGCCGTCGGCGACCGCCCGCAGCGCGCTCACCGTAAGCCGGTGCAGGGCCGGGGCCGGGGCCCGCTCCTCACCGGCGAGCCGCTCGGCGGTTTCCAGCATCGCGCACCCGCAGGTGTACCGGCCGTAGTCGTTGACGATGTCGGTGGCGAACGCATCGATGGCGACGACCTGGGTGACGATGTCCAGGTTGCGCCCGGGGTGCAGTTGCGCGTCGATGTGAGCAAACGGCTCAAGTCGCGCGCCGAATTTGCTGCGGGTGCGGCGAACGCCCTTGGCCACCGCGCGAACCAGCCCGTGATCGCGGGTCAGCAGGGTGACGATCCGGTCGGCCTCGCCGAGCTTGTGCTGGCGCAGCACAACGGCCCGGTCTCGATATAGCCGCATCACAATAGTTTTGCACCCCGCCGCGACAATCCGGGTATCCGCGCCGTTAGTCTCGTACCCCGTGATTGGCGCTTCCGGGTCCGCTTTCGGGGCCCTTTCTGGCCCGGGTTCGGGATCCGGCGGCCAGCGCCTGCCCACGCTGACCGACCTGCTCTATCAGCTGGCCAGCCGCGCAGTGACGTCCACCACTCTGGTGAGCCGTTCCCTGCACGCCATTCACACGAGCCAGTCGACGCTCAATGCCTTCCGGGTGGTGCTGACCGAATCGGCGCTGGCCGACGCGGCGGAGGCCGACCGGCGCCGCGCGGCCGGCGACACCGCCCCGCTGCTGGGCATCCCGATCGCGGTCAAGGACGACGTCGACGTCAAAGGCGTGCCGACCGCGTTCGGCACCGAGGGCTACGTCGCGCCCGCCACCCAGGACGCCGAGGTGGTGCGCCGCCTGAAAGCTGCCGGCGCGGTGATCGTGGGCAAGACGAACACCTGCGAACTGGGCCAATGGCCGTTCACCAGCGGCCCTGGCTTCGGACACACCCGCAACCCCTGGTCGCGCCGGCACACGCCGGGTGGATCGTCGGGGGGCAGCGCGGCCGCGGTGGCCGCCGGCCTGGTCACCGCCGCGATCGGCTCCGACGGCGCCGGCAGCGTGCGCATCCCTGCGGCCTGGACGCACCTGGTGGGCATCAAACCGCAGCGCGGCCGCATCTCCACCTGGCCGTTGCCGGAGGCGTTCAACGGAATCACGGTCAACGGCGTGTTGGCGCGCACCGTCGCCGACGCGGCGCTGGTGCTGGACGCCGCATCGGGCAACGTCGAGGGCGACCGGCACAAACCGCCGCCGATCACGGCGTCCGACTATGTCGGGAAGGCGCCCGGCCCGCTCAACATCGCGCTGTCAACGCGGTTCCCGTACACCGGTTTCCGGGCCAAGCTGCACCCGGAGATCCTGGCCGCGACCCGGGCCGTCGGCAAGCAACTGCAGCTCCTGGGCCACACCGTCGTGCCCGGCAACCCCGACTACGGCCTGCGGTTGTCGTGGAATTTCCTGGCGCGGTCCACCGCCGGGCTGCGGGAGTGGGAGGAGCGGCTGGGCGACGGCGTCATCTGGGACCCCCGCACGCTGTCCAACATGCGAGTGGGCCACGTGATGGGCGAGGCGATCCTGCGCAGCGCCCGTCGCCACGAAGCCGCCGACCAGCGCCGGGTCGGCTCGATCTTCGACATCGTCGACGTCGTGCTCGCGCCGACCACCGCGCAGCCGCCGCCGCTGGCGCGCGCCTTCGACCGGCTGGGCGGCTTCGGCACCGACCGCGCCATGATCGCCGCGTGCCCGTTGACCTGGCCGTGGAACCTGCTGGGCTGGCCGTCCATCAACGTGCCGGCCGGATTCACCTCCGATGGTTTGCCAATCGGCGTGCAGCTGATGGGCCCGGCAAACAGCGAGGGGCTGCTCATCTCGCTGGCCGCCGAGCTGGAGGCCGTCTGCGGCTGGTCGACCAAGCAGCCGACGGTGTGGTGGCATGCCGGCAGCGACACGCCGCCCGCCGGCGCGCCGCCGCGCAGATAGTCGCGCCGCCGGCTGTGCACATAGCCCGCGACAACCCGGGTATCCCCCTGCAATGGATCAATCCGATGCTCCACTGCTGAACGCACTGGCCGACTACCGCGACAAGAACCGCTACGGGTTCACTCCACCGGGCCACCGGCAGGGTCGCGGCACCGACGACCGGGTCCTTGCGGTGCTGGGTCGCGAACCGTTCCTCGACGACGTGCTGGCCAGCGGCGGCCTCGACGACCGCAAGACCAGTAACGAGTACCTGAAGCGCGCGGAGGACCTGATGGCCGACGCCGTCGGCGCCGACGTCGCCTGGTTTTCCACCTGCGGCAGTTCGCTGTCGGTAAAGGCGGCGATGATGGCCGTGGCCGGCGGTGACGGCAGCCTGCTGGTGAGCCGGGACAGCCACAAGTCCATCGTCGCGGGCCTGATTTTCTCGGGCATGCAGCCCCGTTGGATCACCCCTCGCTGGGACGCCGAGCATCACTTCTCGCATCCACCCTCCCCACACGAGGTGGAGGAGACGTGGAAGAAGTACCCCGACGCCGCCGGTGCGCTGGTCGTGAGCCCCAGCCCGTACGGCACCTGCGCCGACATCGCCGGAATCGCCGAGGTGTGCCACGCGCGCGGCAAGCCGCTGATCATCGACGAGGCGTGGGGCGCGCATCTGCCATTCCATGAGGACCTACCCACCTGGGCGATGGACGCGGGCGCGGACGTCTGCGTGGTCAGCGTGCACAAGATGGGGGCGGGCTTCGAGCAGGGCTCGGTGTTTCACCTGCAGGGGGATCTGATCGATCAGAAGCGCCTCTCGGCGTGCGCGGACCTGCTGATGACCACCAGCCCCAACGTGCTGGTGTATTCGGCGATAGACGGTTGGCGGCGGCAGATGGTGGAACAGGGTCACGAATTACTGGGCACCGCACTGGATTTGGCACATCAGCTGCGCGATGAGATCGAACGCATTCCCGATGTGGAGGTGCTCGACGACGAGCTGCTCGGGGTGCAGGCATCACACGACCTGGACCGAATGCAGGTGCTGATGGACGTATCGGCCACGGGCACTTCGGGTTACCAGGCCGCCGACTGGCTGCGCGCGCACGCTCACGTCGACATCGGAATGAGCGATCACCGCCGCATCCTGGCGACGCTGTCCTTCGCCGACGACAAGACCACCGCCGACCGTCTCATCCAGGCGCTGACCGAATGGCGCAAGGCAGCCGACGATTTCGAGCCGCCACCGCAAATCGACCTGCCATCGCCCGACGAGCTGCAATTGGAGAACGTCTGCCTGCCGCGCGACGCGTTCTTCGGGCGCGTCGAGGCCGTGCCGAGCGATCGGGCGGCGGGGCGGATCTCAGCCGAGCAGGTCACGCCGTATCCGCCCGGCATTCCGGCGGTGGTTCCCGGCGAGTGCCTCAATGACGCGGTGCTGGACTACCTGCGCTCCGGTGTGCGCGCCGGGATGAACGTGCCGGACGCGGCCGATCCGTCGATGGAGACGATCCGGGTGCTCGCCTGACTCAGTTGCCGTTGGCGCGAGGCATCGACATGACCCGGTTGCCGATGGCTTTGACGTCGTCGGGCAGCACGCGGTTCGCGGCGCCCATCAACTTCGAAAAGACCGAGCCGGCAACGACTTTCTGATCGCCGCGCATCAGCGCCTCGAAACCCTGACGGGCGACCTGAGCGGGGTCGTCCTTGGGCATCCTGCCCATCAGTGAATCGACCATCTTGGCGCGGGCGAAGAAGTTGGTGTCCGTCGGGCCGGGCATCAAGGCCGTGACAGTGATTGAGGTGTCGCGCAATTCGTCGCGGAGCGCCTCGGCCAACGACTGGATGAACGACTTCGACGCGTTGTAGACGGGCTGATAGGAACCAGGCATCTGAGACGCGATGGACGAGGTGAAAAGCACCTTGCCCGCGTCACGGTTCGCCATGTCGCGCAGCACCAGCTTGGCCAGATGCACCGTCGAGCGCACGTTGAGATCGACCATCGCGAGGTCGTCGGCGAGCTCACTCTTGAGGAACATCTCCCCGCGGCCGACACCCGCGTTGAGCGCCGCGGCCGCCAGCACGCGGTCGCCTTCGATCGTGCTCTGGTACAGGTGCTCTACTCCGTCCGGACTGCGCAGGTCCACCTGCACCGGCTGGACGGCCGCGCTGTACTGGGACAGCTTTTGGGGTACGTCGTGGATGGCATCGTCCTCGGCCGCCACGACGAGGTCGTAGCCGTGTTGGGCGAACTGCTTGGCCAGTTCGAACCCGATCCCGCTGGACGCGCCGGTTATCAGTGCGAGTTGTGGTTGCGTCATGCTGGGCGGCTACCCGTTACGAGGCAGAAAAAACTTGAGGGCTAAAAACCAAGCCGACCAAGCTGTTTGGGATCGCTCTGCCAGTTCTTGGCCACCTTGACGCGCAGGTCGAGGTAGATCTTGGTGCCCAGCAGCTTCTCGATCTGGGCCCGCGCGGCGGTACCCACTTCCCGCAGCCGCGCGCCGCCCTTGCCGATGACGATGCCCTTCTGGCTGTCCCGCTCGACGTAGAGGATGGCGTGCACGTCGATGAGATCGTCCCGGTCGTCCCGCGGATTGATCTCGTCGATCACCACCGCCAACGAATGGGGTAGCTCGTCGCGCACCCCCTCCAGGGCGGCCTCGCGGATGAGCTCGGCCATCAGGACCTCCTCGGGCTCAT
Organism: Mycobacterium sp. IEC1808; assembly: GCF_002101935.1. Taxonomy (NCBI): domain Bacteria; kingdom Bacillati; phylum Actinomycetota; class Actinomycetes; order Mycobacteriales; family Mycobacteriaceae; genus Mycobacterium; species Mycobacterium sp. IEC1808. Next base: position 445,516 of record NZ_LQPV01000005.1, on the reverse strand, counting down.
CGGTCAGCTCGCCGTCGGGGTAGTACGCGGGGCCGACGGGCAGCGCCGCGGCGAGCACGTCGATCAGCACGTCGACCTGCGCCCCGGTCACCGCCGATACCGGCACGATTTCGGCTGAGCCGCCGACCAATTCGCTGACGGCAACGAGCTGCGCGGCCACCCGATCCTTGGGCACCTTGTCGATTTTGGTGACGACCGCGACGAGCGTGGTCTTCGGCGCGACCGCCCGGATCTGTTCGACGATCCAGCGGTCACCCGGCCCGATGGCCTCGTCGGCCGGGATGCACAGACCGATCACGTCGACCTCGGCGTAGGTATCGCGGACCAGGTCGTTGAGCCGCTTGCCCAGCAGGGTGCGCGGCCGATGCAGGCCCGGGGTGTCGACCAGGATGATCTGGAAGCTTTCGCGGTGCACGATCCCGCGAATGGTGTGCCGGGTGGTCTGCGGCCGCGTCGACGTGATCGCCACCTTGGCGCCGACGAGGGCGTTGGTCAGCGTCGACTTGCCGGTATTCGGCCGGCCGACCAGACATACGAAACCCGAACGGAATTCCGGCGTCTCGGCGCTCATAGCAGGTTGCCGGCGCGGTCGGTGACGATGATCACGGCCGTCGGCGACAGTTCGCGAACCGCGACGATCCCGGGATCGTCGGCGGATCCGGCCACCAGGACGGCCGCCTCGAGACCGGTCGCCCCACCGGAGGCGGCGGCGGCGACCGCGGCCTGCAGCCCGGTCAGCTTCAGCGACGGCAGGTCGACCGGCGCGGCCGCATACGTGCGGCCGTCGGTGTCGCGGACCGCGGCGCCGCTGTCGGCTTCCGCGCGGGCCATCGCGGCGCGCGCCAGCACCACCAGCTTGGCGTCCTCGGCGTCCAGTTCCTCAGTCACTCCGCCTCCCCGTCCGTCGACCCGTCGGCGCCGTCGGGCTCGGCCGGGCTCAGCAGGACGGTGTTGATGCGCACTCGCCCGCGATGGTCCGGGCCGCCCTCGGCCCGCAGCCGCAGGCCGTGCGACACCACCTCGGCCCCCGGCAGCGGCACCCGGCCCAATTCCAGGGCGACCAGGCCGCCCACGGTGTCGACGTCGAGGTCATCGTCGAATTCCACGTCGTAGAGTTCCCCCACGTCTTCGATCGGCAGCCGCGCGGAAACCCGAAAGTGTTTGTCGCCCAGGTCTTCTACCGGGGCAGTTTCCGCCTCGTCGTACTCGTCGGCGATCTCGCCGACGATTTCTTCCAGCACGTCCTCGATGCTGACCAGGCCGGCGATCGCGCCGTACTCGTCGACGAGCAGGGCCATGTGGTTGCGGTCGCGCTGCATCTCACGCAGCAGCGTGTCCAGCGGCTTGGAGTCCGGCACGAAGACCGCTGGGCGCATCACCTCCGACACCTTGGTGTCCCGCCCGCCGTCGGGAGACGAGAAGGCCTGCTGGACAAGGTCTTTGAGGTACACCACCCCGACGATGTCGTCGACGTTCTCGCCGATGACCGGGATGCGGGAATGCCCGCTGCGCACGGCGAGGTTCATCGCCTGGCTGGCGAGTTTGTCGCTTTCGATCCAGATCATCTCGGTGCGCGGCACCATCACCTCGCGGGCCGGCGTGTCACCGAGCTCGAAGACCGACTCGATCATCCGGCGTTCGTCGGCGGCGACCACCCCGCGCTGCTGGGCGAGGTCGACGACCTCGCGCAGTTCGATCTCGGAGGCGAACGGGCCGTTGCGCAATCCCCGGCCCGGAGTGAGCGCGTTGCCCAGCACCACCAGCAACCGGCTGAGCGGCATCAGCAACCACGAAATCGCTCGCAGCGGAAGGGCCGTCACCAAGGAAATGGAATACGCGTGCTGGCGGCCGAGGGTGCGGGGTCCGACTCCGATCACGACGAAGCTGGTCACCACCATGATCGCGGCCGCGCCGAACAACCCCCACTTGATGCCCCAGTTGTCGTAAAGGAACACCACCAACAAGACGGTCGCGGTGATCTCGCAGATGATGCGCAGCAGCACCATCAAGTTGATGTAGCGGGGTCGCTCGCTCATCACCTTGAACAGCGACACCGCGCCGGGTCGCTCTTCTCGCACCAGTTCCTGCACCCGGGCCATCGAAACGGTGCTGACGGCGGCGTCGATCGCCGCGAAAAGCCCGCCGAGAGCGATCAGGGCGATCGCGCCGAGCAGCTGGGACACTCCGGTCAATTGTCGAAATACCTTGATTTGTCCAGCAACCGGCGGTCGCGTTCTTGTTGGCGATCCTGCTGGTAGGCCTCGACCTGTTCGGCGACCCATTCTTCGAGCAACCGGTCCTGCAGGGCGAACATCTCTTTTTCCTCGTCCGGCTCACCATGGTCGTAGCCGAGCAGATGCAGCACGCCGTGAATTGTCAACAGCGCCAACTCATGCCCCAGGCTGTGGCCCGCCGCGGCCGCCTGTTCGGCGGCGAATTCCGGGCACAGCACGATGTCGCCCAGCATCGAGGGCCCGGGCTCGGGCGCGTCGGGCCGCCCGCCCGGTTCGAGTTCGTCCATCGGAAAGCTCATCACGTCGGTCGGCCCGGGCAGGTCCATCCAGCGCATGTGCAGGTCGGCCATCGCCGCGGTGTCCAGCAGCACCATCGACAGCTCGGCGCTCGGGTTGACGTCCATCCTTGCGATCACGAATTTCGCGACGCTGACCAATTCCGCTTCGGAGACGTCGATGCCCGACTCGTTGGAGACTTCGATGCTCATCGGCGGCTTCGGCCACCCGACGCCCGCCGGGCCGCCCGGTTCATCCCCGAGCCGGGTTCCTCGTAGCGGGCATAGGCTTCGACGATCTCCGAAACGAGCCGGTGGCGCACCACATCCACACTCGTCAACTCCGCGATACAGATGTCCTCAACGCTGTCGAGGATGTCGATCGCGGACCGCAGGCCCGATCGCGCGCCGCCCGGAAGGTCGATCTGAGTCATGTCGCCGGTGACGACCATCTTCGACCCGAAGCCCAGCCGGGTGAGGAACATCTTCATCTGCTCGGCGGTGGTGTTCTGCGCCTCATCGAGCACGATGAACGCTGAGTTCAGGCTTCTGCCACGCATGTATGCCAACGGCGCAACCTCGATCACCCCGGCCGACATCAGCTTCGGGATCAGCTCGGCGTCCATCATGTCGTAGAGCGCGTCATACAGCGGCCGCAGGTACGGGTCGATCTTCTCGCTGAGCGTGCCGGGCAAAAAGCCAAGGCGCTCACCGGCTTCCACCGCCGGGCGGGTCAGGATGATCCGGCTCACCTGCTTGGTCTGCAGCGCGTGCACGGCCTTGGCCATGGCCAGATACGTCTTGCCGGTGCCCGCGGGGCCGACCCCGAAGACGATCGTGTTTGCGTCGATGGCGTCGACGTAGCGCTTCTGGTTGAGCGTCTTGGGCCGGATCGTGTTGCCACGCCAAGACAAGACGTCCAGGGTCAGTACCTCGGCCGGTGATTCGTTGCCGGTGCCGACGAGCATCGCCACGCTGTGCCGCACCACCTCCGGCGTCAGCGGCTGGCCACCCGCCACGATGGCGATGAGCTCGGAGACCGCACGCTCGGCCAGCGCGACGTCGGCCGGCTCACCGGAGATGGTGACGGCATTGCCGCGCACGTGCAGATCGGCGTTGAGGGTGCGTTCCAGGGCGCGCAGGTTTTCGTCTGACGAACCGAGCAGGCCCACGACTAGATCGGGCGGAACGTTGATGCTGCTGCGAACCTGGGAGGTCGATGCTGCGTCAGCAGCGCTGGTCTCGCGGGGCGTCACGTGGTTTCCGATGCCTGCCTTCTGGGGTCCTGACGTGGTGAAATCCTGGCTTGCAGTCTACCGCCGGTCAGGACTGTGTCCCAACGGTTCGTTCGCCGGCGATTGTGTATCCGCATGTTGATCCCATCGCGGGGTGATCACGCCCAGCGCCCCGAGTGCCACCGCGGCCGCGCTCGACGTCCGCAGCACCTGCGGCCCGAGCCGGACCGCCACCGCGCCCGCCTCGGTCAGCGCGGCGATCTCGGCGGGCGCGATGCCTCCTTCGGGACCGATCACCAGGTATACCGAATCCGCTTGGGCTACATGGTTATCCGCAAGCCGATCGGCCGCCGACTCGTGCAGGGCCAGCACCGCGGACCCGGCCGCCACCTCATCGAGAACCCGCTGCGTCAGCGCCGCGGTGGACACCAGGCCGTCGACGGGCGGGATATGCGCCCGGCGGGACTGCCGGGCCGCCGAACGGGCGACGGCGCGCCACCGGCGCAGGCCCTTGTCGACCCGGGCGCCCTCCCAGCTTGCCACGCAGCGGGCCGCCTGCCAGGCCAGGAACGCGTCGGCGCCGGCTTCGGTGGCCAACTCGATCGCCAGCTCGGAGCGGTCGGACTTGGGCAACGCCTGCACCACCGTCACCGCGGGGCGCGGCGGCTCCACGGTCCAGCGCTCCAGGACCCGGGTCCGTAGCCCATCGCGGCCCGCGCTCTCCACCACACACCGGCCGAGGGTTCCGGCGCCGTCGCCGAGCACCAGTTCTTCGCCGGGACGAATTCGCCGCACGGTGGCGGCGTGGAAGCCCTCGTCGCCCTCGACGACGGCCAACTCGCCGGCATCGGGCAGTGCGTCAACGTAAAACAGCGTGGCCACCACGTGCGGGGCTCCTGGGGAACTAGCGCCCGGTAAACGTCTCGCGGAGCCGGCTGAACAGCCCGCCGCCGGCGTGTGTCGAGCGGACCTCGGCCACATCGCGGCTGCGGCGGTCCTTGAACTCGCGCAGCAGTTCGGTGTCGCGGTGGTCCAGGCGGCTCGGCACCACCACCTCGACGTGGACGTTCAGGTTGCCCCGGGCGCCCGAGCGCAGGTGCGGCATCCCGTGGCCGCGCAGCGTGATGACCGTGCCGGGCTGCGTGCCCGGCGGGATGGTGATCTCGCTGGTGCCGTCCAGGATGGCGTCGATGGTGATGGTGACGCCCAGCGCCGCGTCGACCATCGGCACCGAGACCGTGCAGTGCAGGTCGTCGCCGTCGCGTACGAAGATGTCGTGGGCCTGCTCATGGACCTCGACGTAGAGGTCACCGGCCGGCCCTCCCCCGGGCCCAACCTCGCCCTGGGCGGCGAGCCGGACGCGCATGCCCTCGCCGACGCCGGCCGGGATCTTGACGCTGATCTCCCGGCGGGCCCGCACCCGGCCGTCGCCCATGCACTGGTGGCACGGGTCGGGAATGACCACACCGACACCGCGGCAGGTGGGACACGGCCGTGACGTCACCATCTGGCCCAGCAGCGAACGCTGCACGGTCTGCACCTCGCCGCGGCCACCGCAGGTGTCGCAGGGAACGGGCACGGAGTCGCCGTTGGTGCCCTTGCCCTGGCAGCGGTCGCACAGGACCGCGGTGTCGACGGTGACTTGCTTGGTCACCCCGGTCGCGCATTCTTCGAGGTCCAGCCGCATCCGCAGCAGCGAGTCCGAGCCGGGACGGACCCGCCCGATGGGCCCGCGCGAGGCCGAGCCCGCGCTGAAGCCGCCGCCGAAGAAGGCCTCGAACACGTCGCCCAGGTTCCCGAAGCCGCCGAAACCGCCGCCGGCCGCGGCGGCGTTCTCCAGCGGATCGCCCCCTAGGTCGACGATCCGTCGCTTCTCCGGGTCGCTCAGCACCTCGTAGGCGACGCTGATCTCCTTGAACTTTGCCTGCGCGGCCTCATCGGGGTTGACGTCCGGATGCAGCTCGCGCGCCAACTTGCGGTACGCGCGTTTGATCTCCGCATCGCTGGCGTTCCTGCTCACGCCGAGCAGCCCGTAATAGTCGCGTGCCACGCCTGACTCTCCTGAAACGTCTTAAGCCGCGGCTACGCGGCCGTCCACAAACTCCGGTGCGGGGGCACGGTCATCGGGCACCCAACACTTCGCCGATATACATCGCAACCGCAGCCACGCTGGCGATAGTTCCCGGATAGTCCATCCTGGTGGGACCCAGCACACCCATGCCGCCGTACACGGTATCGGAGTGACCGTACGCGGTGGACACCATCGAGGCCCCGACGATCTGCTCGGCGGCCGTCTCGTGGCCGATGCGCACCGTCACCTTGCCGGCTTCCTGCTGGGCGGCCAGCAACCGCAGCACCACCACCTGCTCCTCGAGGGCCTCCAGGATGGACCGCAACGAGCCGCCGAAGTCCGCGGCGTTGCGGGTCAGGTTGGCGGTGCCGCCCATCAGCAGGCGTTCCTCGGTGTGCTCCACCAGCGACTCCAGCAACACCGTCGCCGAACGGCCGACGGCGTCGCTGAGGTTGTTGGCCAGCCCGCTGCGCCCGTGCAGCTCCCCGGCCAAGTCGGCGACCGCGGTCGACGCGGCGGAAAGCCGCTTGCCCACCAAGGCCTGGCCGAGCATCTCGCGCAGCTGGGAAAGCTGGTGGTCGTCGATGACGTCGCCGAGTTCGACGATGCGTTGGTCCACCCTGCCGGAATCGGTGATGACCACCATCAACAGCCGCGCCGGCGTCAGCCCGATCACCTCCAGGTGGCGCACGGTCGACGTCGACAACGTCGGGTACTGGACCACCGCCACCTGGCGGGTCAGCTGCGCCAGCAGGCGCACCGCGCGGCGCAGCACATCGTCGAGGTCGACGCCGGATTCCAGGAAACTTTGGATCGCGCTCCGTTCAGCCGACGACAGCGGCTTGACGTCGTCGAGCCGGTCCACGAATTCGCGGTAGCCCTTTTCCGTGGGCACCCGCCCGGAGCTGGTGTGCGGCTGGGTGATGTACCCCTCGGCCTCCAGCACCGCCATGTCGTTGCGGACCGTGGCGGGCGAGACGCCCAGGTTGTGCCGCTCCACCAATGACTTCGAACCAATCGGTTCCTTGGTGGCGACGAAGTCGGCGACGATGGCGCGCAGCACCTCAAAGCGACGCTCGTCGGCGCTTCCCATCGGCTCCCACCTCCTTGATTGCGTCCATTTTACGGGTCGCCAAGGGTGCCAACCGCCATTAGCGGTCGGCTGGCGGCGAACTCCGGCGAGTTCCCCGCTAGCCTGTCCTGCATGTACCGGTCGGGCCCAGGCGACGCTTCGCGGACGTCGATGAAGGCCCGCCGATGATCTTCAAGGGTGTGCGCGAGGGCAAGCCATACCCGGATCACGGGCTGTCCTACAAGGACTGGTCCCAAATACCGCCCCAGCAGATCCGGCTCGACGAGTTGGTCACGACGACGACCGTGCTGGCGCTGGACCGCCTCCTGTCGGAGGATTCCACCTTTTACGGCGACCTCTTTCCCCACGCCGTGCGCTGGCGGGGCATCACTTACCTGGAGGACGGCCTGCACCGTGCCGTGCGCGCCGCGCTGCGAAACCGCACGGTGCTGCACGCCCGGGTGTTCGACATGGATATGCCGCTGAGCCAGCAGGCCTAGTGGCGATCGCAAGCGCGGCGTAGCCGGGCGCCGCGGGTCGCCACCATCGGCCTAGCCGTCACGTTAGGGCGTCGCCCGGTGTCGACCTAGTAGGACGACATTCAAGGAGGACCGCCATGCCTCGGCTGCAAGGAGTCTCGGACCGCGACGCCACACTGGGCGCCAAGATCGCCTTCTTCTTCACCAAGCGCAAGCTGTCGCAAATGGCCGGCCTGGAGACGGCGGGGATGCTGGAACCGCTGCGCATGTACGCGCACATCCCGCGCTTGCTCAACGCCTACGGCAAGCTGGAGCAGGCCGAGTCGAAGCTGGATATCCTCAGCCCCCGCCAGCGCGCGCTGGCCGAGTTGAAGTCGGCGACCACCGTGGGCTGCGAGTACTGCATCGACCTGGGTTCACAGATCGCCCGCCAATGGGGAATCACCGACGAGGAGCTGCTCGGGATGGCCGACTACCGCAACGCGTCGTGCTTTTCTGAGCTCGACAAGCTGATCTTGGAGTACGCCACCGCGATCAGCCGCACCCCGGTCGAGGTGAGCGACGGGCTCTTCGAGGCGCTGCGCGCCCACTTCGACACGCCGCAACTCGTCGGTCTGACCCACGTCATCACACTGGGGAACCTGCGCGCCCGGTTCAACATCGCGCTCGACATCGGGTCCTCCGGCTTCTCCGGTAACCGGGTCTGCGCCCTGCCCGAGACCGGTCGCGCGTGACCGCGGCGGACGCTTCGCTGTCCGCGCGCTTCGAGCACGCGCGGCCGAGGCTGGGCGCCCTCGCCTACCGCATGCTGGGCTCGGTCGACGACGCCCAGGACGCCGTGCAGGAGGCGTGGCTGCGGCTCACCGGAGCTGGGGACATCGCCAACCTGGACGCCTGGCTGACCACCGTGGTGGCCCGCATCTGCCTGAATGCGTTGCGCGACCGGCACGGGCGCGGCCGTGAGGAACCGGTCGGGCAGCTGCCGGATCCGATCGTCGATGCCGAGGGCGAATTCGATCCCGAACACCGGGCGATGCTGGCCGACGCGGTGGGGCTGGCGTTGTTTGTCGTGCTGGACACGCTGCCGCCGGCCGAGCGGCTGGCCTTCGTGCTGCACGACGTGTTCGCCGTACCGTTCGACGAGATCGCGCCCATCGTGGAGCGGACGCCGGAGGCGACGCGCAAGCTGGCCAGCCGGGCCCGCCGGCGCATCCAGGAGGCCGATCCGGCCCCCGACAGCGCCGTCGCCGCGCAACGAGAGGCGGTCGACGCGTTCTTCGCCGCGGGCCGCGCCGGCGATTTCGACCGCCTGGTGTCGGTGCTCGATCCCGGCGTCGTTTTGCGGGGGGATTTGGGCAAGGGCGCCAACGTATTCCGCGCCGAGGGCCCGACAGCCGTGGCCAAACTCGCCCGCGGCTACGCGGGACCGGAGCGCGAGGTGCGCCCGGCGATTGTCAACGGCGCCGCCGGCGCGGTCATATTCGTTGCCGGGCGGCCGACGGCCATCATGGGATTCGTGGTGCGCGACGGGCTGGTGGCCAGCATCGATGTGCTGGCCGACCCGGACCGGATCGCCAAACTAGACCTGCGCGCCGTGCGCGCCGATCACTGACCGGCGGCCTGCAGCAACTCCATCGCCGAGGAGCGCGACAGCACCCAGCCGCCCTGGTTGACGAACGTGACGTTCTGGGTCACCGGCGACGTCAGCTTGGGACCCGAGACCGCCACGTCGGCCGTCGCGGACCCCGCCGCGGTCGGTTGGATGTTGGAGACGCCGAACGTCAGCGGCAGGTCGCCGTTCTTGGCCGCCTTCTGCAGCTTCTTGTCGGCGACGTGCGCTTCGATCCCGCTGATGCCGCCTTCGACCAGGTTGCTCTTGTTGGAGAACGAAACGCTGGGATCGGCAAGGCTGTTCAGCAGACCGGTCAACTGATTGGCCGTGGGCACGTTTACCGCCTGGGGCGGGTCCATCGGCAACGGCGCGCCGACCGCGATCAGCCGCACCGAGGCCTGCTCACCCGGCGCCGCAATGGACGTGATGCCGGCGGCCGCTCCCCCGATGACGGCCAGCGCTGCCGCACCGCCGGCGAAGAACTTAACGGTTTTCATGGTCCCCCCTTGGGCGGGCACGCTCGACGGACCGTGCCAATGTGCGTCTTTCGATTGTTGTTTCGTGTTTGCGCACCGAGACGTTACGGCCACGCCGTGTGAACAACCTGTGCGCCCGCTATGTGGGTGCACAGGCCACTCGGCTTTGCTAGTTCGTCGCGGTGGCGGCCTGTATCAGCGCGATCGCGGCGTCGTGCTGCAGGATCCAGTTGCCGCCCTCGTTGACGAACGCGAGGTGCTTTTCGACGGGCCCGGCGAACCTCGGACCCGAGATGGCCACGTCGGCCTGGGCCGCGTTCGGGCCGGCCGGCGCAATGTTCGTGACGGCGAACGTCTCCGGGAAGTTTCCGTTGCGGTACGCCTTCCGCAGGTCATGGTCGGCCACATGGCCCTCGTCCGGAGCGATGCCGTTTTGGACCAGGTTGGTCTTAGTCGTGTACGACACGCCGGGATCGGTGGCTTGGACGCACAGGTTGGACAACTGGTCCGGGCTCGGCAGTCCCGGCGCCGGCGGCGGATCCTGCGGCAGCGGTGTGGCGGCGGCGGGAGCGACGGACGTCACGCCGACGGCCGCCGCGCCCATCGCTATCGCGCCGATGGCCAAGGACTTCAAGGGTTTCGTTCTCATGGTCAGGTCCTCCCCCTGGTGAGTAAGAGTTGTGATTCTGCCCCCGGCGCCCGCTGTTCTTGGTCTCGGGCGGGTCACGGTACGGGCACGCTGGCGGCGCTCAGTCGCCCGCCATGGCCTCGCGCAGCGTCTTGGGCCGCAGGTCGGCCCAGTTCTCGTCGACGTAGTCCAGGCACGCCGACCGGCTCGCTTCGCCGAAGACCGCGCGCCAGCCGGCCGGGATTTCGGCGAACGCGGGCCACAGGCTGTGCTGCTCTTCCCCGTTGATCAGCACATAGAAGGCGCCGTCGTCGTCGTCAAAGGGGTTGGTGCTCATCGCTTCTCCTCGTCGTTCGTTGGGTTCCAGAACCCGCCGACAGCCCAGCGGCACCCAGCACCCGGTCGGACAGCAACCCGAGGCAGCTCAGGTTGGGAAAGCCGGGACCCTGGGTGAGTCCGGAAAGGTTGGGCAGGAACAGCTTTGGGGTGACGTCGGTGACGGCCAGGTCGTAGCCGATCGCCTCCTGCAGGCTGTCGGCGGTCAGCGGGCCACCCAACCCGAGTTCGAGCAAGTCGAGGGCGTCCTGACCGAACAGCGAGGTGAACCACAGTGGGTCGGCGCCGGAGCCGTCGATGACCAGATCGAAACCGTACACCGTCTCGAGGTTCTCGCTGCCCCGGTTGGTGGACAGCGTCAGCCGGATCTGCCCGTCGCGGCCCACGGCGTGGGCAACCCGGCCGCGCAGGTGGTGGATGCGGTCGTCGGCCAGCAGCGCCTCCTGCACGTTCGCCGAGAACACCCCGCGGTCGGTGCGCGCCAGCGCGTCGCGGCGCTCGTCCAGCGTCAGGTCGGTCCAGTCGCTGGGGTCGGAGAACAGTGAGTTCTCGAAGAATCCCTCGCCCCGGGTGAACAACGTCGCCTGCGGGGAGATGACGGTGATGCTGGAAACCCGGTGCCGGAACAGCTCGTTGAGCATCGACGCGGCGGTCTCACCGCCACCGATCACCGCCACCCGCTCGGCACTGATCCGGTCGTCCGCCGCGGCCCGGTCCCAGAACTGGGCGATCGACAGCACGCGCGGATTGCCCGGGAGCAAGGACTTTTCGGCCTGTCCTGGGCCGGTGATCATCAGGGCGTCGGCGTGCACGGTCGTTTCGTGGGTCTGCAGCACCCAGCGGTCGCCGTCGACCGCAAGCCGTTCGACCTGGCCGAGCACCACGTTCAGGCCGACCTGGTCGGCGACCCAGCCGAGGTACTGGCTCCACCGGCGATGGGTCGGCGCCGGGCGCCCCCGGTCAATCCACTCTGCGAACGACGCGGTGGCGATCAAGTACGACTGCCAGCTGTAGCGGGTCATCCGCTCGTCGAGCTCGGCGTTGCGCCGCGGCACCAGCGAAGAGCGGTAGGGAAACCCGACGTCTTTTTCCGGGCTGGTGCCCAGCCGATGCGCACCGTCGGTCCATCCTCCGCTGGCCTGCCAGTTGGCCGCCACCCCGATGCGGTCGACCGCGACGATGCCGGGGACGTCAACTCCTGTGACGCCCATGTCGCGCAGCACCGATGCCTTGGCCGCGACGGCCACGGCTTTGGCTCCGGCGCCGAGGATCGCAAGTGTGCTCATTCCGCCATCTCCCGCAATGTCTCGGTCCAAAGTCCTTGCAGCTCGGCGATTTCCGCCTCACCCAGAATGTCGGGCAGCACCCGCCACTGGGTGGCCAGCACGCGGTCGGCACCGGTCCCGAGGATGCCGGCAACCACGGTCAGTTCGTGGCGCACCGCCTGGTCGGGCTCGGGCACCCGGTCGACCTCGGCCATCAGCTCGCGATCCAGCTCGAGGTCCCCGACGCCGACGTGGAGGTTGCCGAGGTAGTTGAGCAGCAGTTGCGGTTCGGGGAGTTCGCGCAGTCGGGTATCGGGCCGCAGGTAACGCAATAGGCCGTAATCGACGCCGCTGCCGGGAATTCGGGCCAAGTCGGTGGGCCCGTCGGAGTGGATGCGCAACGGGTAGATCGCGCTGAGCAACCCGACGGTGTCGCCGGTATCGGTGTCGATTCCCAATTCCGTGCGGCCGTGCGTCTCCAGCGCCAACAGCGGGGCCGGGGTGTCCTGACCGCGCCGCCTCCGCCACGCGGTCACCGTCCGGGCGGCCGCGGTGATCAGCAGTTCGCCCATCGGCTGCGCCGCCGCGAGGAGCCGCCGTGTGAGCTCTGGCCCGCAGGCTGAGACGCTGACCGCCAGGTCGCCGGCGCGGTCGGTCTGCGTCCGCAACCGGCGGGCGCCCAGCGCCGGATCGGCGCCCCGCAATTCGGCGGCCCAAAATGCTTGAGTGGTCAGCATTTTCGCCCGCTCGGCGAGTAGGCGTGACCACTGGCGGTAAGTGGTGTGCTCGCGGACCGGTACCGGCGTGCGTCCCGCGGCCAGGGCGTGCAGGCCGGCGTCGAGCTCGCCCAGCACGATGCGCCAGGAGGCCGGGTCCATCGCCAGCACATGGGCCGTCAGCACCAGCAGCCCGGGCTCGTCTGCTCGGCGCAGCCACACCGCGGACAGCAGCCGACCGGCCAGCGGGTCGAGGCTCTCCACCGCCTCGAGGACATGCTTGGCGACGTCGTTGGCCGGCTCGCCGCCCACCCACGCCTCAGTGAGGATGTCGACGTTCGGTTGTGCGACAAGCGTCATCGCGTCGCGGTCCAGCCGGCATCGCAACACCTCGTGCCCGTCGATGACCGCGCGCAGCAGCGCCGCCAGACCGTCTCGGGTGATCGTGTCGGGCAGCCTGATGACTTCGGTCTGCGCGAGCCGTCGGGCATCGCCGTACTCGTAGAGCCAATGAACGCTGGGCAACACCGGGATCGGTTCGCCGGACTCTGCGGCGCCGCCCGGCGCCGCGTGCCGGGCGGCGTCGGAGTCGATCGCCGCCGCGAGTTCGCGGATGCTGTCGCACTCCACCATCGACCGCGCCCGCAGGGCCAGACCGCGACGGCGGGCGGCCTGCACGACCGACAGGGCCGAGATGCTGTCCAGGCCCAAGTCCAGAAAGCTCGTCGTGACGTCGACGTCGGCGCCGCCCAAGACGTCGGTGAACGCCTGGGCCAGCGTCGCCTCGGTCGGCGTATCGGGCGGGACGGCGGGGCCATCGACGACATCAATTGCCGCCAAAGCCTTTTCGTCGATCTTGCCGTGCGGGGTCAGCGGCAACTCGTCCACGACGACGATGTGATGAGGCACCAGGTAGCGCGGCAGCCGGTCGAGCAGCATCGCACGCAGTTCGGCCAGCGCCGGCCGGTCGGGCCCGCCCGCCACATAGGCGGTCAGCCGGGGCCCATGGGCGTGGTGGCGGGCCATCACGTGGGCGCCGCGCACCCGGTCGTGGCCGCAGAGCACGGCCGCGATCTCGCCGGGCTCGACGCGGAAACCGCGGATCTTGACCTGGTCGTCGCTGCGCCCGAGGAACTCGAGGCCACCGTCGGGCATGCGGCGCACCACATCTCCGGTGCGGTACATCCGGGTGCCCCGGCCGTTCGGTTCGGCGACGAAACGCGTTGCGGTTTCGGCCGCGCGCCCGAGGTAGCCGCGGGTAAGCTGATCGCCGGCCAGGTACAGCTCGCCGGCGGCCCCGTCGGGCACCGGCCGCAGCCAGGCGTCCAGGACGTAGGCGCGGGTGCTGCGGGTCGGACGCCCGATGGTCGGCCGGGTGTGTTCGCCGATGGCCGCGACGACGGCCTCGACCGTGGTCTCGGTGGGTCCGTAGCAGTTGAAGGCCGTCATCGCCGTTCGGGCGCATTCGGTTTGGATCGCCCGCCACGCGGCGACGCCGAGGGCTTCGCCGCCGAGCGCGAGCACCGCCAGCGGCACCCGACCTAGCAGCCCCGCGTTGTGCAGCTGGCCGAACATCGACGGCGTGGTGTCGATCATGTCCAGCCCGAAGCGGTCGATCACGTCGACCAGCGTCTCGGCGTCACGTTGATGCTCGTCGTCGACGACGTGCACCGAGTGCCCATCGAGCAAGGCCGCCAACGGCTGCCACGCCGCGTCGAAGGTGAACGACCAAGCGTGCGCGATGCGCAGCGGCCGCCCGATACGCACGGCGGCGGGCCGAAGGACGCGCTCGATATGGTCGTCGATGTACGCGGCAAGCGCGCGGTGCGTACCGATGACGCCCTTCGGTGCGCCGGTGGTGCCCGAGGTGAAGACGGCGTAGGCCGCATGGTCCAGCGGGACCGCGACGGCCTGGTAATCGGCGCTCTCGGCGGTCGCGTTGGCGACGAAGTCCTCGTCGACGACGATCGGAGCCGACGTCTGGCGCAGGATCTCGGCGATCCGCTCGCCCGGCATGCCGGGGTCCAGCGGCACGATCAGGCCGCCGGCTTTGAGGACGGCCAGCATGGCGGCCACATAGAGCGGGCCGCGGCGAAGCATGATCGCCACCGGGGTCTCGCCGGCCGCGCCCGCGCGCTGCAGTGCGGCCGCCCCCCGATCGGCAAGCGCGTCGAGCTCACCGTAGGTCAGCCGCCCGTCTGCCCAGCTGACCGCCGTCGAATCGCCTTGCGCGGCGGCGATTTGGGCGAAGCGGGCGTGCACCGGGACCGCCAGCGCCTCCGGTAGGTCCGCCGGGGCCGGGTCGCGCTCGCCCTCGAGCAGGATGTCGACCTCGCGCAGCGGCCGGTCCCACTTGTCCACCAACCGCTGCACCACCGCCAGCAGCCGATTCCCGAGGTCTTCCGGCGCGGTCGCGCCCAGCGCACCGTCGAGCACCTCGACCAGCACCGTGAGTCCGTCGGCGCTCGGGTGGGCGGCGATGGTCACCGGGAAATGCGACACGCTTTCCAGAGCCACCGGACGGAAGGTCGCGCCGTTTGCGACGAATTCGGAGGCCCCAACGACCTCACCGGGCGGGAAGTTTTCGTACACCAGCAGCGTGTCGAACATCTCACCGACACCGGCGATCGCTCGCAGCTCGGCGTGACCCAGATAGCTGTGGTCCCGCAGCGCGGCGGATTCGCGTTGCAACGCAAGGCATTGCGTTCCGGCGGGCTTGCGCGGGTCCAGGCGGACCCGCAACGGGACGGTGTTGATGAACATGCCGACCATCGATTCGACGCCCGGCAGTTCGCCCGGCCTGCCCGACACGGTCACCCCGAACGTCACGTCGTCGCGGTCGGTGAAGACCGATAGTATTGTCGCCCAGGCCATTTGGACGAGCGTGTTGAGGGTGACACCGCGGGTGCGGGCGGCGTCGGCCAGCGCGGCGGTCGCCTCGGGGTCGAGGCGCAGCGTGGTGCGTCGCGGTATGCCCGCCGCCAGCGAGGTGGCGGTCAGCGCCGGCGAGAGCAGCGTGGGCCCGTCCGTGCCGTCGAGGTGCGCGGCCCACAAGGCGCGGCTGGCCGCCTGGTCCCGGTTGGCCAGCCAGCCGATGTAGTCGCGATACGGCCGCGGCCGTGGCGGCAGCGCGGCGGCGTCTCCCCCGGCCCGATACAGGGCCAGGAGTTCGGACACCAGCAGCGGCAGCGACCAGCCGTCGATGACGATGTGGTGCGCGACGATGACCAGATGCCACCGCTGCTCCGGCAATTCGATGAGCAGGAACCGGATCAGCGGGCCGCGACCCACGTCGAAACGGCGTTGGCGCTCTTCGGCTTCCAGCGCCTCGACCTCGTTCGGCTCGGCGGGCACGCACCGCCACGGCAGTTCGGCGCTGCTCGGTATTACCTGGACGGGCCGGCTCAGGTCGCCGTGGATGAAGCTGGCCCGCAGGTTGGGATGCCGTATCAGCAGCGTCGCGGCGCACTCGCGCAACAACGCGACGTCGAGCGAGCCCGCCACGTCGGCGGCCATCGCGATGACGTACGGGTCGGCGCCCGAGCCGTCTTCGGAGGCCAGCGTCGCCATCGAGAACAGCCCCTGCTGCAGGGGGCTGAGCGCCATCACATCCTCGATGGCCGGCCGCGGGTCGGCTCGGGTCACGGCCGATCACCCCAGGACGAGGTCAGGGCCGCCAGCTCGTCGGCGGAAAGGCCCGAAGTGCTCATCGGCGCGTGGGAGCCGCTGTCCTCGGGGTCGGTTTCGGCGGTCGACTTGGCGTCCAGAGCGGCGGCGAGCTCGTGGAGCACGGGCTGTTCGAAGATCATCCGCGGGGTCAGCGGCATTCCGGCGTCGCGGGCCCGGGCGGCGACCCGCACGGCGAGGATGCTGTCCCCACCCAGATTGAAAAATTCGTCGTGCCGACCGATTTCGGCGGTGTCGAGCATGTCGGTGAGGATTTCGGCGAGCGCCCGCTCGGTGGCGGTGTCGGGCGGTTCGGCCGGGCCCCCGGGCGCCGGCGTCGGTGCGGGTCGCTCGATGTCGGCGACCAACTGGAGTTGACCGTCGTCGGTCCACATGCCGCGTTCGCCATTGCGGTACAGCCGCGAACCCGGTTGGGCGGCATACGGATCGGCGACGAAGCGGGTCGCGGTGAGCGACGCCCGCGCCAGCCGGCCGATGACCGCCGGGCCGCCACCGTAGTAGACGTCGCCCACCACCCCGGGCGGCACGGGGTTCAGCCAGGAGTCCAGCAGGTACACCCGAGCGGCCCCGTCGCCGTCGTTGCACCGGGCCAGAATGCGCTGTCGTTCTTGCGCGTCGGTGATCTGGACGTCGCGCAACCGTTGATCGGGGTCGTCGGCGAACGCGTCGATGACGCGGATCAGCCACTCGGCGAAGCGTTCCGCGGTGGCGCGCCGGTACAGCTCGGGGCGATAGATGACGTGGCCGCGGTAGCCGTCTTCGGCCGCGAAGAAGTTGACCGACATGTCGGCGTGCGCCACGTCGAAGTCCGGCTCCAGCGCGGTGAACGTGGTGTCGCCGTCCGGCCCGCTGTCGATCACCCGGTCTTGCGGCAACTGTTCGCGAACGTGCACCACCACGTCGAACAGCGGGTTGCGCGACAGCGACCGGGCGGGCCTGACGGCGTCCACCACTTGGTCGAACGGCAGGTCCTGATGTGCGTACGCGGCCAAAGCAATGTCCCTGGTCCGCTGTAGCAACTCGCGCAATGTGGGGTTGCCGCGCAGATCATTCCGCAACACCACGATGTTGATAAAAAACCCGACGAGGCGGTCCAGGTCGGATTCGTTGCGCCCGGCGACCGGGGTGCCGAGCGGAACGTCCGGGCCGCCGCCGGCCTTGTGCAGCACCACCGCAACGGCGGCCTGCAGGAGCATGAACTCCGTGATGCCGAGCTCGCGGGTCAGGGCGCTCAGCTTGGTGCGGGTCGCGGCGACGAACCCGAATTCGACGGCAGCACCGGCGCCGGTGAGCGCGGCCGGCCGGGGAAAGTCTGGGCGCAGGCCGTTTTCGTCCGCCAGCCCCTCGAGCTGGCGGGTCCAGTAGTCGCGCTGCGGTCCGGCGATGCCGGCGTTGTCCTCCAGCAGCGCCGCCTGCCACGCGGCGTAGTCGGCGTATTGCACGGGCAGCGGTTCCCACGCGGGGGCTCGGCCGCCGCGGCGGGCGCGGTACGCGGTG
The DNA here is from genome assembly GCF_002101935.1 of Mycobacterium sp. IEC1808. Taxonomy (NCBI): domain Bacteria; kingdom Bacillati; phylum Actinomycetota; class Actinomycetes; order Mycobacteriales; family Mycobacteriaceae; genus Mycobacterium; species Mycobacterium sp. IEC1808. Next base: position 427,933 of record NZ_LQPV01000005.1, on the reverse strand, counting down.
AGCAGGTCGGTGAACAGCACACCGGCGGACCAGTGATCGCCGGCGATGTGGTGCACTACCACCGATAGGACGTTCCGGTCCGGCGTGCCGAGCACCGCTGCCCGGATCGGCAGGTCGGTCTCCAGGTCGAAGACGTAGCGGCGCTCGGTATCCAGTTGGGCCTTAAGCCATTCCTCGTCGGGTCCGTTGGCGCGGCGCACCGGAACCTCGGCGGGCGGGTGGACGATCTGGTGCGGGACGCCGTCGATCTCGCGGTAGGTGGTGCGCAGGATCTCGTGCCGGGTCACGACGTCGGTGACGGCCGCCGCCAGCGCGTCGGTGTCGCAGGGGCCCCGCAACGCCGCCGCGAACGGAATGTTGTTGACGGCGTTGGGCCCGTCGAAGCGATACGTGAACCAGCTGCGCAGCTGCGACGACGAGAGCGGAACCGGCCCGCTGCGGTCCAGCGCGGTCAGCCGTGGCCGCGCCGACGCCTGATCCGTGGCGTCGATGTGCGCGGCTAGCCGCGCCACCGTCGCGAGTTCGAAAACCTCCCGCACGCCGACGTCGACGCCGAACGCGTTACGGACCGACGCGACCAACTTCGTCGCGAGCAGCGAGTGGCCGCCCAGGTCGAAGAACGAGTCGTCGGCGCCAACCCGGTCGCGGTCGAGCAACTCGGCGAACAGTTCGGCAACGCGCCGCTCCGTGGCCGATGCCGGTTCACGGAACTCCGCACCGGAACTCACCTCCGGGGTTGGCAGCGCGGCACGGTCGATCTTGCCGTGCGCGGTGATCGGGATCTCGCCGAGCACAACGTATGCCGCCGGGACCATGTATTCGGGCAGCGCCACGGTGACGCGGGCCCGGATGCGGTCGAGGTCGACCTCGGACGTTCCCGCGGCGGGCGTCACGTAGCCAACCAGACTCTTGCCGAGTCCCGGCAGGTCGCTGACCACCACGACCGCCTGCCCGACCGTCGGGTCGACCGAGATGGCCGCGGCGACGTCACCGAGTTCAATCCGGAAGCCGCGGATCTTGACCTGTTCGTCGGCGCGGCCCACGAATTCGACGTCGCCGTCCGCGTTGCGGCGCGCCAGGTCCCCGGTGCGGTACATCCGGGCGCCGGGATTGAACGGGTCGGCGACGAACCGCTCGGCGGTCAACCGGGCGCGGCGATGGTATCCGTGCGCCAGATGCGTTCCGCCGAGGTAGATCTCGCCGATCACGCCGACGGGCACCGGTCGCAGCGAATCGTCGAGCAGGTGCATCGTGGTGTTGATCTTGGGCCGGCCGATGGGCACGATGCGGGTGCCTTGCGGGCACTCGACCTTGAACCGGCTGGCGTTGATCACGGTCTCGGTCGGACCGTAGAAGTTGTGCAGCAGCGCGTCGAAGGTCGCGTGGAACTTGTCGGCCACCTCGCCGGGCAGCGGTTCGCCGCCGATGGGCACCCGCTGCAACGTCCGCCACTGGTTGACGCCGGGCAGTGACAGGAACAGGCCGAGCAGCGAGGGCACGAAATGCATTGCCGTAATTCCCTCGTCGCGCAACAAGGCGGTCAGGTAGCCGATGTCGTTGAGCCCGCCGGGGCGCGGGATCACCATTCGCGACCCGCAGGCCAGCGTGCCGAAGATCTCGGCGATCGACACGTCGAAGCTTGGCGAGGCGACCTGCAGCAGCCGGTCGGTGTGGTCCACCCCGTACTCGCCCTTGAACCAGACGAAGTATTCGGCGACGGGACGGTGCGGCACCGCAACGCCTTTGGGCAACCCGGTGGTGCCCGACGTGTAGATCAGGTACGCGGTGTTTTCCGGCCGCAGCGGCCGCACCCGGTCCGCGTCGGTGGGGTCGTCGGCGCGGCAGGCGGCGAGGTCGGCCACCGGCTCGCGCAGCACCAGCTTCGCGTCGCAGTCCTCGAGGATGAAATCGAGACGGTCCCGCGGATAGTTGGGGTCCACCGGTACGTACACCGCACCGGACTTGGCGATGCCGACCGCGGTGACGACCAGGTCCGGCGACTTGTCGAGCAGCACGGCCACGCGGTCCTCGCTGCCGATCCCCTTCTCGATCAGCCAGTGCGCCAACCGGTTTGCCGCCTCATTGATGTCGCGGTAGGCGAACCGGCGGCCTTCGTAGGCGACGGCGACGGCGTCGGGGGTCCGCGCGGCCTGCTCGGAGACCAGGTCGGCCAGCGTTTTGGGGGCGGTCTGGAACGCCTCGCCGTGCGACACCTCACGCAGCCAGGCGGCGTCGGCCTCGTCCAGCAGCGCAAGCCCGGCCAGCGGCCGGTCCGGTGCGGCCAGTGCGTCGTCCAGCAGCACGGCGAAGTGATGCAGCATCTGGCGCACCAGCGCTGGGTCGAGGATCTCCAGTAGGTGTTCGGCCTCGACCAGCGCACCCGTGCCGTCGAATTCGACCATGAAGCCCAGCGGCAGCTGGGTGAGGTTGCTGCGCAGGCCGTAGCGCTCGCACTCGACGCCGGGCGGGCGGAACCCGCCGCCGTCCGGCTCGCGGAATCCGAAGCTGACCCGGGTCATCCGTTCCGCGCCGTGGCGGCGATCGGGGTTCAGTTCGCGCACGGCGCGATCGAGGCCGACCCGTTGGTGCGCAAACGCTCCGGTTGCCACGTCGCGCGTCGACTTGAGCAACTCGCGAAAGCTCATCGCCGGCCGGGGTCGCAGCCGCAGCGCCACCGTGTTGCCGAAATAGCCGATGGCGTCGTCGGTTCCGGCGCCGCGGTTGAGCACCGGTGCGGCCACCAGGAAGTCGTCGCTGTGGGTGTAGCGATGCATGAGGGCGCCGAAGGCGGCCAGCAGCACCATGTATGGGGTGCAGCCGGTTTCGCGCGCCATCGCGATCACCCGCTGGGCGGTGTCGCCGGACAACCGCAGTTCGCTGCGGGCGGCCCGCCAGTTGGTCGGCATGGTCGTCCCGGCCGGGCCGGGGAGCTCCAGCGGCTCCGGCGGGTCGGCCATGACGGCGCGCCAGTAGTCGAGATCGGCTTCGGTGGTGTCGGGCACGGACGGCGCCACCGGGCGGTAGGGCGCCAGCTCGGCACCCTCGTAGGCGTTGGTGAGGTCGCCGAAGAACACCCGCCACGAGCCGTCGTCCCAGGCGATGTGGTGGGCCACCAACAGCAGCACGTGCTCGTCGGCCGCGATGCGCACGGCGGTGATCCGCAGCGGCGCGTCTTTGGAAAGGTCGAAGGGGGTGGAGAATTCGCGCTGGGCCAGCACCTCGAGCCGAAGCCGGCGCGCGTGTTCGGACAGGTCGGTCAGGTCGTGTTGCGCCCAGCCCGGGCGGAGATCGTCTTGCACGGTCGGCCGGGGGGTGCCGTCGTCGCCGACGGTGTAGGTGGTGCGCAGGATCGGGTGGCGGCGGGCGACCGCGTCGACGGCGTCGTGCAGCCGGACGAGGTCGATGTCGCCGGTGATCCGGTACGAGACGCACACGTTGAGCAGCGCGCCGCTGGGGTCGGCCAGGTGTACGAACCACATTCGGGCCTGGCCGTCGGAGAGCTGGTCGTCTGCGGGAGCGTCGGTCTCCGCGGTGTCGGCCGAGAGGCCGCGGTCGGCAAGCCGGCGCCGAAGCAGTTCCAGGCGGGCGCCGGTGTCGGCGATGTCAGTCACGCGAAACCTCCACCTTCTGTGCTGTGCCGGAGCGCTCGTCAGCGCTCTGGAGTTGTTCGACAAGCTGGGCGCCGGTGATGTCGCCCATCAGTGTCGCCAGCGACACCGTTCGGCCGATCGTCGATTTGAGGCGCTTGCGCAGGTCCAGCGCCAGCATCGAGTCGACGCCCAGGTCGAAAAGCGATTCGCCGAGGTTCAGTTCGCCGGCCCGTTCGATCCCGAGGACGGCCGCCAACTGGCTGCGCACCACGTCGACGACCGGAAGCTGTGCGGCGTTGCGGTGTTCGGCCGGTTCGGACCGCCTGCCGCCCAGGAATATTCGCAGCCGGGCTGCGTCGGCCGCGAACACCAGCGGATCGTCGTGCCAGTCGCGCAGGCTGGCCTCGATCGCGTCCCGCGGCGTCATCGGCCGCAGCCCAGAACGCTCAATGTTTTCCACCTCGGCCGCATCCAGAATGCCCCGGCCCGACTCACCACCGGACGACGGTTGCCACAGGCCCCACCGCACCGACACGCAGTGCCGGCCCGCGGCGCGCAGTTCGGCGGCCATGTGGTCCAGCAGGCGGTTGGCCGCCGAGTAGGCGGCGTGTCCGCGTCCACCCCACAGCCCGGATACCGACGAGCACAACAGCATTCGCGCGCCGGCGCGCACCGGCCACAGTTCGGCGAGGTGGGCCAGTCCGGTGACCTTGGCGGCGAAGGCCTCGGCGAGGGCGGCCTCCGTGAGAACGGCGCCCGCGTGGAAGCCGGCGCTGCCCGCCGCGTGCACGATCAGCGACGCACCGGCGGCTCCGTATCGTGCTGCGGTGAGCGCGAATTGGGCCCGATCGGTGAGGTCGCAGGGCGCGGGCACCAGCTCGGTGCCGTATTCGGCCGCCAGGGCTTTCAGCACTGCGGGATCGGCGCTGCGGCGGCTCACCAGGACGATGCGTCGTGCGCCGTGCTCGGCGAGATAGCGGGCGTAGTGCAGACCGATGGCACCGGCACCACCGGTGATGACCACGTCATCGAGCAGCCCGGAGTCGAGTGGCCAGTGCGCAGCGGTGGCTGCGTCGCGGAACGAGCGCTTGAACAGCGCCTGCCCGCGCAGCGCGAGTTCGCCGGCGCCGGACAGCACGGCGTCGACGGCGGTGGAGCCGGAGGCGGGCGTCAGCTCCCACGACGGCAGGTCCAGGTGGGTGAAAGATCGTTCGGGGTGGTCGAATCCGGCGCTGCGGTGCATCGCGGCCAACGCCGCGTGGCCGGCCGACGACGCGTCGCGCGGGCCGACGCGGTCGGCGGCGACCGTGAGCAGGCAGACGGTGTGGCAGCGGGGGCCCGGCGAATTCGCGTAGTCGAGCAGGCCGGCCGCGGCCAGGCCCGTGAGCGCCTCGGCGGCCCGCTGCGCGCCGGCACCGTCGATGGCCGGCGCGATAACCGCGACAATTTCGGCGTCCCGCGGTTCGCTGAGCTCGGCGGCGGGGTGGGACTCGATCGCCGCGCGCAGCGGTCGGGCCACTGGGCCTTCGGCGCCAATGCTGATCACCGCGATTCGGGTGAGCGGCCCCGGTGCGGGAAATACTGCCCGCTGCCAGTGCTCCATCACGATGTCGGGCGCTCTGGCTGCCGACACGGGTGCTAGCCGAGCCGGGTGCGCCCACATCGGGATCGCGCGCATCGGAGCGTTCGGAAACCCTTGTAGGCCAACGTTGCCGGCGGTCGGGACGCCCACGTAGTCGCCCCAGGTGTAACCGGGGTCGGCGACGGCGGCGGTGAGGATGTTCGCCGACAGCGCCTCGAGCACCGGCTCGTCGCGGTGGCCCGAACCGACCAGCACCGCGGGGCCGTCCGGTGCGTCCTCCTCGAAGGTCTGGCCGATCGTGAACAGCAGCGCCGGATGGGCCGACAACTCGACGAAGGACCCCGCGCCGCAACGGATCGCCGAGGCGAACGCGCGGTCCAATCGCACCGTGTTGCGCAGGTTGGCATACCAGTAGTCACCGAATGGCTCGTCGGGTGTCACCACGTCGCCGGTCGCGCCGCCGATGAATTGCACCGGGGACTCTAGGAATTCGGAGGCGGGCAGCCGCGCGACGAACTCGTCGCGCAGCGGCTCGAGCACGCTGGTGTGTCCCGGGAAGCCGGCGGTGATCTCGCGGGCGAACTGACCGCGCGAGCGCACCGCGTCGGCGATCGCCAGCACCGCGTCGCGTTCGCCCGACACCGCCACGGTGGACGCCGAGTGCACCACCGCCAGCTCCACCCAGCCGTCCGCCGCCGCGATGAGCGCGCCGGCCGCGTCGGCGCTGACGCCCAGCGTGGCCATCGCGTAGCGACCCGGAAGGCGGTCCACCACGGCGGCCCGGGCGGCGACGACGGCGACGGCGTCCGGCAAAGTCATGGCGCCGGCGACGACGGCCGCGGCGACCTCACCGAGGCTCTGGCCGATGGTGAGGTCGGCAAGCACGCCGCACGACCGCCAAACCTCCGCCAGCGCAACCGCATGGACGAATTGCGCGCCCTGCACCTCGATTTCGGAGAAGGCCCGCGGCTCGTCCCCGACCGTCAGGTAGCGCAGCGGTGACACGTGGCCGGCGGCCTCGAACGCCGCGACGCAGTCATCGGCCGCCGCCCGATAGGTTGGCAGCGCCCGGTACGCGACGGCGCCCATGCCCGGCCAGTGCACACCCTGACCGGGGACCACAAAGGCCTGCCGCGGCGCGGAATCCGCCGCGGAACGCGCGACCAGCGGATGCTCGCGCCCCGCGGCCAGCGCCCGCAGCCCACCGATGAGCTCCGCCCGGTCGGCGGCGCGCAGCACCGCGCGGTGTCGGCGCACCCGCCGGGTCCGCAGCAGCTGACGGCCCACCTGGTCCACGGTCGTTTTCGGACAGCGCTCGAGGTAGTCGGCGATCGCGCCGGCGTCCTCGCGCACGAGATCGTCAGCGTGCGCGCTGAGGAGCACCGGGACGCGACCGTCGGGCAGTCGGTTAAGGGCCATCGGGCGACCCGTTATCCGGCATCGAGACGATCACATGGGTATTGGTGCCGCTCATCCCGAACGCGGATACCGCCGCGGTTCGCCATCCGTCGACGGCCCGCCACGGTGTCAGTTTGTCGGCCAGCCGCAAACCCTGCTTCTCCCAGTCGATTTCGCGGCTGGGTTCGTCGACGTGCAGCGTCGGGGGAACGGCGGCGTGCTCGGCGGACAGGATGACCTTGGCGAGGCCCAGCGCGCCGGCGGCGGCTTGCGCATGGCCGATGTTCGACTTGACCGAGCCCAAGAGCGGCCCGCGCCCGGGCGGCGCGGTCCCGTAACTGGCCGCGAGTGAGCACAGTTCCGTCCGGTCACCGAGCCGGGTGCCAGTTGCGTGCCCCTCGACCATCCCGACGTCGACGGGCTCGACGCCGGCCTGCGCGATGGCGCGCCGAAACAGTCGCAGCTGCGCGTCGCCGCTGGGCGCCATCAGGCCGTCGCTGCGTCCGTCGGAGTTCAGGCAACTGGTCCGCACCTCGGCGAGGATGCGACGCCCGTCGGCCACCGCGCGGGACCGGCGCTGAAGCACGAACATGGCCGCGCCCTCGGCCCAGACGGTTCCGCTGGCGAGCGCGCTATAGGGCCGGCAATGGCCGTCGTCGGACAGGGCGTGCTTTTTGGAGAATTCGACGAAATAGCCCGGGGTGCCCATCACGCACACCGCGCCGGCGAGCGCGAGGTCGCAGTCGCCGGCCCGGATCGCCTGGACCGCGGTGTGAAACGCCGCGAGCGCTGACGAGCAGGCGGTGTCTATCGTCAGCGCCGGCCCGGCCAGGTCCAGCGTGTAGGCGATGCGCCCCGAGATGACGCCCAGCGACGTCCCGGTGATCAGATGCCCGCTGTGGTCGGAGAATTCGGAAAGGGCGGGGCCATACTCCAGCGCAGACGCACCGACGTAGCAACCAACATCGTGGCCTGCGAGGTCGTCGGGGTTGATGCCGCTGTTCTCCACGCTCCGCCACGCCACCCGCAGCCCGACCCGCTGCTGGGGGTCCATGGCCGTTGCTTCCCGTCGTGAGATGCCGAAGAACTCCGGGTCGAATGCCGTTGCAGTCGAGAGGAATCCACCAAGGTCGCGGATGGGTTTGAAGCCGTCCCGCCGCGACCCGTCGAACAGCTCGCGAAGCGCCCAGCCCCGATCGGTGGGGAACGGGCCGAGCGCCTCGCGCTGCTCGGACAGCAACGCCCAGAAGTCGTCGGCGGTTTCCACGCCGCCGGGCGCCTCGAGGGCGAACCCGACAATCACGACCGGATCGTTATCGGACATCGCCGCTCACCATCCGGGCGACCGCGTCGAGGTGATCGTGGAGGTAGAAGTGGCCACCCTCGAATTCCGACACCGTGAATCGGCCGGACGTGTGGGTTTCCCAGCGTGCCAGGGTTTCCCGGCTGATCCGGTGATCGCGATCGCCGCCGACGGCGTGAATGTCGGCGGCGATGCGCACGTCGGGGCGGCACGAGTAGGCGTTCAGGGCCCGGTAGTCGGCCTGCACCGCCTGCACCAGCAGTTCGATGAATTCCTCGTCGTCCAGCAGCTCGGGGTCGGTGCCGCCGAGATCGATCATGTCCGCCAGCACGCCGCTGTCGCTGGTCGGCAACGGTCCGTAGGCTTCGACCGTCGAAGGTGCCTGCCCGGCCGAGGCCCACAGGACGCGTACCGGCACGCCATTGCGTTCGGCGACCCGGGCGAACTCGAACGCCACAACGGCCCCCATGCAATGCCCGAACAGGCTCAGCGGAGCCACCGAGCTCCAGTCGCCGGCCTCGAACAACTCGAGGGCGAGCGCGTCGATGCTCTCGGCCGCGGGGTGGGTCCGCCGGTCGGCCCGCTGCGGGTACTGCACCACGAAGGCGTCAACGTCACTGGACGACAACGCTTTCGCCAGCGACCGATACGCCGCCGCGGCACCGCCGGCGTGTGGGAACACAACCACCGAGCCGCGGGCGGCGCTCGCCGTAAACCGCTTCACCCACGGCTTGAACTCGCGCCGTGCCGGCGCGGGGGCGGTGTCGAGCGCGGACAACACTTCGGCGCTCGACATGTCCGCGATCTCCAGATACACGTCGGCCACCCGCTCGAGCCGGTCGCCGTTCGCCTCCCGGCCGGTCAGCAAGTCGGCCAGCGTGGCGACGGTCCGGGCGGCAAAGACGTCGGCGACCATCAGGCTCGGCGAGTCGAGCCACTGGCGGATGCCGACGACGGCCTGCGTCGCAAGGACGGAATCGCCGCCGAGCGAGAAGAAGTCGTCGTGCACACCCACCGCATCGGTGTCCCGCTCGAGCAGGTCCGCGATGATGTGGCACAGCGCCCGTTCCAGTTGCGTGCGCGGGCCCTGATAGGGCGCGGACGCCTCGCCGGAGTCGACCGCCTCGGCCAGCTGACGACCGACCGCGCGCCGGTCGATCTTGCCGCCGTCGGTGAACGGGATGCGGTCGGTCAGCGATATGTGCTGCGGAACCATGTGCGCGGGAACGAGATCGGCGAGCAGCTCGCGTATCCGCCGCGCGGTTAACGTGGCGTCGTCGACTCGGACCGCCGCGCTCAGCACGTCAGTGCCACCGGAGCCGGGCACCAGGGCGGCCACGGCCGCGCGGACACCGGGCACCCGTCGCAGCGCCGCCTCGATCTCGCCGAGCTCGACGCGATACCCGCTGACCTTGATCCGGTGATCGGCGCGGCCGACGAACTCGAGGGTGCCATCCGGCCAGTAGCGCGCCAGATCGCCGGTGCGGTACCAGGTTCGGCCGTCGTGGACCACGAAGCGCTCGGCGGTCAGCTCGGGGCGCCCGCGATAGCCCCGGGCGATGCCGCGGCCGGACACCCACAGCTCACCGGCCACCCAGTCGGGACAGTCGGCGCCGGTGTCGCCGACGACGCGGCAGGCGATGTTGGGGAACGGCGTGCCGTACGGCACCGCGGTCCAGTCCTCGGGCATATCGGTGTCGACCTCGAAAATGGTTGCGTGAACGGCCGTTTCGGTCGCGCCCCCCAGCCCGGCGAAGCGCAGGTGCGGCGCCCGCGCCTGCAGCCGGCGGGCCAGGCCGGGCCGCACCCAGTCGCCCCCGGTGGCCACCACCCGCAGCGACGACAGGTTGCCCGCCTGGACCTCGGCCAACATCTCCAGCCAGCCCGGCAGGAAGTTCAGCACCGTGACCTGGTGGGTGTCGATCAGCCGGGCCCACGCGTCCGGATCGCGTCGCTGCGCCTCGTCGACCACGACGATCGCGCCGCCGGCCCGCAGGGTTGCGAAGACGTCGAGCACCGACAGGTCGCATTCCAGCGTCGAAAGGGCAAGGCAACGGTCCGCCGCGCCGATCTCGAAGTGGCGGCTGAGGAATTCGACGGTGTTCATCGCGCCGTCATGCGTCAGCTCGACGCCCTTGGGCTCCCCCGTGGAGCCCGACGTGAACAACACGTAGGCGAGCTCGGCGGGATCCGTTCTGGCGAAGGGAAAGTCAGCGATGGCGGGCGGCTCGCGGAGCACGTCGGCGATCACCAACGCGGGGACGGGCAGCGACAGCCGCTGCCCGCCGCACACCAGGGCCAGCCGCACCCCACCGGTGTGCAGGATGCGCTCCGCACGGTCGCGTGGTTGGTCGACGCCGATCGGCAGGTACACGCCGCCGGCGGCCAGGATCCCCAGCAGCGCCGGCAGCTGCTCGGCGGTCTTCGGACCCATCACCGCGACGGTGTCGCCGTCGCGGATTCCCGCCGCCCGCAACGCCGCCGCCAGCGCCAACGCCTGGTCGCGTAGCTGCGCGTAGGTGAGGTCGCCGGAGCTCGCGAACACGGCGGGCGCGTCGGGTTGTTGCTCGGCCCGCCGGAAGAACCCGTCGTGCAAAGCCTCCCCGCTCGGCGGGGCGCTGCGGCCGTTGACCGCCTCGCGAACCGCGCGTTGCGCGTCCGGCAGCGCCGGCAAAGCGGCGGCGTCCCAGGCGTCGTCGCTGGCCGCCAGCCGTAGCAGTTCGTCGATGTGGTGGGCGAACATCGCGTCGATGACGCCCGGCGCGAAGACACCGTCGCGCACGTCCCAGTTCACCAGAACGCCGCCGTCGAACTCGGTGACCTGCGCGTCGAGCAGCACCTGCGGTCCTTGGGAAATGATCCAGGCGGGTGCGCCGAATTGCCTTGGGACATCGGCGCTGAACAGTTCCCCGAGGCCCAGCGCGCTGGTGAAGACGACCGGCGCCAGGACCTGGGTGCCGCGGTGGCGGCTGAGGTCGCGCAGCACGGACAGCCCGGGATAAGAGGAATGGGCGGCGGCGGTTCGCATCGCGTCCTGCACCGCGCGCGCCCGCGCGGCCGGAGTGTCGGCGTCCGTCAGGTCGACATCGAGCAGCAGCGACGAGGTGAAGTCGCCGACCAGCTTCTCGACGTCGGGGTGCAGCGCCTGGCGCCCGAACAGCGGCACGTTCAGCAGGAACCGCGGCGAGGACCAGCGGGCCAGCGCGTCGGCGAACGCCGCGGCCAGCGTCATCGCCGGGGTGATGCCGCGGGCTCGGGCGCGGGCGAACAGCGCATCGCGGGTCGCCGGGTCCAGCCAATGCCAGCGACGGGTGCTGGTGCGTGACCCCCGCCCGCCCGTCGACGGTGGCGCGGGCGGGTCCGGCAGGTCGGGAATGCGCTGGGCCCACCAATCCCGCTCGGCGTCGCGCTGCGGCTGGGGCTGCGCCTCCTGGCGCGCGACGGTCCGGCGGTATTCGCGGTAGGTGTAACCCAATTCGGGCAGTTCCCGGCCGAGGTACAGGGCGGCCAGGTCGGCCATCAGCGTGCGGTAGCTCATCGCGTCGGCGGCCTGCATGTCCAGGTCGACGTGCAGCCGGGACCGCCCGTCGGGCAGCAGCGTCACCGCGAGTTCGAACACCGCGCCGTCGAGCTGCTGGTGCGATTTGGCCTCGCGCAGGGCCGCCAGGCGCGGCTCGACCGGGTCCCGCTGGTCGCGCAGGTCCACCACCGAGACGGGGAATTCCCCGCACTCGTCGGCGGCGGCGATGCGCTGCGTGCCGTCGGCCGAGAATCGCACCCGCAGCATCGGATGGCGAAGGGCCAGCCGGTTGGCCGCCGCCCGCAGCCGGTCCGGGTCGATCGGGCCGCCGTCGAACTCGACGTACAGGTGCCCGGCGACGCCGCCCCACTGCTGGTTGTCCTGGCGGCCGACCCACATCGCGTGTTGCATCGGCGCCAGCGGGAAGGGCTCGCCCTCCCCCGAGGGTTCGGCTTCGGCCGGCGGGGGCGGTTCGTCGGCGGCCGGGCTCGCCGTCACCAGCTCGGACCAGGCCTCGATCGTCGGCGCCGCGGCCAGGGCGGCGAAATCGACGGCGATGCCCTGGCGGCGCCACCGACCGGCGAGCGTCATCATCCGGATGGAGTCCAGGCCCTGGCCGATGAGGTTGCTACCTGGGTGAATCGCGTCGGCGCGGACGCCGAGCAGCTCGGCGACCTCCGCGCGGATGTCCTCCGAGCACGCCGGGGCACGCACCACGAATCCTCCCTGAATTAGCAAAGCCTGCCCTAAGTTGTTGGTTTGGTTACCCTATCCTCATCCCTGGCACCGCCGCTACCACCCCCCGAGCCCGAGGAGACCAATGGTCCCCAACCCCACGCGACCGTCGGCGGGCCTAGAGGGATTCGTGCCGTTCCCGGCCGGCCGGGCCGAGTCGTATCGCGCGGCGGGCTACTGGACGGGACGCACCCTGGACACGATCCTCACCGACGCGGCGCGCCGCTGGCCGAACCGGACCGCTGTCGTCGACGCGGGGGCCGACGCCGGATACAGCTACGCGGAGCTCGACGAGCGGGTCACCCGCGCGGCAACCGGGCTGCGCGCGCTGGGCGTGGCGCCCGGCGACCGGGTCCTGCTCCAGCTGCCGAACGGCCGCGAATTCGCCGCGGCGCTGTTCGGGCTTCTGCGGGCCGGCGCGATCCCGGTGATGTGCCTTCCCGCTCACCGGGCCGCCGAATTGGGCCACTTCGCCGCCGTCAGTGAGGCGACCGCCCTCGTGATACCGGATGCCGCAAGCGGTTTCGACTATCCGGCGATGGCGCGCGAGCTCGTCGATGCGCACCCGGCGCTCAGGCATGTGATCGTCGACGGTGACCCCGGGAAGTTCACCGGCTGGACGCACCTGTGCGAACAAGGCAGCGTCGGCTCGCCGGCCCCGCCTTCCGACCCGGCAATGCCGGCGCTGCTGCTGGTTTCGGGCGGCACCACCGGCACCCCCAAGCTGATCCCCCGCACCCACGACGACTACGTGTTCAACGCGACGGCCAGCGCCGAGGTCTGCCGGCTGACGGCGGACGACGTCTATCTCGCGGTGCTGCCCGCGGGCCACAACTTCCCGCTGGCCTGCCCCGGCCTGCTGGGCGCGATGTCCGTCGGCGCCACGACGGTGTTCGGCGCCGATCCCAGCCCGGAGGCCGCCTTTGCCGCCATCGCGCGCCACCGCGTGACCGTGACGGCCCTGGTGCCGGCCCTCGCCAGGCTGTGGGCCCAGGCCTGTGAGTGGGAGCCGGTGACTCCGAAGTCGTTGCGGCTCTTGCAGATTGGCGGAGCGAGGCTGGAGCCGACGGACGCCCGCCTGGTGCGCGCCACGCTGACGCGGGGCGTGCAGCAGGTGTTCGGGATGGCCGAGGGGCTGCTCTGCTACACCCGGCCGGACGATCCCCCGGAAGTCGTCGAGAACACCCAGGGCCGTCCGCTGTGTGCGGCCGACGAGTTGCGCATCGTCGACGGGGCCGGCCGGCCGGTGGCGCCCGGCGAGGAGGGCGAGCTGCTGGTGCGCGGGCCGTACACGCTCAACGGCTACTTCCGCGCCGAACGCGACAACGAGCGCTGCTTCGATCCCGACGGCTTCTACCGCAGCGGTGATCTCGTCCGCCGCAGGGACGACGGCTACCTGGTGGTCACCGGCCGGATCAAGGACGTCATCTGTCGCGCCGGCGAGACGATCGCGGCGGCCGAACTCGAAGAGCACATGCTGAGCCATCCCGCGATCCGTTCGGCGGCGGCGGTTGCGCTGCCCGACCCGTACCTGGGCGAAAAGATCTGCGCGGCGGTTGTTTTCGATCGAGACCAGTTGACGCTCGCCGAGCTCAACGCCCACCTCGACGGGCGCGGCGTCGCCGCCCACGCCCGGCCCGACGTGCTGGTCGCGCTGGCGGCGCTGCCCACGACGCCGATCGGCAAGATCGACAAGAAGGCGATCGTGCGATCAATCGACAACGGCTAGCGTCCGCTAAGCGTCAGCGTCCCTTCGGTTTTGAGGACCTTGTTGGCGGTGATCCGTTCCGTCTTGCGGGCCTCCCGCTCGAGGTAGCGCTGCTTGGATTCGTCGAATTTGTCGCTGGCCACTTCGAGTTCCTTGATCAGCACCCCGAGATCGTCGCGCATCCGGGCCGCCTCCCCGGTGAAGTCATCGCGCTCGAAGATGCGCCATTTCTTCAATACCGGCATGACCACCTCGTCGAGATGGATGCGCGGGTCGTAGACGCCGCCGACCGCGATGATCACGGCCTTGCGCCGAAACTCCGGCACGGTGAACCCGGGCATCTTGAAGTTGCGCAGGATCCGGTGCACCGAGCGCATCGCCTGGTTGGGCGCGATGTCCAGACCGGCGGCGCTGACGTCCCGGTAGAAGATCATGTGCAGGTTCTCGTCGTGCGACACCTGGGCCATCAGCTGTTCCGCGACGGTGTCGCCGGCGACTTTGCCCGTGTTGCGGTGGGCGACGCGGGTGGCCAACTCCTGAAACGACACATACATCACCGAATCGAACAGGCTGTCAGCGAACATGTCACCCTGGTGGTTCTGGCCGGGGCTGAACCCTCGAGTCATTTGCTCCAACCGGAGCTTCTCCAGCTCGACCGGGTCGACCGCGCGGGTGACCACCAGGTAGTCGCGCAGCGCCGTGCTGTGCCTGTTCTCCTCGGCGGTCCAGCGGTTCACCCACTGTCCCCACGGGCCGTCCATGGTGAAGTTCATCGCGATCTCGCGGTGATATGACGGCAAATTGTCCTCGGTCAGCAGGTTTTGCACCATCGCGACCTGCGCCACGTCGGACAACCGGCTCTGTCCGGGCTCCCAGTCCTGGCCGTCCAGTGCGTAGAAGTTCTTGCCGTCCGACCACGGGATGTAATCGTGCGGGTTCCACTCCTTGAACAGCGAGAGGTGGCGGTCGAGCAATTTTTCGACCACGGGTTCTAGCTCGCGAAGTAGCTGCAAGTTGGTCAAGCCGTCGGACACGGAGCCCTCCCAGTTATGTGTTGCGATCAGTAACACTGAATTTACTGTGTCATGCAGTTACACCAAGATGACACGCCGGGTAAAAGGCGAAATAGGGCCAAAGGTCCCATGGCGGGGAGAGCCGCGACACACCGAGGAAGGGCGGCCGCGGGAAATCGGCCTCGGAAAGCTACTGCCGGGGAATCAGGTAAGGCGCGAGCGTGGACAGCTTTTCGCAGGTCTCCTCGAACTCGCGCTCGGGCTCGGACTCTTCGATGATGCCCGCGCCGGCGCGCAACCACGTCTTGCCGTCGCACTCGTAGGCCGCGCGCAGCGTCAGCGCCGCATCCAGGCCGCCGTCGGCCGAAACCACCACCACGGCACCGGAATAGAGGCCGCGCGGTCCTTCGTCGAGCCGCAGGATGGCCTCGACGCCGGCCGCCTTCGGGATGCCGGAGGCCGTGACGGCCGGAAAGAGCGCCTCCAGCGCGTCCATCCGGTCCCTCGACGCGTCCAGGCGGGCGCTGACCGTCGAGCCGAGGTGCTGCACGCTCCCCCGCTCCCGCACGGTCATGAAGTCGCTGACGACCGAGGTCCCCGGCTCGGCGATCTCCGTTATCTCCTGTAGCGAGCTGCGTACCGAAATGGCGTGCTCGACAATCTCTTTGGAGTTCGACTCCAATTCGTCGCGGGCCTGGCGATCATGCGCCGCGCCACGACCGAGCGCGCGCGTCCCGGCCAGTGGCTCGGTCACCACCGTCCCGTCGTGTTGAACGGCCGCGACAAGTTCGGGGCTGTAACCCACGGCGCGCATGCCGCCGAGCCGCAACAAGAACGACCGCACCGGTGTGTTGTGCCGGCGGCCCAGCCGGTAGGTGGACGGAAAGTCAAGCGGGAAGGGCACTTCGACGCAACGCGAGAGGATCACCTTGTGGTAATCGCCGTTGGCGATCTCGCGGACGGCCGCCGCCACTCGGGTGCGGTAGCCCGACGGGTCATCGCTCAAGTCAATGGCGCGGGCGTCCGGCACGCCGGCGACGCCGTCGCTCAACAGGCGGCGCACCGTCTCGGCGTGCGCGACGTCGGCACCGTGCAGGCGAATGCCCTCCTCGCTCACCACGAAGCGGGTGCGGGGCCAAAACAGCCGCGCCAGCGGCGTCTGCGGTGCGAGCCGTTGCTGCAGCCCGTAGCGGTAGACGCCGAATTCAAAGGCGACCCAACCGAAAAGCTGGTCGGTTTCGAGCAGCAACCGGTCGATGGCTTCACCCAGCACGGGCCCGGGCCGTCCGGACCACTGTTGCCGCTGGGTGGTGCCGTCGCGGATCACCCGCAGCTCGTCGCTGTCCAGCTCCACCATCGCCCGCACGCCGCTGGCCAGAACCCATTGCCCGTTGCGCTCGTAGAGGAGGTACTCCTCGCCCGAGCGCTCGGGCAGCGCGGCGGCCAGCTGGGCTGCGAGGTCCGCCGGATCGATGCCGGGAATTAAGGGAATCAGCGGTGACGCGGAGCCGGCGGGATTCGTCTCGACGCTGAGCTCGGTCACAGTTAGTAAATGTAGCCTAACCTATGTAAGTCTGCGCAACCCCTCCCCTTGGCCGGGGCGGACGCGTCGGGCCCACACCCCGGCCGAGACACCGCCACGCCCATGCACACAGTCAATCCCCAGAAAAGTCACAGAGGATTCACGTCCAGCGCGCTTTACCCATCCCTACCAGCACCGCTGTGACCTCCGGCTTTGGCGAAATCAGATATTGCGTCACGCCGATGTTAACCGTGGGTTTCTCGGGCGATTTCCGAGTGGCGGGCCCCCCACGGCGGGGCTAAATTCTTGCACGATCATCGGGATGTTCGTGATAGCCCGCGTGCGGACGGTGCTTTCCCTGATCATCGGATCACTGAAGAGAGGCACCAAATGCTGCAGGAGTTCTGGCACAACTTCACCCACAACCTGTTCAAGCCGCTGCTGCTGTTCTTTTACTTTGGCTTCCTGATCCCGATCCTCAAGGTGCGGTTCGAGTTCCCGTACGTGATCTATCAGGGCCTGACGATGTACCTGCTGCTGGCCATCGGTTGGCACGGCGGTGAGGAGCTCGCCAAGATCAAGCCCGACGAAATCGGCACCATTACGGGTTTCTTGGTTCTGGGCTTCGTGTTGAATTTCGTGATCGGCGGGTTGGCCTACCTGCTCCTGGGGCGCATGAGTTCGATGCGACGAATCGACAAGGCCACGGTCGCAGGCTATTACGGGTCGGACTCAGCGGGAACGTTCGCCACCTGCGTGGCCGTGCTGACCGCGATCGGCATGGCGTTCAACGCCTACATGCCGGTCATGTTGGCCGTCATGGAGATTCCGGGCTGCCTGGTCGCCCTGTACCTGGTCGCGCGGCTGCGCCACCGTGGCCTGAGCGAAGCCGGTTACATGCCCGACGAGCCCGGCTACGTCGCGCCGGTGAAGGTCGGGATCGGGCCCGGCACCGCAGCGCGACCCCCGCGGGGCCAGAGCCTCGCGGCCGAGAACGAGCGTGGCGTCGAGCAGGAGCTCGAGCTCTCGATGGAAAAGCTGGAGCACCCGAACTGGGAGCCCGATCAAACCCCGGCCTTGGGCAAGCCCAAGCGGATGCCGATCTTCTCGCGCGAGTTGTTGCAAGAAGTGTTCCTCAACCCCGGGCTCGTGCTTCTGATGGGCGGCATCCTCATCGGCCTCATCAGTGGGCTGCAGGGACAGAAGGTCGTCGCCGACGACGACAAGTTCTTCGTGCTGGCATTCCAAGGCGTGCTGTGCCTTTTCCTGCTCGAGATGGGCATGACGGCGTCACGCAAGCTGAAGGACCTGCGATCGGCGGGCCTCGGTTTCATCTTCTTCGGGCTGCTTGCCCCGAACATCTTTGCCCCGCTTGGGATCTTGGTCGCGCACAGCTATGCCTACCTGACCCACACCGAGTTCAAGCCGGGAACCTACGTGCTGTTCGCCGTCCTGTGTGGCGCGGCCTCGTACATTGCCGTTCCAGCGGTGCAGCGCCTGGCAATCCCGGAAGCCAGCCCCACCCTGCCACTGGCTGCATCACTGGGTTTGACGTTCTCCTACAACGTCACCATCGGAATCCCGCTCTACATCGAGATCAACCGCCTGGTCGGGCACTGGTTCACGTAAAGCCTGGACGAAGGCCAATGGCCCACAACGCCATTGGCCGGCCTCGCGTCTAACCCGCTGCGACGGGCGGGACGTTTGTGTCCCCCGGTTACGCGTTGTTAACGATTCGTAAAGACACCTTCACTCCGTTGACTCAAGTCCCGTGAGTCCCCAAGGTACTAATGATGTTCGTGGACTCCCCGGCGTTGGATGCTGCTTGCGGCACCGCCGTATTGACCGTCGGAGGCGCTAATGCTGCATGAGTTCTGGGATAACTTCACCCATAATCTCTTCAAGCCACTATTGCTGTTCTTCTACTTCGGCTTCCTGATCCCGATCATGAAGGTGCGGTTCGAGTTTCCGTACGTGATCTATCAGGGCCTGACCATGTACCTGCTGGTGTCGATCGGCTGGCAGGGAGGCGAAGAACTCGCCAAGATCCAGCCGGCCGACATCGACAACATCGCCGGCTTCGCGTTGATGGGCTTCGCATTGAACTTCCTCATCGGAGTTCTGGCGTACGTGGTGCTGAAATATACGACCCGCCTGCGCCAAGTCGACCGCGCGACCGTCGCCGGCTATTACGGTTCGGATTCGGCCGGAACCTTCGCCACCTGCGTCGCCGTCCTGTCGGGCGTGGGCATCGCTTTCAACGCCTACATGCCAGTCCTGTTGGCCATCATGGAGATTCCGGGCTGCCTGGTGGCGCTGTATCTGGTGATGCGGCTGCGCCACCGGGGTCTCGACGAATCGGGCTACATGCCCGACGAGCCCGGCTACGTCGCGCCGGTGGCCGTCGGGGTCGGTCCCGGAACCGCCGCACGGCCCTTGCCCGGCCAGAGCCTCAGCTCCGAGGAGGAGCAACAGGGCGTCGAACAGGAACTGGAACTCTCGCTGGAAAAGCTGGAGCATCCGAACTGGGAGCCCGACGACAGCCCGGTCCGCGGGAGGGCCAAGCGAATGCCGATCTTCTCCCGTGAGCTGATGCAGGAGGTCTTCCTCAACCCGGGGCTCATCCTCCTGATCGGCGGCATCATCATCGGCTTCGTCAGCGCACTGCAGGGGCAGAAGGTCGTGCACGACCAGAACGAACTCTTCGTCGCGGCGTTCCAGGGCGTGCTCTGCCTGTTCCTGCTCGAGATGGGTATGACGGCGTCCCGCAAGTTGCACGACCTCAAGCTCGCCGGCCGTGGCTTCATCGCCTTTGGCCTGCTGGCGCCCAACTTGTTTGCGGGGCTGGGGATCCTGGCCGCCTACAGCTACGCCGACCTCACCGACACCCACTTCCAGCCGGGCACTTACGTACTGTTCGCGGTACTGTGCGGCGCGGCGTCTTACATCACGGTCCCGGCGGTGCAACGGCTGGCAATCCCCGAGGCCAGCCCGACACTGCCGCTGGCCGCCTCACTGGGATTGACGTTCTCCTACAACGTCACCATCGGGATCCCGCTCTACATCGAGTTCAATCGCCTAGTGGCACATTGGTTCCCGGGCGCCGCTTGACGGCTACCCCAGCAGCGTGCGCACCACAGCATCGGCGAGCAGCCGGCCGCGCGGGGTAAGCACCAGGTTGTCGCCCTCGGATACCAGCAACCCGTCCGCGACGGAGGTTTCGGCACGTTCGCGTTCGGCTGCGCCCAACCGATCCAGCGGAAGTCCTTGGCGCAAACGGGTTTTCAGCAACACCTCCTCGGTGTGCAACGCGTCGCCGTCCAACTGCTCGAAGCCGGCCACCGGCAGTTCGCCGCCGGCCAGCTTCTCCGCGTAGGCGTTGGGGTGCTTGACATTCCACCAGCGCGTCGCACCGACATACCCGTGGGCACCCGGTCCTGCGCCCCACCACTGGCCGCCGTCCCAGTAACCGAGGTTGTGCCGGCACTCACCGCCCGGTCGGCTCCAGTTGGACACCTCATACCAGGACAGCCCCGCCGCGGAAAGCCGGGCATCGACCAATTCGTAGCGGTGCGCCAGCACGTCGTCGTCGGGGGCGGGCAGCTCCCCGCGCCGGACCCGGCGCGCCAGCGCGGTGCCCTCCTCCACGACCAAGGCGTAGGCGGAGACGTGGTCGACGCCGGTCTCGATCGCGGTGTCGACGGAGCGCAGCAGGTCGTCGTCGGACTCTCCCGGCGTCCCATAGATCAGGTCGAGGCTGACGTGTTCGAAGCCCTCCGCTAGCGCCTCGCGGGCCGCGGCCGCCGAGCGGTTCGGGGTGTGGATCCGGTCGAGGACGCCGAGCACCCGCGGTGACACCGACTGCATCCCGAGCGACACCCGGGTGAACCCGGCGGCGCGAATGGCCGCGAAAAAGTCCGGCCACGCCGACTCCGGGTTGGCCTCGGTGGTGATCTCGGCGTCCGGCGCCAGGGCGAAGTGCTCACGCACCATGTCCAGCAGCTTGGCCACGCGCGCGCCGCCCAGCAGCGAAGGGGTGCCCCCGCCGACGAACACCGTGCTGACGGTCGGTCCGTCCAGCCGGGCGGCCGCCAGCTGCAGCTCCGTTCCCAGTGCCTGCAGCCAGGCGTCCGGGTTGACGCCGCCCAGCTCGGCTGGGGTGTAGGTGTTGAAGTCGCAGTATCCGCAGCGGGTTATGCAGAACGGGACGTGGATGTACAACCCGAAGGGCTGGCCGGGGTTCGGCCGCAAGGCGGGCAGGTCAACCGGGGCCTCGGCAAGTGGCATGCCGAATTTTCCCACGTCGAGAGCTCCCGCCGTCGAGCGAGACGAAAGGCGCAGTTCAGGCCGGGTAACGCGGGCTCGATCAGCAGGACCTGATTCCCAGGCGATTCGCGGCTGCGTCTGCCCAAGCGCCCAGGGTCGCGCCCTACTTTGGGTCAGCGTGAGGAAAAATATGGCCTGATGGCGAAGCTTGTCGCGGTCCATGGCAGAATGGCTGCCGTGACCGTCGCCAATCGCAGCTTGCGTATCGCCCTCGTGGCTCGGCGGCACATCGATCTCAAGCGCGTATGCAGCTGTTGTTGTTGCTGTCTGCCTTGATGCCGTAGACCCGCCCCACCTGTACTCAGCTGGCTGCCGGATCTGCGCAGCCGAAATAAAAGCGGTGTGCTGCGCGTCCAAGCCTGCGATGTTCGCGAAGGAGACCCGATGACCACAGCCCATCCGGCCAGGGCCCAAAACAAGGCCCGGAGTGAGGGTCAGTGGGCGCTGGGCGATCGCGAGCCGCTGAATCCCAACGAAGAGATGAAGCAGGCCGGCGCCCCGCTCGACGTGCGCGAACGCATCGAAAACGTGTACGCCAAGGACGGATTCGACAGCATCGAGAAGTCCGATCTGCGGGGCCGCTTCCGCTGGTGGGGCCTCTACACCCAGCGCGAGCAGGGCTATGACGGGTCATTCACCGGCGACGAGAACGCCGATTTGCTCGAGGCCAAGTACTTCATGATGCGGGTTCGCTGCGACGGCGGCGCGCTCTCCACCGCCGCCTTGCGCACGGTCGGCCAGATCTCGACCGAATTTGGCCGGGACACCGCCGACATCTCCGACCGGCAGAACGTGCAGATGCACTGGATCGAGGTGGAAAACGTCCCTGAGATCTGGCGGCGTCTGGCCGAGGTCGGCCTGCAGACCGCCGAGGCGTGCGGGGACTGCCCGCGCGTGATCCTCGGGTCGCCCCTGGCCGGCGAGTCCCTGGACGAGGTGCTCGACCCGAGCTGGGCGATCGACGAGATCGTCCGCCGCTACATCGGCAAGCCCGACTTCGCCGACCTGCCCCGCAAGTACAAGACCGCCATCTCCGGCCTGCAGGACGTCGTGCACGAGATCAACGACATCGCGTTCGTCGGCGTCAACCATCCCGAGCACGGTCCCGGCCTGGATCTGTGGGTGGGCGGCGGCCTGTCGACGAACCCGATGCTGGCCCAGCGGGTCGGCGCCTGGGTTCCGCTGGACGAGGTGCCCGAGGTGTGGGCCGCGGTGACCTCCATCTTCCGCGACTACGGCTATCGGCGGCTGCGGGCCAAGGCCCGGCTGAAGTTCCTGATCAAGGACTGGGGCATCGAAAAGTTCCGGGAGGTTCTCGAGACCGAATACCTCAAGCGCCCGCTGATCGACGGCCCCGCCCCCGAGCCGGTCCCGCATCCGATCGATCACGTCGGAGTGCAGCGGCTCAAGAACGGGCTCAACGCCGTCGGGCTCGCCCCGATCGCCGGGCGCGTGTCGGGCACCATCCTCTCGGCGGTGGCCGACCTGGCCGAGCGGGCCGGTTCGGACCGCATCCGGTTCACCCCGTACCAGAAGCTGATCGTCCTCGACGTGCCCGACGAGAAGCTCGATGAGCTGATCGCCGGCGCGGAGGCGCTGGGGCTTCAATCGCGCCCGTCGCGTTGGCGCCGAAATCTCATGGCGTGCACCGGGATCGAGTTCTGTAAGCTGTCGTTCGCCGAAACCCGTGGGCGCGCACAGGGTTTGGTGCCCGAGCTGGAGCGTCGGCTGGAGGACCTCAACGCCGCGCTGGACGTGCCGATCACGGTCAACATCAACGGTTGCCCGAACTCGTGCGCGCGGATTCAAGTCGCCGACATCGGATTCAAGGGCCAGATGGTCGACGACGGCCACGGCGGCTCGGTCGAGGGGTTCCAGGTGCACCTGGGCGGCAGCCTCGGCCTGGACAGCGGCTTCGGCCGAAAACTGCGGCAGCACAAGGTCACCAGCGACGAGCTGGGCGACTACATCGAGCGAGTGGTACGCAACTTCATCAAGCACCGAAGCGACGGTGAACGATTCGCGCAGTGGGTCGTTCGCGCCGAAGAAGGCGACTTGCGATGATCTCAGAAACGACGAGGCCGACGGAAGCCCAACTGCGCGAGTTGGCTGCCCGGGGCGCCGCCGAACTCGAGGGCGCCAGCGCCACCGAGCTGCTGCGTTGGACCGACGAGAACTTCGGCGGAATCAACGGGCCGCGCGGCTGGGCGACGTGCAACTACGTCGTGGCGTCCAGCATGCAGGAGGCCGTGCTGATCGATCTGGCCGCCAAGGTGCGTCCGGGCGTGCCGGTGATGTTCCTGGACACCGGCTACCACTTCGTGGAGACCATCGGTACCCGGGACGCCATCGAATCCGTCTACGACATCCGGGTGGTCAACGTCACGCCCGAGCACACCGTGGCCGAGCAGGACAGGCTGATGGGCAAGGACCTGTTCGCTCGCGACCCGGGCGAGTGCTGCCGGCTGCGGAAGGTCGCCCCGTTGGGCAAGGCGCTGCGCGGTTACTCGGCATGGGTGACCGGGCTGCGCCGCAGCGACGCACCGACGCGCGCCAACGCCCCGGTGATCAGCTTCGACGAGGGATACAAGCTGGTGAAGATCAACCCCCTGGCCACGTGGACCGACGACGACATGCAGAACTACATCGACGAGAACGACGTGCTGGTCAATCCCCTTGTCTACGAAGGCTATCCGTCGATCGGTTGCGCCCCGTGCACGGCCAAGCCGATCGACGAGGCCGACCCGCGCAGCGGCCGCTGGCAGGGCCATGCCAAGACGGAATGCGGGCTGCACGCGTCGTGACCAGCCTCGTGCTCACCGCGCACGGAAGCGAGGATCCACGCTCGGCCGCCAACGCGCGGGCCGTCGCCCGTCGGGTGGCGCGCACGCGGCCCGGCCTGGACGTGCGGCTTGCCTTCTGCGAGCTGAACGCACCGAGCCTGGTCGACGTGCTGAGCGACTGCGACGACGCCCTCGTCACCCCGCTGTTGTTGGCTGACGCCTACCACGCCCGGATCGACATTCCCCGCCAGATCGCCCGGTCTGGCGTCGATGCGGGCCAAGCCGACGTGCTCGGCGAGGATCCGCGGCTGATCTCGCTGCTGCGCCAGCGGGTGACGGAGTTGGGCGTCTCCCGGCACGACGAGCGGGTCGGCGTGCTCGTGGCGGCGATCGGGTCGTCCGACCCCGTCGCCAACGCGCGGACTCGACAGGTGGCATCCCGTCTGCTGGTCGGCACGAGCTGGGCGGGTGCGACGACGGCGTTTGTGACCCGCCCGGAACCGTCGCTGGCCGAAGCCGCCGGCCGGTTGCGCCGGCAGGGTGCCCGGCGGGTGGTCATCGCGCCCTGGTTCCTTGCGCCGGGGCGGCTGCCGGACCGGGTGCGCGGTTTCGCCGACGACGCCGGCTTTGAGCTGGCGGAGCCGCTGGGCGCGCACCGATTGGTGGCCGAGACGGTGCTGGATCGCTTTGACCAGGCCCACAAGATTCGAGCCGACCGGATTGCCGCCTGACGCAAAGGGTCCCAGGCAGCCGCCTCGCCGCCGGCGACACCGACCGAGCCGCCCGTCGGTGGCCCACAGCGCAATGCCCGGCGGACTTCACGCTAGCAGTGCCCGACGGCCGGCCCGCTCCGCGAATGCATCCAGCGCGTCGAGAACTTCGGGTGCGCGCCAGGCTCGATTACGGGCCTGGTCGGTGAACTCGACGATGATCTTGGCCTCAGCAAGCGGGTCCAAGTACCGGTAGACGTTGTTAATCGCGATGCCCAGTTGGTCGCTTATCAGTTTCGCGTTAACCACTGGGCGTTTGACCAACAAGTCCGCAAGACGGTGCACGGCTGAATTGCGGCGGGCGGTTATCTTCGAGTCCCACTGCCCTCTAATCGTTTGCAGATCATCCACTAGCTGTCGACCATTGACGACGGCCAGGATCGATGCCTCCGCCATTTTCTCGACTATCGGCGCAGGATCACCCTCGCGATAGGCGGTTAGTGCCTGGAAGTACGAATCGGTGTCCGTTAGCAGGCCCGCTGAGACGGGAACCGTGATCTGACGAGTTAACCGCTTGTTGCGCAGCATCGACTGGATCAGGGCTCGCCCGGTCCGCCCGTTTCCGTCGGGAAACGGGTGGATGGTTTCGAATTGTGCATGCGCAATTGCGATCTGCGGAAGGACCGCGATGTCACTGCGCTTGGCAAACTGGACTAGATCCTCGATGGCACCGGGGACCCGGTCCTGGTGCGGCGCAATGAAATCGGCGCCGCGTGGGCCGAAGTTACCTCCGCCGACCCACACCTGCTCGGTGCGCCATTTGCCGGCCATGCTCGGTTCACTCTCATGCATGAGCGCGTAATGCATGGCCAGAATTGCCTCGTCGCTGATCTCGTCGGACAGCTCGATCGCCGCCTGCATCGCCTTCGTGTTCGCGACGATCATTGATGCGTTGCGGCGCTTGGAGGTTCCCAGCGTTTCCGCCTCGGCGATCGCGCGCGCGGACGCGGTCAGGTTCTCTATTTTAGAGCTGGCTGCCGATTCTGTCCGTAGCAGCACAGAAGCGAATGGGGCGATTTCGCCTCCGAGTTCTGTATCGAACCGCACGATCTCCTGGCTGGCCTCTTGGGCGTCGGCGAGGACATCGGACGGCAGGCTGACGTTGAGGTGAGCAGTCTCGGCGGGGATGGCGGCCTGGTATTCGCCGGACTGGCGCTGGGCTGCGCGCAGGTCGGATCGCTGGTAGCCCGCCTTGGTCGGCATACCCCAGGTGAGGGTTTCGTACCCCACCGCGGTGCCCGAGCTGGCTGATGGCATGGACACAGCTTATCATCACTTAGAGTGCTAAATGATAATAAGATGTGCCTTTATTATCACTTTCGTCGCCCTGACGCGCATCGTTGACGTTGATGTTAATCGTTCGTGTTTCGATACCTGGTCCCCGATTCTGTAGGGCAGCCAGCAGATTACCGCCTCAGCCGCCCGGATCGGTCCAGTACACTTCGGGTCTTGAACACCCGCTCGATCGGAGCCCTGCTGGCCGCGCTGGCGTTGGGGCTGACCGGGTGTAGCGGCGGAAACCACGCGGCTACGCCCGCCGCCGCGGGTCCGTGCGAGATCGTGCCCAACGGCACGCCGGTGCCCCAGACGCCGTCGGCACCCTCTCCGAGAAACATTGCGACCAAACCCGAGAACGCGACCGGCTACCGCAGCGACATGACCGTCGTGCGAACGGCGCACTACGCCGTGGCCACCGCCAACCCGCTGTCGACCCAGGCGGCGTGCCGGGTGTTGCGCGACGGCGGCACGGCCGCCGACGCGATGGTGGCGGCCCAGGCGGTCCTGGGTTTGGTCGAACCGCAGTCATCGGGGCTTGGCGGCGGCGGATTCGCGCTCTACTACGACGCCCGGGCCGGATCCGTACAGGCCTACGACGGCCGCGAGACCTCCCCCGCCGCGGCGACCGAGAACTACCTGCGCTGGATCGGCGACGCCGACCGCTCCCCGCCCAGACCCGACGCGCGCGCCTCGGGACGATCGATCGGCGTCCCGGGCATTCCACGGTTGCTCGAGCTGGTGCACACCGACCACGGCCACCTGCCGTGGCGCGATCTCTTCGCCCCCGCGACGGCGTTGGCCGACAACGGATTCGACATCAGCCCCCGGCTGGCCGCCGCCATCGCCGAGTCGACGGCACCGCTGCGCGTCGACGCGGCGGCGCGCGGATATTTTCTCAACCCGGACGGCAGCCCCAAGGCCGAGGGAACGCGGCTGACCAACCCCGCGTACTCAAAAGCGTTGTCCGCCATCGCCTCCGCGGGTGCTAACGCCTTTTACACCGGCGAGATCGGGCACGACGTCGTCGCGGCGGCGCGCGACACCTCGGGCGGCCGCACGCCAAGCCTGATGACCGAGAAGGACCTGGCGGGCTACGTCGCCAAGAGGCGCGACCCGCTGTGCACGACGTATCGCGGCCGGCAGGTCTGCGGCATGCCCACGCCGTCGTCGGGCGGCGTCGCGGTGGCCGCCACGCTGGGAATCCTCGAGCACTTCTCGATGGGTGACTACCCGCCCGCCGACGTCGACCTCAACGGGGGCCACCCGAGCGTGATGGGCGTTCACCTCGTCTCCGAAGCCGAGCGATTGGCCTACGCCGACCGCGACAAGTACGTCGCGGACGCCGATTTCGTCGGGTTGCCCGGCGGCTCTCTCAGCACGCTGATCGATCCGGGGTATCTGGCCGGGCGCGCCACGCTGATTTCCCTGCAGCGCAGCATGGGAACCGCCAGGCCGGGGGACTTCGGCATGCCCAACGGCGTCGCGCCGCCCGGGACGGAGCATGGCACCAGCCACGTCAGCGTCATCGACTCCTACGGCAACGCGGCCTCGTTCACGACGACAGTCGAGTCGTTGTTCGGTTCGTTCCACATGGTCGACGGGTTCGTCCTGAACAACCAGCTCACCGACTTCGCCGCCAACCCCCGCGCGGCCGACGGATCGCCGGCGGCCAACCGCGTGCAACCCGGCAAACGGCCACGCAGCTCGATGGCGCCGACGCTGGTGTTCGATTCCTCACCGGCGGGGCGGGGTGCGCTGTACGCCGTGACCGGCTCTCCCGGTGGTTCGACGATCATCCAATTCGTGGTGAAAACGCTTGTGGCGATGCTGGATTGGGGCCTGAACCCGCAGCAGGCGGTGTCCTTGGTCGACTTCGGCGCCGACAATTCACCGCCCACCAACGTCGGCGGCGAGGATCCGGAGATCAACAGGTCCGACAATGGCGACCACGACCCGCTGGTGACCGGCCTGCGCGCGCTGGGGCATCAGGTGAACCTGACCGATCAGTCCAGCGGGCTGTCGGCGATCGTCCGGGACGAGTCGAAGTGGGCCGGTGGCGCCGACCCCCGCCGCGAGGGCGCGGTCATGGGCGACAACGGGTGACACGCCCTAACCCGCAGTGTTCTGGCCGAATTCGATCCGCAGCACCTTCGCCGGCCGAACCCTCCCGTCCGGCGGCGGCGCGGTAGTGCCGCCGTCGGTGGTGACATACGCGACGCGGCCGTAGTCGGCCGGGCCGCGCGCCCAGGCGGCGCTGGACGGTCCGATCAGTTGCTCGGTGAACGGCTCGCCGACCACGATGATCCGCGACGCGTTAGGCCGAAGCGGCACAAGGTCTATGGTGTTCTCCCGATGGGTGGTGACGTAGGCGACGCCGCCGTCCTCGTCGATGCAGAAATCGTCGGCCATGATCCCGCCCGCAACGTACTCCGGTTCGCTCGCGGGTTCGCGCGACACGGGATCGACCGCGACGCGCATGAACAACTTCCGTGTCGTCGAGGTGTAGTAGACGAAGTTCGTTCGCGTCGCAAAGCGGACGCCGTTGATTCCCGGCTGGGGATTGAGCGGATTATCCGGGTCCCACGCCATCGAGTCGTGCCGCAGCCAGACCCGGGCGCCCGCGGACAGTCCGTCGTCGCTAATGTCGACGCGCCAGATCAGCCCGCCCACCGAATCGGCGATCAGGATGGTGCGTGGCGCGATGAGGCAGCAGCCGTTGAGCACGGCACCGTACTGATCGAAGGTCAGCACGGTGGTTGCGTCCGCAGGCACGCCGGGCGTCCAGCGCCGCATGTCGATGCGCACCAGGGTGGCGATCCCGAAGGTGCACACGTAGAAGATGTCGGGCTCGGTTTCGACGATTCCCATCGGCGTGTGGTCGAAGGTGTGCACCAGCGTCGGCTCGACCGGGAGGTCGGCATCCGGCGCCGGGACGCACCACAGTTCCTTACGGTTCAAGACGGTCACCAGGATCGACCCGTCGCGCCGTACCGCGATGTTCTCCAGGAAGAACCGCTCGGGAAACTCGGCAACGGTAACAAGTTTCGCGACCAGCGCGTGGTTCGTCGTCATCGCGTTTGCCCTGGAGAGTCGTTGAGGTCGTGGACGATCGGACCGGGCGCCGGCACGGCGAACATGGTCAGGGTGATGCACACCCCGTGGTACACCCCGATGAGCGAGGTCATGTCAATCAAACCCAATGTGCCGAAAGTGTTTTCGGCCTCGCGGTACAGGTCGTCGCCGACTCGGTGGTCGCGGCAGAGTTGCCGGGTGACGCGCTGGGCGAGCCGCTCGCGCTCCGTCAGCTCGTCCGGAACACCGCCGCTGACCAGCGTACGGATGGCCGACTCGGGCAGTCCAGCCTGCCGGGCGACGGCGGCGTGCGCGTACAGCTCGTAGTCAGCCCCCCAGATGGCCCCGACGGTCAAGACGATGACCTGGCGAACCCGTTCGTCCAGCGAGGTGTTGAGCTGTTCGGCGAACTGCAGCTGCAGGAATTTCGTCGCCGTCGCCGGGTTGAGCAGCGCCGGGTTGAAGGGGCCGATGAGTCGTCCGTCGGGCGTGGTGCTTTGGAACGGCACCTGGTCGGCCCACGGGACCATCGTGTTCATCATCAGGTCGAACAGCTCGCGCTGCTCGTCGGTCAGGGTGGCGGGGTCAGCCAGTGGCAGTCGGCCGCCCAAGGCGTCGGTTGTCGTGGACATGAGGGTTGTTCCTTTCTGACTACTGATTCAGGCCCACGGCGTTGGCCGGGACGTCGAAGGCGGCGAGCGTGAAGGACACGCCGGTAAACCAGCCCAGCAGCATCGCGAGATCGACGATGCCCGCGTCGCCCAACAGCTCTTTGGCGCGCCGGTATAGGCCCAGCGGCACCACGCGCGGGGCGATCAACGCCGCGGTGACTTCGTAGACAACCTGTTCGCGCGGGTCGCCGAACGAGGTGGGCAAGCCGGTGATCAACGCTTGGACCTGCTCCGGCGCGAGGCCGCCGGCCCACTGGCCGATCATCTCGTGCTCGTAGTTGCCGTAGGCCGAGCACCACTTGCCGTTGATCATGTTGGTGGCGATCTCGATCTCGGCCTTGGTCAATGTGGACTCGGTCTGGAAATAGGCTCCGGTCGGCACGACCGTCTGCGACAGCCGCGGGTTGGCCAACCAGATCTTGTGCGGCCCCGGAACGAAGCCGCGCAGCTGTGTGGTGACGTCATAGGCCGCCTTCATGTCCGGGGGCATCTGGTCGACGGGGGTCTCCTGGTATCGGCCGAAGGTTCCGAAGTCGGGGGATTCGTTCATGGCTTCAGTGTTGGCCGGCGGCGCGGCGCGACCAACGTCAAAGCGCACCGGAGTTGGTGCACTCTGCACCAGACCGGGCCTACGCTTCGCGCATGGAATGGCAGCGTCCGCCCGAGCGGATTGGCGACTTGCTACGCCAGGGCGCCACGACGATCATCAACAACCCCCAGCCGTGGTTGGACGAACTCGACGAGGCGATCCTCTCGGCGGCCAACATGCAGGAGGTCGCCGGCGACCCGGTGCTCGCGGCGGGGCTGCGGCGGGTCATCCGGTCGAACGTGCTGCACTGGGCCGCGGCCAACGTCGACGATCCGGGGGCGCCGGTGGCGGCGAACGTGGGCCCGGAGCCGCTTAGCCTGGCGCGAGACCTGCTGCGCCGCGGGCTGACCCCGTCGGCCTTGCGCGCCTACCGGATCCTGCAAAGCGTCTTCTGGCAGCGCTGGATGACGTTGGCGTTCCGGCTCACGTCGCGCAACGACGAACTCCAGGAGCTGCTGACGGTTTCCGCGCGCTCGATGTTTTCGTTCATCGATGACACCAACGCCGCAATCGCCGAGCAAATGCAAAGAGACAGAGAGGAATTGACCCGCGGCACCCAAGCCGAGCGTCGAGAGACCGTGGAGCTGATCTTGGCCGGCGCCTCGGTTGGAAAGCAGCGTGCGGCCAGCCGGCTCGGGTACAACCTCGAGGGAGACCACACGGCGGCAATCGTTTGGAGTGACCTGCCGGATTCGGACCCGGCCCTGCTCAACCGGGCCACGGAAGCGCTCGCACGCGTCGCACGCTCCGATCGGACGCTGACCGTCGTCGCTACGGTCGCGACCCGCTGGGTATGGATAACGGGCGCTGCCCCGCCCGATCTCGAGCGTCTGGAAAGTGCCATCGACGACATGCGGGGCGTCCGGATCGCGGTCGGGGCGACGGCCCCGGGGATCGACGGCTTCCGTAGCAGTCATTTCGACGCCGTGGCGACGCAGCGCTTACTGGTCCGGCTGCACTCCGCGCAGCGCGTGGCCGGTTTCGACACGGTCGAATTGGTGTCGCTCGTGACCCAGGACGCAACGCGGGCGGACCGATTCGTCAAGCGCACACTCGGGGATTTCGAGTCGGCCAGCCCGGAATTGCGCACGGCCGTGCGTACATTCATCAACGAACAGTGCAACGCGTCCCGCGCGGCGACGCGCCTCTATACGCATCGCAACACGCTGCTTCGCCAACTCACCCGCGCCGACGAACTCCTCCCCCGGCCGCTTGCCGAGAACAGCGTCAACGTGGCCGTGGCGCTCGAGGTCGTACATTGGCGCGCCGACGGCCGCGAATAAGCCCTAACTCACGCCGACGTCAGCGTGCTCTGATCTTCGTCGGCGTCGCCGCTCCGGGGAACCACGACGTCGCTGGGCAGGGGTGGCACCCGGGTGGCTCGCACGTAGACGGTGTCGCCGTCGCGCAGGGCCAGTGCCTCGGCGTCGCCGCGGGTGATCTGCGCGGTGAACGGGCCCCCGGTCGCCGCGCTCGTCAGCTCGACGCGCACCTCGAAGCCCAGGGCAACCACCCGATCCACGGTGGCGCGCACCACCCCGATCGACTCCGCGGTGGCATCGGCCGTGGCCACCGCCATGTCGGGCTTGCGACCGACCCGGATGTCGTGCGGGCGCACCAGCGCGCCGTTCAGCTCGGACACCGCACCGAGGAAGGACATCACGAAGGCCGTCGCCGGGGAGTCGTAGACGTCGGTGGGCGAGCCGACCTGCTCGACGCGGCCCTTGTTGAGCACCGCGATCCGATCGGCCACGTCCAGCGCCTCCTGCTGATCGTGGGTCACCAGCACCGTGGTCACATGGACCTCGTCGTGCAGGCGGCGCAACCACGCCCGCAAATCCTCGCGCACCTTGGCATCCAGCGCCCCGAACGGCTCGTCGAGCAACAACACCTGGGGGTCGACCGCCAGCGCCCGGGCCAACGCCATGCGCTGACGCTGACCGCCGGAGAGCTGGTTGGGATAACGGGTCTGAAAACCGCTGAGCCCCACCACCTCCAGCAGGTTGTCCACCTTCTCTTTGATCTCGGCCTTGGGCCGCTTGCGGATCTTGAGCCCATAGGCCACGTTGTCGCGCACCGTCAGGTGCTTGAACGCCGCGTAATGCTGAAACACGAACCCGATCCCGCGCCGCTGCGGCGGCACCCGCGTGACATCCAGGCCGTCGATCGTCACCGTGCCACTGTCGGGCTGATCCAGCCCCGCGATGGCGCGCAACAGCGTCGACTTGCCCGACCCACTGGGCCCCAACAACGCCGTCAACGAACCCTTCGGCACCACGAAATCCACATGATCCAACGCCACGAAATCGCCGTAACGCTTGTAAGCGTCGCGCACCGTGATCGCGTGCTCGCGGGCCTCGGTCGGATTGTCGGTCATCTGCGAGTCTCCTTGTCCGGCTTACTTGGTCGCTCGTGCCCGGCGGACGTCGAGGACCAGCTGGAAGATCAGGACCAGCACGGCCACACCCATCAGCAGCGTCGAGAGCGCGTAGGCGCCGTACTCGGCACCGCGGTTGTACCGGTCCGCGACAAGCAATGTCAGCGTTTGCGACTTGCCCGGCAGGTTGGACGACACGATGATCACCGCGCCGAACTCGCCGAGCGTGCGCGCGACGGTCAGCACGATGCCGTAGGTCAATCCCCATCGGATGGACGGCAACGTGATCCGCCAAAACGTCTGCCACCAACTCGAACCCAGGGTGGCCGCCGCCTCCTCCTGATCGGTTCCCAACTCGTGCAGCACCGGCTCCACTTCGCGCACCACGAACGGCAGCGTGACGAAGATGCTGGCCAGCACGATCCCGGGGAGGCCGAAAATGATCTTCAGGCCGAGGTTGTTTTCGACGAACCCGAAGGCGCCGCCCGCCCCCCACAGCAGGATCAATGCCACGCCCACGATGACGGGCGAGACCGCGAACGGCAGGTCGATGACCGCCTGCAGCACGCCCTTGCCCCGAAACCGGTTGCGCGCCAGCACCAGCGCGGTCGGAATCCCGAAAACGACGTTGAGCGGCACCACAATGGCCACCACCAGCAGCGTCAAATTCAGCGCCGATACCGCGGCCGGCGTGCTCACCCAGTCGAAGAACTGGCCGATCCCGGGGCGGAAGGTCCGCCACAGGATCAGCGACACCGGAACCACGAGCAACACGAAGATGTATGTCAGCCCGAGGAATCGGATGAGGTAGCGAGACCTCGTCGACGACGCCGTCATTATGCCAACTCCTCGCGTTTGGCCGCGCGCCCGCCCACGATGCGCAGGATGAACAGCACGGTAAACGAAATCGCAAGCAGCACGATGGATATCGCGGCGGCTCCGGTGCGGTCGTCGTTCTCGATCAGCGTCCGTATCCACTGGGAGGACACTTCGGTCTTGCCCGGCACCGCGCCGCCGATCAGCACCACCGAACCGAACTCGCCTATCGCTCGCGAGAACGCCAGGCCCGCACCGGATAACAAGGCCGGCGTCAGCGACGGCAACACGACCGAGGTGAAGATCTTCGGACCATTCGCGCCCAGCGACGCCGCCGCTTCCTCGGTCTCCCGGTCGATCTCCAGCAGCACCGGCTGGACGGCCCGCACCACGAACGGCAGGGTGACGAAGGCCAGCGCCACCGCCACGCCCCAAGCGGTGTGCTGCAGGTGCAGTCCCACCGGGCTGTTGTTCCCATACAAGGCCAGCATCACCAGGCTGGCGACGATAGTCGGCAGCGCGAACGGCAGGTCGATGATGGCGTCGACCAGTCGTTTGCCGAAGAAGTCGTCGCGCACCAGCATCCAGGCGATCACCAGCCCGAACACCAGGTTGACCGCCGTCACCCCGGCGGAGATGGTGAGCGTCACCCGGAACGACTCCAGCGCGGCGTTCGACGTTACGGCGAGCCAGAAGGCATGCCAGCCGCCGCCGGCGGCCTGCCACGCGATGGCCCCCAGCGGGAGCAGCACGATCACCGACAGCCACAGCGTCGCGACGCCGACCCGCAACGATGTGGTGCCCGACCCGCGCGGGCGCCGGAAGGCTCGTGTCGCGTCGGGGACGGGCGTGATGGTGGCCGTCATCCCGTCGCCTTCGTGTAGATCTTGGTGATGCTGCCCGTGTTCTTGTCGAACAGTTGCGGGTCCACCGCGGCCCAGCCGCCGAGCTGGGCGATCGTCCACAGCTTCGCCGGCACGGGGAACTGGCTGCGGAAATCCGCGGCCACGGCGGGATCGACCGGCCGGAAGCCGGCCTGCGCCCAGACCTTCTGCGCAGCCGCGGTGTACTGAAAGTTCTTGAAAGCCACGGCGGCGTCCAGGTGGGGGCTGGTGGTCACCACCGCCAATGGGTTCTCGATCTTGAACGTCTGCGGCGGATTGACGTGCTCGACCGGCTTGCCCGCCCGTTCGGTCGCGATCGCCTCGTTCTCGTAGCTGATCAAGACGTCACCGCTGCCCTGGACGAAGACGTCGGTGGCTTCCCGTCCCGAACCGGGGCGCAGCTTGACGTGTTCGCTCACCAATTTGTGGATGAAGTCGATGCCGGCCTGACCGTTGGCGCCGCCTTCACTCTTGACGGCATAGGGGGCAAGCAGATTCCACTTGGCCGATCCCGAACTCAGCGGGCTGGGCGTGATGACCTCAATGCCGTTCCGCAGCAGGTCATCCCAGTCCTTGATGTTCTTCGGATTTCCCTTGCGCACCACCAGCGTGACGACCGACCCGAACGGGATTCCCTTGGTGGCGTCGGTGTTCCAGTCCTTGGATACCTTGCCCGCCTTGACCAACCGGGTGACGTCGGGTTCGACCGAGAAGTTGACGAGATCGGCCGGCTTACCCTCGGCTACGCCGCGGGACTGGTCGCCGGAGGCGCCGTAGGAGGTGATCACCTGGATGCCCTTGCCCTCGTCGGAGGCGTTGAAGGCGGGGATCACCTTGCTCCAGCCGGGTTCCGGGGCCGAATAGGCGACAAGGGTGAGACTCGTGCGCGCATTGCTGGGGCCGCTCCCGCCCACCACGTCGCTGGGGCCGCCTTGACAAGCGGCGACGACACCGACGATCAGGGCGAGTATGGCCATGCCTCCAGCAGTCCGCCAGCGCCGGGCACTGCCGATGTCGGTGAGCATTGGCGGCCTTTCATTGCTGTTTCGGGCGGGACAACTGGTCTGGATCCCGTTGCAGCGGAAAGGCGATGAGACTTCAGGAGAGTCGACGACCCCTAACCAAACCGCGCACGGGTTGGAGTCAGCGACAACAGTGCACAAAGACAGCGCATTCCACCACGCCGGTTGCCATGTGCATGTCGCGAAGCCTAACAGGAATTCGGTGGGCCGCCACCGCGCACCCGACCGAGCGTCAGTGCGTCGCTAGCCATGTGACGATCACCAGCGCCACGAGGGCGACCAGAATCAACGTCACGTGCGAGCGAGGCATGGGCGTTACCCGGGCGCCCCATCGGCGTGCCGAACACGGCGCATCAGCTTGATGCCCTTTCCGAGCAGGCGGTCCAGCAGGCCAGCCGTGACGTAGGCCACCGCCAAAACGACGGGCATCACGATCATGGCTTGGAGCACGAACGCGAGCCCCGAGAGCCACAGCTCGTTGCCGTCCCACCAATTCAGGAACCCGCCCACCCGGCTCACCCTATTCGCCCCCGGCGCCCGCACCCAACCGACACCTAATGGAAACATTGGACGCCGGGCAGGTTGACAGTCGATGATGTCGGCATGGTTCTGCACGCCCAACCCGCCGACCAGCCGGCCGACGGCGCCCCCGCGGAGGCACCCCTGGAGGCGTTCGACGCGACTCCCGAGCCGGCGCTGGCTGCGCCGATCGATTTCAGCGCGCCCGCCCCGCTCGCGCCCACCGCGTCGCTGCGGAACCCATTTCCGCCGATCGCCGACTACGCGTTCCTGTCCGACTGGGAGACGACGTGCCTGATCTCGCCCGCCGGGTCGGTCGAATGGCTGTGCGTGCCCCGACCCGACTCCCCGAGCGTGTTCGGCGCCATCCTGGACCGTAGCGCCGGCCACTTTCGACTCGGCCCGTACGGCGTCTCGGTGCCCTCGGCGCGCCGCTACCTTCCGGGCAGCCTGATCATGGAGACCACCTGGCAGACCCATACCGGGTGGCTGATCGTGCGTGACGCGCTGGTGATGGGCCCGTGGCATGACATCGAGCGCCGCTCGCGG
The DNA here is from genome assembly GCF_002101935.1 of Mycobacterium sp. IEC1808. Lineage (NCBI taxonomy): Bacteria > Bacillati > Actinomycetota > Actinomycetes > Mycobacteriales > Mycobacteriaceae > Mycobacterium > Mycobacterium sp. IEC1808. The sequence continues at coordinate 391,906 of NZ_LQPV01000005.1, read as the reverse complement.
ACGCATCGCCGCACCCCGATGGATTGGGACGCCGAGCACATCCTGCTGCGCACGGTGCGCTGCGTCAGCGGCACCGTCGAGCTGATGATGAGCTGCGAGCCGGCGTTCGACTACCACCGCGTCGGCGTCACCTGGGAATATTCGGCCAACGCCTACGGCGAGGCCATCGCGCGCGCCAGCAAGCAGCCCGACGCGCACCCGACGCTGCGGCTGACCACCAACCTGCGCATCGGGCTGGAGGGCCGGGAAGCGCGGGCGCGTACCCGGATGAAAGAGGGCGATGACGTGTTCGTCGCCCTGAGCTGGACCAAGCACCCGGCGCCGCAGACCTACGAAGAGGCCGCCGACAAGATGTGGCAGACCACCGAGTGCTGGCGGCAGTGGATCAACATCGGGAACTTCCCCGACCACCCCTGGCGCGCCTACCTGCAGCGCAGCGCGCTGACGCTGAAGGGTCTGACGTATTCGCCCACGGGCGCGCTGCTGGCGGCCAGCACCACGTCGCTCCCCGAGACGCCGCACGGCGAGCGCAACTGGGATTACCGCTATGCCTGGGTCCGCGACTCGACGTTCGCGCTGTGGGGCCTCTACACCCTGGGACTCGACCGCGAGGCCGACGACTTCTTCGCGTTCATCGCCGACGTCTCCGGCGCCAACAGCAACGAGCGCCACCCGCTGCAGGTGATGTACGGCGTCGGCGGCGAGCGCAGCCTGGTCGAAGAGGAGCTGCACCACCTCTCCGGTTACGACCACGCCCGTCCGGTGCGGATCGGCAACGGCGCCTACGACCAGGTTCAGCACGACATCTGGGGCTCGATCCTGGACTCGTTCTACCTGCACGCCAAGTCGCGAGAGCAAATCCCGGAGACCCTATGGCCGGTGCTCAAGAAGCAGGTCGAAGAGGCGATCAAGCATTGGCGCGAGCCCGACCGCGGCATCTGGGAGGTGCGCGGGGAGCCGCAGCATTTCACGTCGTCGAAGGTGATGTGCTGGGTGGCGCTCGACCGCGGCTCCAAGCTTGCCGAGCGGCAGGGCGAGAAGAGCTATGCCCAGCAGTGGCGGGCGATCGCCGAGGAGATCAAGAACGACATCCTCGAGCACGGGGTCGACTCGCGCGGCGTGTTCACCCAGCGCTACGGCAGCGACGCGCTGGACGCCTCGCTGCTGCTGGTCGTGCTGACCCGGTTCCTGCCGCCGGACGACCCGCGGGTGCGCAACACCGTGCTGGCGATCGCCAACGAGCTGACCGAGGAGGGCCTGGTGCTGCGCTACCGGGTCGAGGAGACCGACGACGGGCTGTCCGGCGAGGAGGGCACGTTCACGATCTGCTCGTTCTGGTTGGTCTCGGCGCTGGTCGAGATCGGCGAGGTGAGCCGCGCCAAGCGGCTCTGCGAGCGCCTGCTCGCCTACGCCAGCCCGCTGCACCTCTACGCCGAGGAGATCGAGCCGCGCACCGGACGGCACCTGGGCAACTTCCCGCAGGCGTTCACACACCTGGCCCTGATCAACGCCGTCGTGCACGTCATCCGGGCCGAAGAGGAGGCCGACGGATCGGGCACGTTCCAGCCGGCCAACGCGCCGGTGTAGATCCCCGTCAGCTCAGCGCGCCGACCTTGTCCAGAATGGCCTGCGCGATGTCGACGGCACTGGCCTGAGGATCGGCGCCGGGGTCCGGCGGCTGCGTATCACCGAAGAAGGCGACCTCGACCTCGACCAGGCAGTTGCCGCGGACGCCCAGAGCCCGCCCGGACTGCAGGGACGCCGAATCCAAGCTGCGCGACGCGAACCCCATCGAAATGGTCGCCGAGACAACCGGATTCGTGGCCTCGACGTTGGTGACCGCAGCCTTGAGCTTGAACACCGTGCCCGACAAGGGCATCGTCGTGCCATCGCATTTTTGCCACTGCTGGGAGAATTTTTCGAACAGCGCCTGGGCCTCGGCGGGGCTGGGCAGGCTGACCACGCCCTCCTTGACGCTGGTCACCTCCACGGACTTCGGGGCGTGCCGCCAGGTCTGAACCGCGACGTGACGCACCTGGCTGGATTGATAGACGACTCGCTGCAGCATCGACGCCACGCCCAGGCAGTCGCCGGGCGAGAGCCACCCGTCGTCCAATAACGCGTCGGGACCACCGAACCGCGGCCGAAAACGAGGGTCGATCTTGAAGGACTGGTTGAGAATTCCCGCCAAGGCCCGATGACCCAGCAGCACCTGCTTGATGGTTTGCCCGTGCAGCGACCGCGGCGCCATGCCCGGCGCCGGTCGCGCCGTGCCGTCGACAACCGTGGCGCAGCCGGCGGTCGACATCGCGAGCAGTAGCGCGGCCACCACGCACCAGCGTCGTCCCATGCGCGCCGGACATCGGCCGTGTGATTTACCTCTCATACGCATTTCATTCATCGTTCAGCCCTCTTTCGTTCACCGAGAGTTTACTTTGGGGCGAAGAGGGCCTCCGCAAGACACACCGAGGAGGCAGGGAGAGCCCAGGAACGTCTCAGCTTGTGACGAGGCGCCGTGTCAGCTCAGGGCACTGACCTTGTCCATCATGGCGCGCGCGACGTCGATGCCGCTGGTGTCCAGGTTGCCCGATCCCGGGTCGGACGGGCGCCGGTCGCCGAAGAAGACGACCTCCACCTCGACGAGGCAGTTCAACTGGACCCCGATGGCCCGCGCCTGTGGCGTGGGCCGCAGGGGCGGCATGTTGGGAAGCACCGACGTCGCGGTATTCGTCGCCGCGACAATGGTTTTGGAGGCGTCCGGTATGCGGACGTCGCCGATGACGATTGTCGTGCTGATCGGGCCGTTCTGCTCCGTCGTCGTGGTGCCGTTGCACTGCTGCCACTGCTGCGAGAACTGCGCGAACAGCGCCTGGGCCTGCGCGGCCGACGGCAGGGCGACGACGCCCTCGATGACGCTGATCACCTGCGCCGGATCGCCGTTGTTCCACCACGCCTGCGCCGCAACGTCTTTGACGTCCGCGGACTGGTAGACGCTTTTCTGCAGCATCGCCGTCACGCCCAGGCAATTGGCCGGCGAGACGGTTTCGTCCTTTTGGCTCAGCACGCCGGGTCCGCCGAACTCGGCCGGCTTGCGGGTGGCGAAGGGCTGGTTGAGCATCCGCGACAAAACGTCGCCGTCGAGCAGTACCCGGCGGACGGTGTCGCCGGTGAGCGGGCGTGGCTTTAGGTTGGGCGCCGGTTTCGCCGTGCCATCCACAACGCCGCCGCATCCGGCCGCCACCGCGGCGACCAACATCAACGCCGTCGCCGGCCCGAGGATTCGCACGGCTACTTCTTACCCTTGTCCCCGGCGGCGTCGGTGGACAGCGCGGCGACGAACGCCTCCTGCGGCACCTCCACCCGGCCGATCGTCTTCATCCGCTTCTTGCCTTCCTTCTGCTTTTCCAGAAGTTTCCGTTTGCGGGTGATGTCGCCGCCATAGCATTTGGACAGCACGTCCTTGCGGATCGCTCGAATGTTCTCGCGGGCAATGATTTTCGATCCGATGGCCGCCTGTACCGGCACCTCGAACTGCTGGCGCGGGATCAGCTCCTTGAGCTTGGTGGTCATCTTGTTGCCGTAGGCGTACGCCGAATCCTTGTGCACGATCGCGCTGAACGCGTCGACGGCCTCGCCCTGCAGCAGGATGTCGACCTTGACCAGCTCGGCCTCCTGCTCGCCGGCCTCCTCGTAGTCGAGGCTGGCATAGCCGCGGGTGCGCGACTTCAGGGAATCGAAGAAGTCGAAGATGATCTCGCCGAGCGGCATGGTGTAGCGCAATTCCACCCGCTCGGGCGACAGGTAATCCATGCCGCCCAGTTCGCCCCGCCGGGACTGGCACAGCTCCATGATGGTGCCGATGAACTCGCTGGGGGCGATGATGGTGGTCTTCACGACGGGTTCGTAGACGATGCGGATCTTGCCTTCCGGCCAGTCCGACGGGTTGGTCACCACGATCTCGCTGTCATCCTCTTTGACGACCCGATAGACGACGTTCGGCGACGTCGAGATCAGGTCCAGGTCGAATTCGCGCTCCAGGCGTTCGCGGGTGATCTCCATGTGCAGCAGACCGAGGAAGCCACAGCGGAAACCGAAGCCCAGCGCGACCGACGTCTCCGGCTCGTAGGTCAGGGCGGCGTCGTTGAGCTGCAGGCGGTCCAGGGCGTCGCGCAGATCCGGGTAGTCCGAGCCGTCGACGGGATACAGCCCCGAATAGACCATCGGCTTGGGTTCGCGATAGCCCGTCAGCGCCTCGGTGGCGCCGTGGCGGGCGGTCGTCACGGTGTCGCCGACCTTGGACTGCCGGACGTCCTTCACCCCCGTGATCAGGTAACCCACCTCCCCAACCCCGAGGCCGTCGCTGGGCTTGGGTTCGGGCGAGACGATGCCGACCTCGAGCAGTTCGTGGGTGGCGCCGGTGGACATCATCGCGATCCGTTCGCGCGGGGTGATCTTGCCGTCTACCACGCGCACGTAGGTGACCACGCCGCGGTAGATGTCGTAGACGGAGTCGAAGATCATCGCGCGGGTGGGCGCGTCGGCGTCACCCTCGGGCGGCGGGACCTCACGCACGACGTGGTCGAGCAGGTCGGCGACGCCCTCCCCGGTCTTGCCGGACACCCGCAACACGTCCTCAGGCTCGCAGCCGATGATGTGGGCGATCTCGCCGGCGTAGCGGTCGGGGTCGGCGGCCGGCAGGTCGATCTTGTTGAGCACCGGGATGATGTGCAGGTCACGGTCCAGCGCCAGGTACAGGTTGGCCAGCGTCTGCGCCTCGATGCCCTGGGCGGCGTCCACCAGCAATACCGCGCCTTCGCAGGCCTCCAACGCGCGCGACACCTCGTAGGTGAAGTCGACGTGGCCCGGGGTGTCGATCAGGTGCAGAACATAGTCGGTGTCATCGATTTTCCAAGGCAGCCGCACATTCTGCGCCTTGATGGTGATCCCGCGCTCCCGCTCGATGTCCATCCGGTCGAGGTACTGGGCGCGCATCGACCGCTCGTCGACGACGCCGGTGAGCTGAAGCATCCGGTCCGCCAGCGTCGACTTGCCGTGGTCGATGTGAGCGATGATGCAGAAATTCCTGATCTGCGCCGGCGGGGTGAAGGTCTTGTCGGCGAAACTGCTGATGGGAATCTCCTGGTCTGGGCCTGCTCGAGGCCGCCTGAGCGGTATGTCCAGGGTATCTGTGCGCGGTCGCCGGGACCTACTTGGACACATTCGAACCCGGCCGCCCGTGGTTATGCTGCGAATATGGCGTCTCCCCGCAAATCCCAATGGAAGACGTTGCAGCGCTTCGCCCGAAATGTGGTGATCTACGCGCAGACCGCCCAGGTCGTCGCGCGCGAACTCGAGCGCGCCGTGAAGATCACCGCGAACGTCATCGCCGCGGCCGCGCCACAGTCACCGGCCGAGATCGCGACGGGGCGGCCGGTGACCAGCACCAGCTTTCCCACCGCCCAACGGGCGCGAAAGCTGGTCTACGCCCCGAACCTCGACGGCCGGGCCGATCCCGGCGAGATCGTGTGGACGTGGGTGGCCTACGAGGACGACCCCACCCGGGGGAAGGATCGACCGGTCCTGGTCGTGGGCCGTGACCGCCGCGTCCTGTTGGGGCTGATGGTCTCCAGCCAGCAGCGCCACGCGGGCGATCGCGACTGGGTGGGGATCGGGGCCGGCGCCTGGGATTACGAGGGCCGGGAGAGCTGGGTTCGCCTGGACCGGGTGCTGGACGTGCCCGAGGAGGGCATTCGCCGCGAGGGCGCGATCCTGGACCGCGAAATCTTCGACGTCATCGCCGCCCGGCTACGGGCGGACTACGCCTGGAGCTAGTGCCCGCAGATCGCCGAGCCGGGCAATCAGCCCTGGGTGATGTAGGACTGCAGCTGCTCGTGCTCGGCCTCGAGCTCCTCCATCCGCGTCTTCACCACGTCACCGATGCTGACGATGCCGATCAGCTTCTTGCCGTCCAGCACCGGCACGTGGCGCACTCGGTTCTTGGTCATCAGCACGCTCAGCGAGTCCACCGTGTCCGACTTCGTGCACGTGGCGACCGTGGAGGTCATGATCTTGGAGACCGGCCGCGACAGCACGCTCGCGCCGTGGGTGTGCAGTTGGCGCACGACGTCGCGCTCCGAGACGATGCCGACGACGCCCTCGTCGCCGACCACCACCATGGCGCCGATGTTTTGCTCGGCGAGGCCGGCGAGCAGCTCCTTGACGGTCGCATCGGGGTTGATCGTCACCACCGCCGCGCCCTTGTTCCGCAAGACGTCCGCAATCCGCATCAAGGCCTCCAGCCGGTTGTGATCCGCTTCACATCAGGCTACGGCTAACTCGCTCGGCGGGGAAGCCAACACGAAAAGCGGCAACCGCGGCTCCCATACCCTCGGATTCCCAGCCCAAACTCGCATCGGTCAAATGCCCCTGCGGCCCTGTGCCGCTTGCGAGGATAGGCCGATGATCGAGATCACCCTGTTGGGCACCGGAAGCCCCATCCCCGATCCCAACCGCGCCGGTCCGTCGACCCTGGTGCGGGCCGGCGGACAGGTGTTTTTGGTCGACTGCGGGCGTGGGGTGCTGCAGCGCGCGGCGGCGGTCGGCGTGGGCGCCGCCGGTTTGTCGGCGCTGCTGCTCACTCACCTGCACAGCGACCACATCGGCGATCTCGGCGACCTGCTGATCACCCGGTGGATCTCCACCTTTGCGCCCGAGCCCACGCCGCTGCCGATCATCGGGCCGCCCGGCACCGCGGAGACCGTGGAGGCGACGCTCAAGGCGTTCGGCCACGACATCGGCTACCGGATCGCCCATCACGCCGACCTGAACGCGCCACCGGCGGTCGAGGTTCACGAGTGCACCGAAGGCCCGGTGTGGGACCGCGACGGGGTGTCGATCCGGGTCGCGCCGACCGACCACCGACCGGTGACACCGACCATCGGGTTCCGCATCGAATCCGGCGCAACCTCGGTGGTGCTGGCGGGAGACACGGTCCCATGCGCGGGCCTGGACGAACTGGCAAGCGGCGCAAACGCATTGGTGCACACCGTGATCCGCAAGGACATCGTCGCCAACATCCCGCAGCAGCGGCTTCAGGACATCTGCGATTACCACTCGTCGGTGGAGGAGGCGGCGACGACCGCCGACCGCGCGAGCGTGGGCACCCTGGTGATGACGCACTACGTGCCTGCGCTGGTGCCCGGGCAAGAGGAACAGTGGCGCGCGCTGGCCGCCACCAAATTCGGCGGGCGCATCGAACTCGGCGACGACCTGCATCGTGTCGAGGTCAACCCGCGCTCGTAGCCGCCGTCCGGCGAATGTCGTTGCGGCGCAGCGGAAGTAGGGCGCCCTCCACTATCAGCCAAGCCAGCGCCGAGACACGCGCGATCGGCAGGATCACCCCGAGTTCGGGCCACACCAGGACCAACGTCGCCGCTTCGGCCAACGCGGCGATCGCCAGGCCGGTCCACGCCACCGGGCGCGGCGTCAACCCCAAGACGAGGCTGGGGACCGCCATGCCCGCCACCAGCAGACCCAGCGCCACGATGTGGCCCGGGCCGCCGACAAGGAACACCAGGAAGTAGACGGCCCGGACCAGCGCGGCGTCGGCGCTGACGTCCGGGCGTGACAGCGTCCAGCCGAGCAACCCCGCCAGGCCCAGGGCACCCGCGGCCAGCGTCCCGCCGGCGAGGGCGATCGTCGCGCCGGGGGCGGTGACGCCGAGTTGCCGCAACCGGGCGCTGGCCGTCGCCGCGTAGATCGTCAACGGCACCGACGACGCGAACACCGCGGTGGCGATCACTTGCACCGCGAGCGGCTGGCCGCGGACGTACGCGATAACCGGGGCCGCCGGGCCGTAGGGCAACGGCATCACGCCGCCCAACGCGACCCCGATCGCGAGGCCGCCGAACAGCAATCCGACACTCACGACGGCAAGCAACACCAGCGGCGGTCCGCCCTGCCGCCGGGGGCCGGCCAGCGGCCGATTTCCATCTCCTCGTGAATCGTTCATGCGATGAACGATATGCCGGCTTCAGCTACTGCACAAGCCCGTGAATGATTCACAGGACGAATCATTCGCGAACGCTATGATGGCCCGGTGACATCAGTTCCCGACCGTCCCGACGGCGTGGCCTTCCTGTTGGCTCAGCTCGGCCATCACGCCGCGACGCTGTTCGCCGAACAGGTGGCCACCCTCGAGTTGACGCCCCCGCACGCGGGAATCCTGCGCGCCATCGCCGCGGAACCCGGCCGCAGTCAGCAGGCCCTCAGCGCCCAACTGGGCATGCTGCCCAGCCGGGTCGTCGTCTACGTCGACGAACTGGAGGAACGCGGCTACGTCGAGCGGCGCCGCAACCCCGACGATCGCCGGTTGCATGCCCTGTACCTCACCGCCGCCGGAAAAAGGTTGATGCGCAAGCTCTCCGAGCTCGCACGCCAGCACGAGCTCCGGTTCGCCGCCACGCTTGACGCGGAGCAATACGGCACCCTGCGGGAGCTGCTCGCGGCGGTGGCACGGCAGCAGGGGCTGGCGCCGCATGTCCACCCCGGCTACAAATCGATCGGTCGACCGGCAAACCCGGCCGGGTGAGTTCGGATAGCGATACGATCCGCTTCGGCAATACATCCACGAAGGCGCGAGGTGCCGGATGTCGTTTGTAGTCGCAGGGCCACAAGCAATGCTGGCGGGCGCGGTCGATATGGCCGGCGTCGGTTCCGGCTAGGCGAGCCGGGTGACCTCCACGATCACGTCGAGATCGGTCGCGCCTTCCCCGGAATAGATGCCCTTGAGCGGGGCGACATCGGTGTAGTCGCGCCCGGCGCCGACGCTTACGTACTGCTCGGTGATCTCGCTGTCGTTGGTGGGGTCGAAGCTCCACCAGCCACCGGTCCAGGCCTGAATCCATGCATGGCTTCGCCCGTCGACTGTGTCGCCCACTACGGCGTTCCGCTTCGGGTGCAGATACCCGGACACGTAGCGTCCCGGAATTCCCATGGCGCGCAACAACATCAGCGACAGGTGCACGAAGTCCTGGCAGACGCCCTTGCCCTCGTTCAGCGCGTCCAGCCCGGAGGAGTGCACCCCGGTGGTCCCCGGCAGATAGTCCAGCTCGCCGCGCACCCACTTGCCCGCCACGACGACGGCCTCGGCGGGGTCATAGGACTTGGCGATCTTCTTGGCCACCGACGCGACGCGCTTGCCAGTCGGGGTGTGCGCGGTGGGGCGCAGCAATTCGTCGAAACGATCGATCACGGCCTCGGACCGCAGGTCGCTCCAGCTGACCTCGGACACCGCCGGCTCCCCCCGTTCGGTCTCGACGACCGACGACGAGGTCACCGTGAGATCGGTGTGCGGCGCGTGCAAGTCGAACGCGGTGACGGCGGTGCCCCAATAGTCGATGTAGCGGTGCGACCTTGTCGCCGGGATAGTTTCGACGCGATTGAGGATGACGTTTTGCCTGGTGTCCGATCGCGGGGTCAGGCGGGCCTCGTTATAGGAGGCCGTCACCGGCGACTGGTAGGCGTAACCGGTGGTGTGGACTACGCGCAGCCGCCACATCAGTTTTCGCCCTGCCTGCCGACCAGTCGGGCGCCCTGGCCCGCGTCCGACCACGCAACCCAGGGGGTCACGTGGAAGTACTGCAGCGACAACGCTTCTCCGACGTCACGACAGGTTCGCTGCAGGCCCGCCAAGCGGCTGTCCAGCGACTCGAGCAACACACCCGGTTGGACGAATTCCAGTTCGCTGCGGGCCTTCCCGAGCAACCGCTGCGCTTCGGCGGTCGCCCCGATCCGGCTCTGCGGGCTGTGCACCAGCTCGTCAAGGTTGTCCTCGGCCAGCCTCAACGAGTAGAACACCGAGCGCGGAAACAGCCGGTCCAGCAACATGAATTGGACCACCCGGCCCGCGTCCAACACCCCCCGGTAGGTCCGCAGGTAGGTGTCGTGTGCGCCCGCCGAACGCAGCAGGGTCACCCACGCCGGCGACGACGCGCTGTCGCCGACCCGCGACAGCAGCAGCCGCACCGTCATGTCGACCCGCTCGATCGCGCGGCCCAGCAACATGAACCGGTATCCGTCGTCGCGCGACAGCGTCGAGTCGGCCAGCCCGGCGAACATCGCCGCGCGGCCCTCGATGAACGCCAGGAATTCATGCGGCCCAAGGCGTTTCGCGGCGCGCTCGCGTTCTGCCAGGGCGTGGTAGGTGGTGTTGAGGCACTCCCAGATTTCGCTGGACGTCACCTCCCGCGCCGACTTCGCGTTCTCCCGCGCCGCGGTGATGGCATCGACGATCGAACACCCGCCCGACGCGTTGGTGCTGAAGGCCACCAGGTCGGTCAACGACCACACGTCGAGGTCGTGATCCGGTGGGTCGATGCCGAGGACGCGCAACAGCAACCGGGATGCCTGGTCCGGGTCGACGCTGGAATCCTCGAGCAGCTGGTGCAGCGCGACGTCCAGGATCCGTGCGGTGTCGTCGGCGCGCTCGACGTAGCGACCGATCCAGTAGAGCGCCTCGGCGTTGCGGGCCAGCATCAGCGCATCCTCTGCTGTTGCTGCTGCTGGGGCTGCTCGTCCGGCGCCCCGTTGGGCTGCGCCTGCTGCTGCGACAGCCGTGGCGAACCGTCGAGCACCGGATCCGGGATGGACTTCGGCAACGACCGCACCACCTCCGCGGCGCCCAGCTCCCGGGCGCCCGCCGCGGCGCGCGGCGCCAACACCCAGGTGTCCTTCGACCCGCCGCCCTGGCTGGAGTTGACCACCCGCGAGCCCTCGACCAGGGCCACCCGGGTCAATCCGCCCGGAAGCACCCACACGTCGTCGCCGTCGTTGACCGCGAACGGCCGCAGGTCGACGTAGCGGGGCGCCAGCGAGCTGCCGATCTGCGTCGGCACGGTCGACAGCTCCATCATCGGCTGCGCGATCCAGCTCCGCGGATCGTCGCGGATCTTCTTGGCGACGGCGGCCAACTCTTTGTCGGACGCCTCCGGGCCGAAGACGATGCCGTAGCCGCCGGACCCTTCGACCGGCTTGAGCACTAATTCGTCGATGCGGTCGAGGACCTCTTCGCGCTCGTCGTCGAGCCAGCATCGATACGTCTCGACGTTGGCCAGCAGGGGCTTCTCGCCCAGGTAGTACTCGATCATTGTCGGCACGTAGGTGTAGACGAGCTTGTCGTCGCCCACGCCGTTGCCGATCGCGCTGGAGATGACGACGTTGCCGGCGCGGGCGGCGTTGACCAGGCCGGCCACCCCGAGCACCGAGTCGGCGCGGAACTGCAGCGGGTCCAGGAACGTGTCGTCGATGCGCCGGTAGATGACGTCGACCTGGCGCTCGCCCTCGGTGGTGCGCATGTACACCTGGTTGTCGCGGCAGAACAGGTCGCGGCCTTCGACGAGCTCGACGCCCATCTGGCGGGCCAGCAGCGAATGCTCGAAGTAGGCCGAGTTCGCCACGCCGGGGGTCAGGACGACGACGGTGGGATCGGCCTCGTTGGTGGCCGCGGAATTGCGCAGCGCGCGCAGCAGGTGGGAGGCGTAGTCGTCGACCGCGCGCACCCGGTGGGTGGCGAACAGGTTGGGGAAGACCCGCGCCATGGTGCGCCGGTTCTCCATCACGTACGACACCCCCGAGGGCGAGCGCAGGTTGTCCTCCAGGACGCGGAAATTGCCCTTCTCGTCGCGGATCAGGTCGATGCCGGCGACGTGGATCCGCACCCCGTTGGGCGGGACGATGCCGAAGGCCTCCCGGTGAAAGTGTTCGCAGGAGGTGATCAGGCGGCGCGGAATGATGTCGTCGTTGAGGATTTCCTGATCGCCGTAGATGTCATCGAGGTACATCTCGAGCGCCTTGACCCGCTGGGTGATGCCGCGCTCCAACCGGCTCCACTCGGCCGCCGAGATGACGCGCGGCACCAGGTCGAGCGGGAACGGCCGCTCCTGGCCCGACAGCGAGAACGTGATGCCCTGGTCGATGAACGCGCGGCCCAGCGCCTCGGCGCGGGCCTTCAGCTCGGACGCGTCGGACGGCGCCAGCTCGGCGTAGATGCCCTTGTACGGGCCGCGGACCGTGCCCTGGGCGTCGAACATCTCGTCGAAGGCCTTGGAGTAAACGTCGGCGTACGAGTCCGACGCGGTGTAGCCGCGGAAGATGCGTTCGGAGCGCGCATCCGGCCGCGCCGCGGCGCCGCGCGATCCCCGCCTGGTGTCCTCAAGCTGGCTCGGAAGACTCACTTTAGAGATGGTGCCTCACATCGGCGTTGTAGCAGGCCACGGGTTCCCCTTTTGGGAAAAAACGTAACCGACTGCTAACCTGGGCAGTCGCTGTTGGGTGTGGGGCCGCCCCCCGAGAAGCACCGCAATCACCGATTCGAAGAAGGAACTCACGCGTGGCCAACATCAAGTCGCAGCAGAAGCGCATCAAGACCAACGAGCGCGCCCGGCTGCGCAACAAGTCGGTGAAGTCCTCGCTGCGTACCGCCGTCCGCGCGTTCCGGGAGGCCGCCGAGGGCGGCGACAAAGAGAAGGCCGCCGAGCTGCTGGTCTCGACCAACCGCAAGCTGGACAAGGCGGCCAGCAAGGGCGTGATCCACAAGAACCAGGCCGCGAACAAGAAGTCGGCGCTGGCGCGGGCGCTCAACAAGATCTGAGCAGCCGAGCTTCTCCGGGCCTGTCAGCGGCCCCGGTCGGCCACCAATTCGGCAACCTGCCGGACCGCCGATTCCAGCGCGTAGTCCGCGTCGGCGACGGCCCCCTTAACGTTGGCGTTCAGCTCCGCCACGACTTTCATCGCGACCGCAACCGTTTCGCGCGTCCAGCGCCGGGCCTGCTTCTGGGCCTTCTGCACACGCCAGGGCGGCATGCCCAGCTGCGACGCCAGGCGGTACGGGTCGCCGGATAGCGGTCCCACCCGGCCGATGGTGTGCACGGCCTCGGCCAGCGCGTCGGCCAGCACCACCAGCGGCTCGCCGCGCATCATCGCCCACCGCAGCGCCTCGGTGGCCCCCGCGACGTCGCCCGCCACCGCCTTGTCGGCGATGTCGAAGCCCTTCACCTCCGCCTTCCCGCTGTGATAGCGGCGCACCGCGGCGGCATCGAGTTGGCCGGCGGTGTCGGCGACCAGCTGCGAGCACGCGGCGGCCAGCTCGCGCACGTCGGACCCGACGGCGTCGAGCAGCGCCGTAACCGTCTCCTCGTCGACCTTGACCCGCAGTGCGCGGAACTCCTTGCGGATGAAGTCGACGCGTTCGCTGAGCTTGGCGATCCGCGCGCAGGGATGCACCTCGGCGCCCAGCGACTGCAGCTCGGTGGCGAGCGCCTTGGCGCGCCCGCCGCCCGAGTGCACCACCACCAGAACCGTGCCGGCCGGCACGTCGGCGGCCGCCGCGGCGATGACCGAGGCCGCGTCCTTGCCGGCTTCGGCAGCCGCCTCCAGCACCACGATGCGCTCGTCGGCGAACAGCGACGGGCTGAGCAGCTCGGCGAGCTCGTAGGTGCCGACGTCGCCGGCCCGCATCCGGCTCACCGGGACGTCGTCGGTGCCGGCGCGCTCGCGCGCCGACCGCAGCACGTCGGCCACGGCCCGCTCGACCAGCAGCTCCTCGTCCCCCAGCACCAGGTGCAGGTGCCCAACCTCGCTCACCCCCCGATGGTGTCACGGGACACCGACTAACCGGCGAGCGCTCCCGACAGCGACCAGGCCAGCGCGCACACGGCCGCCGCTCCCCCGGCCCATCCGAGCGCCCGACGACACCAGCGAAAGCGCCACACCAGCCTGCCCACCAGAACCACCGCTGCGGTGGCCGAGGCGACCAGCACCACACCGGGCGCACCGGCCGGAACCGGCAGCGTCGCCGCGGGCACGCCGGCCGACCACCTCGCCACGTTCACGACCCACCACAGTTCCGGGCCGGTGAAACGGATCAACAGCTGCGCGCCGGCAGGCCACGCGACACACAGCAGGGCCGCCGCGCTGCCCAGCACGGTGATCGGCGCGATCACCGGCGCGACCGCGAGGTTGGCGGCCACGGCGACCAGGCTGACGCGGCCCGAGACGCCGGCGACCAGCGGGGCGGTCACCACGTGTGCGGCGCAGGCGACGGCGAGCGCATCCGCCAGCGGCTTGGGCCAGCCCCTGCCAACCAGGCGCCGCGACCACACCGGCGCGATCAGGATCAGCGCGGCCGTCGCCAGCACCGACAGCGCAAAGCCCACGTCGACGGCGAGGTGCGGAGCGACCGCCAGCAGGATCAGCACCGAGGCGGACAGGGCCGGAATCGCCTGTCGCCGACGCGACGACAACACCCCCGTCAGCGCGATGGCGGCCATCACGGCGGCCCGCAGCACGCTTGCCGTCGGCTGGACCACGATGACGAACGCCACCAGCGCGACCGCGGCGAGGGCGACGGCGGCGCGCGGCCCGATCAACCGGGCCGAGAACAGCACCGCCCCGCACACGATCGTGACGTTGGCCCCCGACACCGCGGTCAGGTGCGTCATGCCGGCCGCCCGAAACTCGCGGCTCGTCTGGCCGGTGACGGCAGAAGTATCGCCGAGAACCAGGGCGGGCAGCATCGCAGCCTGGTCCACTGTCAGGGTCTCGCGGGCGGCGGCGGCAAACCGGCCGCGCACGGCGTGGGCGGCGCGCTGCACCACCCCGGCGGTGCCCATGGTCGGACGGCCCGATGCGTTGAGCACCGCGACGGTCAGGTCGTGGCGGCCCGGACGGCTGATCCGCGCGGTGAACCGCACCGGCCGCCCCACGGTGATGTCACCGAAGTCCGACGCCCGGGCGAAGACCACCACTCGACCGGACATCCTGTCGTCGCAAAGGCGCTGCAGGGTGGCGCGAAACATCAACCGGCCCGGCCCGAGGGGCAGCGGGCTCTCGGTGGGGCTGACCGTCACCGGGGCGGCCGTGCCGAACGCCGCGGTGATCGGGTGGTGAGCGACCGCGTCGCTGCGCAGCGCGATCGCCAGCCCAAACCCCGCACCCACCACGCCGACCGCCACCAGGCCGGCGCCGACCGTCCGCAACCGGGAGGCCCGGGCCGGCCCGAGCGCCGCGTGGCAGGCCAGCGCCGCACCCACGCCGAGCAGCACGACACAACACGCCGCGACCACCCGTCCGACCGGCCAGCAGATACCGGCGGCGGTGACCAGCCAGCCGGTCAGCGCGGCCGGGACCAGCCGCACATCGACGTGTGCGGACGCCGGGTCGCGCACCGCGGTCAGACACGCACCAGTAGGCGCAGTTTCTCCAGCCGCGCCGGGCCGATGCCGTCGACGTCGGCGAGCTGGTCGACGCTGGTGAATTTCCCGTTCGCCCGCCGCCACGCGACGATGGCCGCGGCCGTGACCGGCCCGACCCCGGGCAGCGCGTCCAGCTGCTCCTGCGTCGCGGTATTGAGGTCGAGCGCCTCACCGGCCTTCGGCTTCACCGTGCCCGAGGCCGGTCCCGGCGTCCCGGCGGCCGGCGACGTCCCGGCGGACACCGAGCTGCCAAGCGCCGTCCGCTGCCCCGCGACGGGAGCGAGTCCGACCACGATCTGCTCGCCGTCGCCGACCGGCCGGGCCATGTTCAACCCGATGGTGTCGGCGCCGTTCACCGGTCCCCCGGCGGCCTGCAGGGCGTCGGCGATGCGGGCGCCGGGCGCCAGGGTGACCAGCCCGGGGGTGTGCACCAGCCCGACCACGCTCACCACCACCGGCCGGTCGGAAGCAGGCGGCCCGGCACCCGGGGTCGCCGACGACCTGGGGCTCGCGGTCGCGGCCTTCTCCACGGGCGGCAGCTTGGCCGACATCACCGGCGCAGGCCGGTCGCGTACCAGGGTGAACACCGTCACCAGCACCGCGAGGGCGGCCACCACCGCCAAGGCGATGGCACCGGCGCGGCCCGGGTCGGCGCGCATCTTCGCCACCCAACCCCGGTGATCGGCGGCGTCGGGAAGCCAGCGCGGCAACAGCGAGTTCGGGTCCTCTGATTCGCCCGAGTCCGGGGACTGTTCCTCCGGGTCCGATTCGTCGGCCGGATCGGTGTCGGGGTCGGCGCCGAGGCGTCGCTGTAGCCGCTCGGCGGGCAGTTCTGTTCGCATGCGCCGACCGTAGGCGCGCCGACCGCCACCACGGCCGCGCGTGACTTCACCGCGGAACCAGGATGTGGACGAATCCGAGGCTGTGTAAAAGAGGCTGCCGGGTTTGGCGTGCGCATGCGGGGGTAGCCAGCCGCGTATGAACCCGGAGGCAAAGCCGACGCCGGACGCGTCGATCGGCGAGCTGATGAGTCAGCTTTCGTCGCAGCTGTCACGGCTAGTTCGCGACGAAATGCAGTTGGCGCAGAAGGAAATCGAGCGATCGGCGAAACGCGCGGGCATTGGCGCCGGACTGTTCGGCGTGGCCGGAATACTTGGTTTGGCGGGCTTCGCCAGCCTGATCGCGGCGGGCATTGCCGCGGTGTCGCTGGCAGTGCCGGTGTGGGCAGCCGCCCTGATCGTCGGCGCGGCGCTGTTGGCCGCGGCCGGGGCGGCGGCGCTGCTCAGTAAGCACCAAGCCGAAGACGTCGCACCGGCGGCGCCCTTCACCGTCGCCAACATCAAGAAAGACGTCCAGACAGTGAAAGACGCCCGCCATGACCGGAGCTGAACGGCCGCGGGGTCCCGGAACTCCACCGGTTGGGCCCGACGCCAGCATCCACGAACTGCAGGCCGACATCGAGCAGACGCGCGAGCAACTCGGCGCCACCGTCGAAGCGATCGCCGGCAAGGCCGATAGGATCCGGTCCGCTGCGCCGCGCCTGGCGATAGCGGCCGTCCTCGCCGCGGCCACCATCATCGGCTTGGCCTGGTGGCGACGCCGGCGATGAACGCCCGGCGGTGACTGAGCGGCGCCCGTGCCCCCCGATTAACGTTGAACGGCGTTGTGCGCCTAACGTGCAGGACGAGACTGCCGGCCTGACGCTGAGGATTCACCATCCGGTGGTCGCCCGACAAAGGAGGCTGCCATGCAACTGGCGCTCACACCGGAGGAAGCCGCGTTCCGCGACGAGCTTCGCACCTTCTACACCACCCAGATACCCCAAGAGCTGCGGGACCGGGTACGCCAGGGCTCGGCGTCGGTGCGCCGCGAAGACATCGTGACCAGCCACAAGATCCTGCACGAACACGGTCTGGCGGTCCCGAGTTGGCCCGTCGAATGGGGCGGCAAGGACTGGACGCCCACCCAGCACCAGATTTGGGCCGACGAAATGCAACTGGCGTGCGTGCCCGAGCCGCTGAACTTCAACACCAAAATGGTCGGCCCGGTGATCGCCGAATTCGGTTCCGAGGAGATCAAACAACGCTTCCTGCCGCCGACGGCCAGCCTCGACATCTGGTGGTGCCAGGGCTTCTCCGAGCCCGAGGCCGGCTCCGACCTGGCGTCGCTGCGCACCACCGCGGTCCGCGACGGCGACCACTACATCGTCAACGGCCAGAAGACCTGGACAACGCTCGGCCAGTACGCGGACTGGATCTTCTGCCTGGTGCGCACCGACCCGCAGGCACCCAAGCGGCAGGCCGGAATCTCGTTTCTGCTCTTCGACATGAAGACGCCGGGCATCACCCTGCGGCCGATCAAGACGATCGACGGCGGCCAGGAGATCAACGAGTTGTTCTTCTCCGACGTCCGGGTGCCCGCCGATCAGCTTGTCGGACAAGAGAATCAGGGCTGGACGTACGCGAAGTTCCTGCTCGGCAACGAACGCACCGGCATCGCCGGCGTGGGACGCACCAAGGTGCGCCTCGCCGAGGTGAAAAAACACGCCGCCGAAACCGGGGTGCTCAACGATCCCCTGTTCGCGGCGCGACTCGCCGAGGCCGAAAACGAGGTCCTGGCACTGGAACTCACGCAATCGCGGGTGGTGTCGGACTCCGCGGACGGCCAGCCCAACCCGGCGTCGTCGGTGCTCAAGCTGCGCGGCAGTCAACTGCAGCAGATCGCGACCGAGCTGCTGGTCGAGGTCGCCGGCCCGGACGCGCTGCCGGCCGACGGGGAAGACATTTCATCGCCCTCGTGGGCGCAACACAGCGCGCCGCACTACCTCAACTACCGCAAGACGACGATCTACGGCGGCAGCAGCGAGGTACAGCGCAACATCATCGCGTCCACCATTCTCGGATTGTGAGGCAGCCATGGACTTCCAATTGACCGACGAGCAGTCCCTGCTGCGCGACACCACCCGCGACCTGCTCTCGCGCACATATGACCCGGAAAGCCGCAACAAGGTCATCGGGTCAGATCTCGGCTGGAGCCGCGAGGTGTGGAGTCAGCTCGCGGACACCGGGATCCTCGGCCTCGGGTTCGAGCCGGACGAGGCCGGCCAGATCGAGATCATGGTGGTGCTCACCGAGGTCGGGCGCCGATTGGCCCCGGAACCCATCCTGCACGCCGCGCTCGCACCCGGTGCGCTGATCGCCGAGCTGGGCAGCGACGCCCAGAAGCAACAGCTCGACGAGGTCGCGGCCGGTCAACACCTGCTGGCCTTCGCCCACCTGGAACCGGGGCACCGCACCCCGTCGGCCACGGTCACCACTGCCGCTGCGCGGCAAGGCGATTCGTGGACGTTGAGTGGACGCAAGAACCCCGTGCTGGCCGGCGACTGCGCAGACGCGTTGGTCGTCAGCGCCGCGTTGCCCGACGGCGGCACCGGCCTGTTCCTGGTCGACGCGAATTCGGTCACCCGGCAGCCCTACCGGACCTTCGACGGACAGCGCGGCGCCCAGGTCGATCTCGACGGCGCCGCCGCCGAACCGCTTGGCGAAGGCGGGGACGCCTCGCTCGCCATCCGCAACGCCGTCATCCGGATCCAGTCGGCGTTGTGCTCCGAAGCTGTCGGGGCCATGGAGGAAGCGCTTCGCCTGACCACCGACTACCTCAAGACGCGCAAGCAGTTCGGCGTCACGCTCAACAAGTTCCAGGCGCTCACCCAGCGGGCCGCCGACATGTATGTGTCGCTGGAAGTGGCGCGCAGCATGAGCTTCTACGCCGCGATGTCGATCGCCGACGGCAACCTCGACCCGTTGATCGCGTCGCGCGCCAAGGTGCAGATCGGCCGGTCGGGGCGGCACATCGCGCAGGAATCGATCCAGATGCACGGCGGAATCGGCGTCACCGCCGAATATCCCGTCAGCCACTACGCGGCCCGGCTCACCGCGATCGAACACACGCTGGGCACCTCGAGCGACCACCTGCACAACCTAATCGACCATCTCGGCGACTACGACCTGGCCCGGCTGTAGCGCATGGCCGAATCCGCAGAACTCTCCGACCGGGTCGTTGAGTTCCTGTCGGCCGGCACTCGCACCGGAATGTTCGGGTACGTTGCCGCCGACGGGCGGCCGCTGGTCGCGCCGGTTTGGTTTGTTGTAGATGACGGCCTACTGGTGTTCACCACCGGCCGGGACACCTCGAAAGGCCGTGCCCTGGCCAGGGATTCGCGGGTCGTGGTCTGTGTCGACGATCCGCATCCGCCGTATTCGTTCGTCCAGGTGCAGGGCCTGGCGTCGGTGAGCGAGGATCAGCCGGACGTGTTGGACGTCGCGACGCGCACCGGCGCGCGCTACATGGGCGCCGACCGCGCCGACGAGTTCGGCCGCCGCAACGCCGTCCCCGGCGAACTGGTGGTGCGGGTGCGCCCAACCAAGGTCATCGCCGGATTCGATATCGCCGACTGACGCGCCGGGGTATCAACTCGGCTCCGGCCCCGCGGCGGATTCCTGGCTCGTCGCAACGGATTCCGGGCTCGGCTCCGCCGCAGCAGATCCGGCCTCCTCCGCGGGCGCTTCCGCCTCCTGCGGGGCCGGGACCGGCTCCGATTTTGCGTCCGGTAGCTGGCTTGCCAGGTACTCGGCGAGTCCCCCGATCGTCGGATAGTCGAATACCGCGGTGGCATTGATCGTGAATGCCCCGCCGAACTGGCTGTACAGCCGGTTGCGCAATTCCACCGCCATCAGCGAATCCGTACCCAGGTCCAGGAACCGGCTGGTTGCGGCGGGCGGTTGCGCGAGCCTCAGGAAGCCCTGCACTTCGCGCTGCAGGAATTCGGTGATGAAGCCCGCGCGTTGGGCCACCGGTATCTCCTGCAGTTGCCGGAGCAACTCGCTGTCGCCGGTCGGCTCGGTTACGGCACTCGGCAACACCAGGTCGAGAATCGGCGGGCGGGAACTGCCCAGCAGCTTCGCCGCTCGCTGCCAGTTGGCCTTGATCACGGTCGCCTGCGCGGTCCCACTGGCGACGGCCTCGGCCAGCGCGTTGAGGGCGGCCGCAGGTTCCAGCGGAATCGAGCCCTGCGCACCGAGATTGGCGCGCGCGGCCTCCGAAGACGCCATGCCGCCCTTGCCCCACGGACCAAGGTTGACGCCGGTCGCCGGCAGGCCGTGCGCCCTTCGCTCCGCCACCAGCCCGTCGAGCAGCGCGTTGGCGGTCGAGTAGTTGGCCTGACCCGGTGAGCCGAGCAGGCTGGCCACCGAGGAGGACACGATGAAGAAGTCGAGATCGTCTTCTCTCGTCAACCTGTCCAAGTAGCCAGCGCCGAAAGCCTTGGGCGCCAAGGTCGTCCGGAAACGCTCGAGGCTCTGCTGGGACAGCAGCGCGTCGTCGAGCACGCCCGCCAGATGGGCCACCCCCGCGAGCGGCGGCAACTCCGCACGGATCCGCTCCAGCAGCTTTTCCACTTGCGCCTCGTCGCCGACATCGGCCGCGAAGGTGTGGACGCGGCAGTGGTAGCGCTCGATGATGTCCTCGATCGCCCGTTGCGCGTCCGCGTCGGGTGCGCGCCGGCTGGTCAACACGATGTCATCGGCGCCGAGTTGGGCCAGATACGCCGCCAGGTGCAGCCCGATCGCGCCGAGTCCACCGGTGATCAGGTAGCTCCGATCGCCGCGCGGCTGAAGCGGTTTCGGCATTTGCAGCACGATCTTGCCGATGTGCCGGGCCTGCTGCATGCGGCGGAACGCCGTCCTCGCCTCGGTCAGCGGGTAGATCTCCGCGGGCAGTGGCGCCCACTCGCCGCCGGCCAGCCCCTCCGACACCTCCGCCAGCAGGCCGCGGATGCGTTCGGGCTCCTGGAACGTGACCGTGTCCAGCGCGACGATCTCGTAGGCGATGTCGGGACGGGCCGCCGCCATCTGCTCGGGGGTCCAGATGTCGCGCTTGGCGATCTCGGCGAAGCGGCCATTCTGTGCGGTGGCCCGCACGGTCGCTTCGACAAACCCCTCGTTGGTCAAGCTGTTGAGCACCACGTCGACGCCGGCGCCGTCGGTGTCAGCCAGGATCTGGTCGGCGAAATCCGTACTGCGCGAGTCGTAGACGTGTTCCACGCCCATCTTGCGCAGCGTCGCCCGTTTGTAAGTGCTCGCGGTGGCGAACACGATCGCGCCGTGCTGTTGCGCCATCTGGATGGCGGCCAGTCCGACACCGCCGCTGGCGGCGTGGATGAGAACGCGGTCACCGGGCTGAAGCTGCGCCCAGTCGAACGCGAGCCGGGCCGTCAGCGCCGCAGCGGGGATCGTCGCCGCGTCCACCGCGCTCAGGCGAGAGGGAATCGGCGCCAGCAGCTGGGCCGGCACGTTGAACCGGCTGGCGAACGCACCCTGCATGAAGCCGAAAACGCGCTGACCGATCTCGAGTCCGGTGACGCCGCCGCCCAATTGGGTGACCACGCCGGCGAAGTCGCCGCCGATCGGGCCCGGATCGCCGGGGTAGAGACCCAGCACATTGAGCACGTCCCGGAAATTCAACCCCGCCGCCTCCACGCGGACCTGGACGTAGCCGTCGCCCGGCGGCGGCACTTCCGCCTCGGTCAGGCGCAGGTTGTCGATCGCACCGCGCTCGGTGGGTGCCAGAACGTAATC
The DNA here is from genome assembly GCF_002101935.1 of Mycobacterium sp. IEC1808. Taxonomy (NCBI): domain Bacteria; kingdom Bacillati; phylum Actinomycetota; class Actinomycetes; order Mycobacteriales; family Mycobacteriaceae; genus Mycobacterium; species Mycobacterium sp. IEC1808. Next base: position 370,020 of record NZ_LQPV01000005.1, on the reverse strand, counting down.
GGTTGACCGCGGCAACGCGAGATGACCGCTACGCGACCACTGCAGCAACCGGGACGCCAGGAACTTGCCTTGCCGCACAGCGAGTTCGGGCTCCTCGATCGGTGCGCCGAGCAGACCCGCCAGCGAGTGCACGGCCTGCTCCGACCCGTCGCAATCGACCAGCCTGCAGCGCAGGGCCGGTTCCTCGTTGACGATGGTGCGCCCGAGTCCCCACAGCGCCGCCTGCACCGGGTCGACCGGCTCGCCGGACTCGGTCGCGACGGCGCGCTCGGTGATGATCCACAGCCCGTTCGGAAGTTTGAGCTTCCCGTCGGCCTGTACCGCGTGCACGACACTGAGTAACTGGGCGATCCCCGCCTCGAGGCGCGCGGCCGCTTGCGCGTCCGACTCCTCCGCGCTCGGTCCGGCGCTGCGCCAGACGATCCCGGCGAACGGCATGCCGCGCTCCTTGGCCTGCGCCAACAGCTGCCCCACGGGCTCCGGGTCGGTGGCCGGATCAAACGCGATGGAGCCCGGCAGCTCGGCCGCGAGTTGATCGAAGCCGGCAACCAGCCAGGTGCCGTTCAGGTTTCCGTGGCCCTCGGCGTCCCCGCTCGACGGCGGGACCGGCACCTCGTGCCAGCCGAGGGTGTACAGCAGCCGGGTGGCGTCGCCGCCCAGCCCGCGCAGCAACGCCTCCCGAGGCGCACGCTTGACGGTGAACTCGCGAATCCCGCCGAGGCGGCGGCCATCGCGATCGACGAAGTCGAGATCGAAGACCTGGGTTTCGCTGTCGAGGCCGCTGGTGTGCCACTTCGCGCGGCAGTAAAACCGCCGCGGCATCTTCTCCCGCAGCTCGACCTGCCCGTATCGCAACGGCAAGAACAGGTCGGAGACTCCCTGTTCGGCCGCCAGCAGCGCCGGGAACGCCGGGAACGCGACGCCGGTGCACAGGTCCATCAGCACCGGATGCATCGGCTCCGTTCCGAGATGTTCGGCCAGTTCCTCGCCGACGGTAATGTCGCCGATCGCCTCGCCCTCACCGAGCCACAGCGACTTCAGCGAACCGGACCAGTTGGGCCCCCAGGCCAGTTCCATGTCGGCGAAGGTTTCGAACAGCTGCTGCGGACGCATGCGGTTCATCCGCTCGATCGCCGTGTCCATCGAATCCTCGGACTCCGCGGGTCCCGCGCCGGCATCAGCGACATCAGCGACAGGGCTGAGTCCCGTGTTCAGGGTCCCGTCGGCGTTCAGCGACCATTCGGCATCGCTGACGCCGTAGGGGCGGCTGTGCACGCGGAAGCTCCAGCCCCCTCCGTCCTCCAGCGGGTGCAGGGTCAGCTGCACCTCGCGAGAAGCCCTCTCGGGCAGGATGATCGGCTCGTAGAAAAACACGTCCTGTACCCGTGCCGGCGGCCCGACGGCGGCGAGCGCCATGGCCGCGTACGTCGCGCCTGGAACGACGACAGTGCCGTAGATGACGTGATCGGAAAGCCACGGCTGCGACTTGACGGAGAGCCGGCTCGTGTAGACGGAGTCGCCGGAGGCGAGCTCCTTTGCGCTGCCGAGGATTCCGGAAACTCCGGCGCCCGGTCCGTCGATGCCGGCGATCCCGGCGGTCTTGGGCCAGAAGTGACGGCGCTGGAACGGATAGGTGGGCAGTTCGAGCCTGCGGCGGGGTTGGCGATTCAACGCGGCGAACATGGGCCGGTGGCCGCTGACGTAGGCCGCGGCCACCGCCTCGGCGATCTGGCGCCGGTCGCCGATGCCCTTGCGCAGCGAGACGATCGCCCGCGGCGCGGCGAGGTGTTCCGGCCAGACCTGCACCGCGGCGCCGGTCAGAACCGGTTGCGGACCGATCTCCATCAACACCGAGCAGCCCAGCGCGGCCACGGTGCGCACGCTTTCGGCGAACTGCACGGGCTGGCGCGAATGCCGCCGCCAATACTGTGCGTCCAGCGGGGTTTCCGCCGTCAGCACGGCGCCGGTGCGGTTGCACACCAGCGGCAACGTCGGCACGGCGAACTCCAACTGCGCCGCGTACGACTCGAATTCACCGAGGACCGGTTCCAGCAGCTCCGAGTGGAACGCGTGGCTGGTCTCCAGCCAGCTGCACCGGATCCCGTCGCCACCGCACCTGGCGAAGACCTGTTCCAGGTCGTCGCCGGGTCCCGAGAGCACCGTGTTCGGGCCGTTGTAGGCGGCAACCGACACCAGGGGGAAGTCGTTGGCGATCTCCTCGACGTACTTGGCGTCGGCGAAAACCGCCACCATTCGCCCGCCGTCGGGCAGGCTGCCGAACAGCCGGCCGCGCTCGGCGATCAGCCGGGCCCCGTCCTCGAGGCTGAACACCCCGGCCACACACGCCGCCGCGTACTGGCCCACGCTGTGCCCCAGCACCACGTCGGGCTCGATGCCCCAGGACTGCCACAGCCGGGCCAGACCCATCTCGACAGCGAACAGCGCGGGCTGCGCAAAAGAGGTGTGCCGCAGCATCTTCCCGGCCTCACCGGCCGTTTCCCGGTCCGTCGCGAACAGCACCTCCAGCAACGGGCGCGGCAGCATACCGTCGACCGCTTCGGCGCAGCGGGTCACCGTGTCCGCGAAAACCGGCTCCGCGTCGAACAACTCGCGCGCCATCCCCGGGTACTGGCTGCCCTGCCCGGTGAACAACCACGCCGTCGTCGGCGGGTCCGTGCACTCGCCGCGCACCACTCCCGGCCGCATCCGGTTCTCGGCCAACTCGGCCAGCGCCTCCCGGGCGCCCTGAACCGAATCCACGACCAGCGCGGCCCGGTGCTCGAAATGCGAACGCCCGGCCCCGGCCGTAAAGCACACGTCGGCGATGTCGACCTTCGGGTGGGCATTGAGCCATTCCCCGTATCGCTGCACCAACGCCACCAACGCCTCCGGTGAGCGCGCGGACAGCGGCAGCACCTCGACCGGTTCGTCCTGGGCATCCGATTCCGCTGCCGCGGTGTCGTCGCGAAAGACGTCGCTGGTCGAGTATTCGTCGGCGGTCGAGAGCGGTGGCGCCTCCTCGATCAGCACGTGCGCGTTGGTGCCGGTGAAGCCGAAAGAGCTGACACCCGCCCGTCGCGGGTTTCCGTTGGCCTGCCACGGAATCGCCTTGTCGACGACGCGCACCGGCAGCGAATCCCACGGGATGTGCGGCGACGGCGTCTCGAAGTGCAGGCTCTGCGGCAGCATTTCGTGCTGTAGCGACAGCACGACCTTGATCAGACCGGCGACCCCTGATGCCGACTCGAGGTGGCCGATGTTGGTCTTCACCGACCCGATCAGCAGGGGCCGGTCGGCGTCCCGGGCGGCACCGAAGACGGCCCCCGCCGCCTGCACCTCGATCGGGTCACCGAGCGCAGTACCGGTCCCGTGCGCCTCCAGGTAGTCGACGTCCCCGCCGGTGAGACCGGCGCGAGCCAGCGCCGAGCTGATAAGCCGTTGCTGCGCACCACCATTGGGCACCGTCAAACCACTCGATGCGCCATCCTGATTGACCGCGCTGCTGGGAATGACCGCGCAAACCCGGTCACCGTCGCGCACTGCGTCGCTGAGCCTCTTGAGGACCAGGATCCCGCAGCCTTCACTGCGCACATAGCCGTCGGCGGAGGCGTCGAAGGTCTTGCACCGCCCGACGGGCGACAACATCCTGGCGCGTGACGCGGCGATGATGGTTACCGGACTCAGCAACACGTTGACCCCACCGGCCAACGCCAAATCGCAGTCACCGGAGTGCAATGCCTGGCAGGCCTGATGGACGGCCACCAGCGACGAGCTGCACGCGGTGTCGACCGCGACGGCCGGTCCCTCGAGTCCGAGTGCGAACGCGACCCGGCCCGAAATGGCGTTGAGCGCATTGCCGGTGATGAAGTGGGGCTCGAGCTTCTCGACCGAGCCGGCCGACAGCAGATGCGAGTACTCGTTGGCGCCCACCCCGACGAAGATGCCGCTTCGGCTGCCGCGCAAGGCCCCCGGGGAGTAGCCTGCCCGCTCCAGGCCCTCCCACGCGGTTTCCAGCATCAGCCGCTGCTGCGGATCGATCCACACAGCCTCGCGCGGGGAAATACCGAAGAATTCCGGGTCGAACCCGTCGATTTCGTCGATGAATCCGCCGAAGCGGCTGTAGATCTTGCCCGGGGTCTCCGGGTCCGGGTCGTAGAACTCGTCGATGTCGAAACGGTCCTCCGGAATTTCCCGGATCGCATCGACACCGCCCGCCAACAACTCCCAGAACGCTTCGGGATTCGGCGCGCCGGGAAAACGGCACGCCACCGCGACGATCGCGATGGGCTCGTCCGTGCGCGTCGGCACCGCCGCCGCCGGCCGGGGCTTGCTCTCGGTCTGCTCGCCGATCCCGAGCACGTCGGCGAGCAGGTAGTCCGCCACGTCCACCAGGCGTGGGTGGTCCATCGCCAGCGTCGCCGGTATCTCCTTGCCCACTCCTTGCTCGAGGCGCTGCCGCAATTCGATCGCCATCAGCGAATCCATGCCGAGATCGAAGAACCCGGCGTCCTCGCGGATCTCCGACGCGTCGACGCGCGTCACCTCCGCCACCGCCTCGCGCAGGTAATCGACGAGAAGTTTCTTGCGCTGCTGCACCGGTGCGTTGGTGAGCTGCTCGACCAGTCGAGTCGGCCCGGACGGCCGCGACAAGGGCAGCGCGGCAACGGAATCCGGCACCTCGCGCTCCAGCTCAGCGAGCAATGACCGGCGTCCCGCTTGCTGGTAGAGCGGCAGGAAGCGGGCCCAGTCGATCCGGGCCACAACGCCGTTGGCCAGCCCCTGCGCGGCAGCAGCCGCCATGAGCTCGGCCATCCCCGCCAGCGCGTCGGAGGGAGCCAATGTCCGGACCCCGCGCCGATCCAGTCGGGCACGGGCATCCGCGTCGGCCATGCCCGCCGACCAGGGGCCGAAATTGACGCTGATCGCGGGAACGCCGTGCTCGCGCAGTCGCCAGGCCTGCCCGTCCAGGAAGGCGTTGGCCGCGCCATAGGCCGTCTGACCGAACCCGCCCCATACCGAGGCGATCGACGAGGTGTTCACGAAGAAGTCCAGCTGCAGGCCGAACGTGTCAAGGGCGGCTTCGCTCAAATTCCAAGCACCCCAAACCTTCCCGGCGAACACCCGGTCGACCTCGTCGTCGTCCAGGGCGCGCAGCGGGGTGGTGCCGATCTCGCCGGCGGCGTGGACGATGCCCTTCACCGGCGGCAGTTCGGCCTGCACGGTGGCCAACAGGCGCGCGACGTCGTGCGCATCGGAGACATCGGCCGCGATGACCCGGACTTCGCAACCGTGCTGTTCGTGGATGCCATCGATGCGCTGTTGCGCGGCGTCACTGGGGGCGCGCCGGCCGGTCAACACCAGATGCCGGGCGCCGTGCGCCGCCAAATACCCGGCGATTTCCAGTCCGATCGAACCCAACCCTCCGGTCACCAGATAAGTTGCGTCGCCGCGCAGCGCCAGCGGTGCGGCGGCCGGCGAGCCGGCCCGTCGAACCAGCCGGGGAACGTAGACGGCCTGATCACGCAGCGCGACTTGGTCTTCCCTGATGCCCGACTCGCGCGGTGCGGCCGTCAGCCGGTCGATCAGCCGCGACCATTCGTCGGCGTCGTTTTCGCCGCCTCGCGGCAAGTCGGCCAGTCCACCCCACACCTGCGGATGCTCCAGCGCGGCGGCGCGACCGAATCCCCAGAGGCAGCTTTGATCCGGCGACACGCTGTCCGCGTCGGTGACCCGTTGCGCGCCACGGGTTACCAGCCAGATGGGCGCGCGCAGTTCGGCGGACACCGCGGCGCGGAACAGCCGCCGTGTTCCGCCCAGAATTCGGTGTTGCATCCGCAACAGCGACCGCGCCGACGGTGCGGTGTCGGAATCGAGGGCCGCCACATGCAGGACTCGCAACGTCGATTCGTCCGCCTCCGCGGCGCGCAAGGCGGCCGCGAGGTGCTCCTCGTCGGCGTCGGACACCGGCAACCCGAGAATCCGGTGCTGGTGCCCACGGGAGGTCAGCACGTCGACCAATGGCCGAACCGCTTCGGGATCGTTGCCGATGAGCAGCCATGCCGATCGCCCGGCGTCGGGGTCCGGGACCTTTGCGGGCTCGGCGGTGGACGCCTCCCAGCGAACCTCGTAGCGGTCATCCGCGATGGAACGGGTGTCACGCTGTTGGTTGTGTTGTGCGGCAAGCTTTCTCAGCACATGCACGGTCTGCTGGTCGCCGCTCGTGCCGTCGAGCAGCGCCGCGAGTTCCTCGATCCGGCCGTCCTCCAGAAGCCGGACGGTTTCGGTGCTGGTGGCAGTGTTCTGCTGCTGGTTGGGCCGCTCCCGATTATCGCGATACCAGTACTCGCGATGCTGGAACGGGTAGGTCGGCAGGTCGAGCTTGCGCGCCAGTCCTGTGACGGCGGCGAAGTCGGGCAGGTGGCCCATGACATACGCACCCGCGAGGGCTTCGCCGATCTGGCGGTGGTCGGCGGCGCCGCGACGCAATGAGGCGATCGCCCGCGGCGCGGTGCCCGGGTCGGGCCAGGCCCGCAGGGCCGCGGCGGTAAGCACCGGTTGCGGGCCGATCTCGAGCAACATCTTGCAATTCAGCTCGGCGAGGGTGCGCACGCTCTTGGCGAATTCCACTGGCTGGCGCGCGTGGCGGCGCCAGTAGGCGCCGTCGAGTCTCACGCTCCTGCCGAGCGCGGCGCCGGTGCGGTTGCACACCAAAATCCGTTGCGGCGGACTGAAATCGAACCGATTCGCGTACGACTCGAAGTCGTCGAGGATCGGATCGAGCAACGACGAGTGGAAGGCGTGGCTGGTGTCCAACCAGTCGCATCGCACACCATCGGCCGCCAGCCGGGCCACCGCCTGGTCCAGATCCTGCGCGGGCCCCGAAAGCACGGTATTGGCACCGTTGTAGGCGGCCACCGACAGGCTCGGGAATTCGTCGCTGAAGGCCTCGACCCGCTCGGCGGCCGCGAACACCGCGACCATGCGACCGCCCTCGGGCAGACTGCCGAACAGGCGGCCGCGCTCGGCCATCAGCAGCGCGCCGTCCTCCAGGCTGAACACGCCCGCCACGCAGGCCGCCGCGTATTGACCCACGCTGTGGCCCAGCACGACGTCCGGTTCGAACCCCCACGACTGCCACAGCCGGGCCAGCCCCATCTCCACCGCGAACAGGGCCGGCTGGGCGTAGGAGGTCTGCCGCAACGACTCTTCGCTGTCGGGGCCGTCCATGTCGAAAATCGCATCCAGCAGCGGTTTTTCGAGAACGTCCGCGACCACCGCCGCGCAGCGGGTCACCGTCTCGGCGAACACCGGCTCGGCGTCGAAGAGCTCTCGGGCCATGCCCGGGTACTGGCTGCCTTGACCGGTGAACAGCCACGCGGTCTTCGGCGTGTCGTCGGACAGCCCGCGCAGCAGGCCGGGCGCCGGCCGGTCGTCCGCGAGCGCACTGAGCAGCTCGGCGGCGGATTCCTTCGAGTTGACCACCAACGCGGCGCGGTGCTCGAAGTGCGCTCGCCCCACCCCGGCGGTGAAGCAGACGTCGGTCAACGAGGCTTCCGGGTGCGCGCTCAACCAGCTGCGGTATTGATCGGCGATCTGCACCAGCGCGGCCGGCGTGCGCGCCGAGAGCGGAAGCACCCTGAACCGTTGGTCGCCCGGACCGGGCGCAACCGCGACCTGCTCCGCCTCTGCGGGCGCTTCCTCGATGATCACGTGCGCGTTGGTCCCGGCGAAGCCGAACGAGCTGACTCCCGCAATGCGTGGCCGGTCGTCGCGGTTCCAGGCGGTGGCCTCCTGCACGACCTGCACCGCCAGCCGTTCCCACGGAATGTGTGGCGATGGAGTGCGGAAGTGCAGGTGCCGCGGCAGCAACTCGTGCTCGAGCGACAGGACGACCTTGATCACGCCCGCGATCCCCGCGGCGGCCTCCAGGTGGCCGATATTCGTTTTAACCGAACCGATTAACAGCGGACGGCTGGGGTCGCGCCCCTCGCCGAACACCGCGCCTGCCGCCTGCGCCTCGATCGGATCGCCCAGCGATGTCCCGGTTCCGTGTGCCTCCAGGTAGCCGACATCGCCGGGTGCGATGCCGGCGCGCTTGCACGCCTCGGCGATAACCTTTTGCTGCGCAATGCCATTCGGCACGGTCAAGCCACCCGATGCGCCGTCCTGGTTGATCGCGCTGCCCCGGATCACGGCCCTGATGCGATCACCGTCGCGGATCGCGTCCTCGAGCCGCTTCAGGACAATGACACCGCAACCCTCGCCGCGCACGTAGCCGTCGGCGGCCGCATCGAAGGTCTTGCACTTGCCGTCGGGCGCGAGCATGTGTGCGTGGGAAAAGGTGATCATGGTGGCCGGGGTGAGCATGACGTTCGCGCCGCCGGCCAGCGCGAGGTCGCATTCCCCCAACCGCAGCGCCTGGCATGCCTGATGGATCGCCACCAACGACGAACTGCACGCGGTGTCGACGGCGACCGAAGGGCCCTGCAGCCCCATCCGATAGCTGATCCGGCCCGCTGCCGCGGCGTTCGACGTCCCGATCGCCATATAGGCCTCGATCTCGGGATACGCCAGCTCGCCGGAAGCCATCCCCAGGTAGTCATGGGTGGCCAAACCGACGAACACGCCGGTGTTGGAATTCGCCAAAGCCGTTGGCGCGGTGCCCGAATGCTCCACCGCCCGCCACGCCGTCTCCAGCAGCAGCCGATGCTGCGGGTCCATCAACCTGACTTCGCGCGCCGACATGCCGAAAAACGGCGCGTCGAACCCGGTTACGTCATCGACGAAGCCTGCCCGACGGGTGACAACCTTGCCGGGCACATCGGGATCCGGATCGAAGAACTCGTCGACATCCCACCGGTCCTGGGGCACCTCCGATATCGCATCCCTGCCTTCGGCCAGCACCCGCCAGAATTCGTCCGCATCCGCCGCACCCGGAAAACGCGCCGCGTACCCGACGATCGCGAAGCCCCCAGAAGCCGACGCCCGCTCCATCGGGTCCTCGACGGATGTCATGCGGTTGTCCTCCCCGTTTCGACCGGAAAATTTGATGCCCGCGGGCCCTTGCGGCGCCGGAGCCGTGGCTACTTCGAACCACGTCCTAGGCCGCTCACTGCACACACCCAGGACCAGAGCTGGCAGAACCCCCCCGGGTACTGCCTTACAGCGACTGTCATCGCGAATCTACACATCCAGCCCGGGTTGCCGCAGCCGAATCGCCTACGCCGACCAGTATTACAAGCGCCGGCCGGTTCCCGGCGCCGCGACGCGCAGATGTCATGATCTGCGGCAGTCGGCAAGGCCCGGCGGGGCCCGTTGCACGGTGCGTTCGATGACCGGCGCCCGCCGTCCCATGAGCAGTTGGGCGCGGATATGTGCATGTCGGGGACGGTGGCTGCCGGAGGGGCTATCTTGGGTCTCGCTACCGGCGGGGCCGAAGTGCCGCCGTGAAACTCGGGGAGAACATATTGCGCATCGGGAAAATCAGGATCGGCTCACTCGGTGACTGGACGCCGACCGTGGGATCGGTCATCTCGTGGCATCCGACCGCCGCGTCCCTGGAGAAGGCCCGCCAAGCGCCGGTGAGTTCGGTGCCGGTCAGCTACATGCAAGGCCAGCACCTTCGCAACTACCACGAGCGGACGGCCGCCGGCCTTGACTTCTCCCGGCAGATCATCGCCACTTGCGATGTACCAGGCCAGTGCGACATCGCCGCCATGGATCACGCCGTCAATGCGTATCTGCGCCGGCATGACACCTTCCGCAGCTGGTTCGAACCTACTGAAAATGGGGAGTTCATCAGGCACACTCTCAGCGATCCCGCCGATATTGAATTCACGCCGATCGATCACGGCACGATGACGGTTGAGGAGATTCGGGCGCATCTGGTGGCCATTCCGAATCCGTTGGAGTGGGGCTGTTTCACCTTCGGAATCGTCCGAAACGAGGGTCATTTCACTTTCTTTGTCGCCATGGATCATGTTCACGGGGACGCGACGTTGGTCGGCACGACGATGCTGGAGGCCAGCGGGATGTATGCGGCGCTGAGCGGCGGCGGTGAACCCCTTGCGCTTCCCGAGGCCGGCAGCTTTAACGATTTCTGCGAGCGCGAGCGGCAGTACGTGTCGGCGTTGACCCTGGAGTCGCCGCAGGTGCGCGCCTGGGTCGACTTCGCCGAGAACAACAACGGCGGCTTTCCCGAATTTCCGCTCCCGCTGGGTGATCCGTCGGAGCCGAGCGGCAGTGAGTTGCTATCCGAATTCCTGATGGACCCGGAACAGACGGAGCGGTTCGAGTCGGCCTGCACGGCCGTCGGTGCGCGCTTCATCGGCGGCCTGTTCGCCTGCTTTGCCCTGGTAGAGCACGAATTCACCGGGGCCCTCACGTATTACGGCCTCACTCCCAGGGACACCCGCAGGACCACGGACAATTTCATGACGCAGGGTTGGTTTACCGGCTTGGTTCCGATCACGGTGCCAATAGCCGCGGCCTCGTTCGCCGAGGCCGCGTGGGCGGCGCAGGCTTCCTTCGATTCGGGTCTGGACTTGGCGAAGGTGCCCTATTACCGGGTGTTGGAATTGGCGCCGTGGTTGAAGTGGCCGGAGCCGAATTTTCCGGTGTCGAACTTCCTGCATGGCGGAGCCGCGCCGCTCAACGCCGTCCTAGCCGCGGCCGACCTGGGGTATGCGAATAATTTGGGAATTTATTCCGACGGTCGCTATTCGTATCAATTGACCATTTACGTGTTTCGGTACGGCGAGGGCACGGCAATGGCGATCATGTATCCCGACAATCCCGTCGCCCTGAAATCGGCCACCCGCTACATGGAAGCAATGAAGTCCGTGTGCGCGCGGGTCGCCGACAGCGGCCATTGGGGACGCGTTGCCTAGCGTGAAGTAGTTCAATGGCTCGGAATGGGAAATAGTCTCGGAATGCGAAATCGTGTGGTTTGAGGTGAGGCCAATATGCGACGGCTAGCCGATTTTGTGGTGCGGTGGCCCTGGGCGGTGATCGGGCTCTGGGTCGCTATTGCGGTCGCCATGCCGCTGACCCTCCCCTCCCTGAACGAGATGGCCCAGAAGCATCCGCTCGCGATCCTGCCCAGCGATGCACCGTCGAACGTCACCGCGCGAAAGATGACCGAGGCGTTTCACGAATCGGCGTCGGAAGATCTGCTGTTGGTGGTGCTGACTGACGACAAGGGTCTCGGCCCCGCCGACGAGGCCGGGTACCGAAAACTGGTGGACGCCCTGCGCGCGGACACCCGGGACGTCGTGATGCTGCAGGATTTCATCAGCACCCCGCCGCTGCGCTCGGTCGTGACCAGCCAGGACCACAAGGCTTGGGTGCTGCCGGTCGGCGTGGCGGGCGAGTTGGGCACTCCCCAGTCCTACGCCGCCTTCGACCGCATCGCAGACATCGTCAAACGCACGATGGAACAGGCCCCACCCGGGACGCATCTCACCGTGAACGTCACCGGCCCCGCGGCGACCGTCGCCGACCTCACGGTCGCGGGTAATCGGGACCGGCTGCCGATCGAGCTGGCTATCTCCGTCCTGGTGCTGATCGTCCTGCTGGTGGTGTACCGGAGCGCGGTCACCATGCTGCTGCCGCTGATTACGATCGGGCTGTCGCTGGTGATCGCCCAGGCGCTGGTGGCGGGCTACTCCCAGCTGACCGGCTCGGGCGTCTCGAACCAGTCCATCGTGTTCCTGAGCGCGATCATGGCCGGCGCCGGAACGGATTACGCCGTGTTTCTGACCAGCCGATATCACGACTACCTGCGGTCCGGCGCGGATTACGACCAGGCGGTCAAGAAGGCGATGATCTCGATCGGGAAAGTGATCACCGCGTCCGCCACCACCGTGGGCCTCACCTTTCTCCTCATCAGCTTCGCCCGGATGGGAGTGTTCGAAACGGTCGGGGTGTCCTCGGCCATCGGGATCGCCGTGGCATTCCTCGCCGCGATGACCTTGCTGCCCGCGATCCTGGTGCTCGCCGGCCCCCGTGGCTGGGTCAAGCCGCGGCGCGAGTTGACCGCCCGGTTCTGGCGGCGTTCGGGCATCCGCATCGTGCGCCGGCCGAAGGCGCACCTGGTTGCCAGCGTATTGGTGTTGATCATTTTGGCCAGTTGCGCCGGCCTGGTGCGCTACAACTACGACGACCGCAAAGCCCTGCGGCCTTCGGCCCCGAGCTCCATCGGGTACGCCGCACTGGATCGCCACTTCCCCGTGAATCAGTCGATTCCGGAGTACATCCTCATCCAATCGCCGCATGACCTTCGCACGCCGCAGGCCCTCGCGGACTTGGAACAGATGGCCGACCGCGTCAGCCAGCTGCCGAACATCGCCGCGATCAGCGGCATCACTCGTCCCACCGGAAATGTGCCGGAACAATTCCGAGCCACCTATCAGGCGGGCGCCATCGGCTCCTTTCTGGCCGGCGGGTCCACCCTGATCAACGAGCACACAAACGACCTCAACCGGCTGGTCGAAGGCGCCGGCACGCTGGCCGACAGCCTCGGCGACGTGCGCGGCCAGGTCAGCCAGCTCGCCGCCAGCGTGCAGGAACTGGAAAACGCCCTTTCCTCGACGAAGAATCAGTACAGCGGCGACACGCTGGTCAAAGAGGTCGACATCGCGGCCCAGCTCGTCGACCACGTCAACTCGCTGACCAACACCATGGGGTGGAACTTCTCGGCCGCCAAGAACATGTTCGCCTGGATCGGCCCGGTGCTGGCGGCGCTGCAGGGCAACCCCGTCTGCGACGCCGATGCGTCGTGCAGCGCAACCCGCGGGACGTTCGAGCAGTTGGTCGGCTCCCGCGACCAAGCGGACCTCGACGCCATCAACGATCTGTCCCACCAGCTGCAGGCCTATCCGGACAGACAGACCCTGAAGGCGTCGACGGACCGCCTGCGCACCGCGGTCGGCAGGCTCACCAACGTGCTGCGCACCATGGGGATGGATCAGCCCGGTGGCCTGCAGTCCAACCTGAACAGCCTGCAAAACGGCGCGGACCGGTTCGCGGGTGGGAGCCGGCAGGTGGCCGACGCGGTGGCCCAACTCGTCGAGCAGGTCAAGAAGCTGGGTGCCGGGCTGAGTGAGTCGGCGACGTTTTTGCTGTCGCTCAAACACGATGCGGCGCAACCGGCGATGGCCGGGTTCAATATCCCGGCACAGCTTTTACATCTCAAAGAGTTCCAGGAGGCCGCCAAGGTCTTCATCTCGCCGGACGGCCACTCGGTGCGGTATTTGGTTCAGACCAAGCTGAATCCGTTCAGCACCGAAGCCATGGACCAGGTCAACGCGATCACCGCGACCGCTCGGGGTGCCCAGCCGAACACCACCTTGGCGGACGCCAAGATTTCGATGGCGGGATACACCGTCGGCCTGAAGGACACGCGCGACTACTACCAGCACGACATCCGGTTCATCATCGCGGTGACCCTCATCGTGGTGCTCCTGACCCTGATCGCGTTGCTGCGTGCGATTGTCGCGCCGCTCTATCTGGTTGCGTCCGTGGTCGTTTCGTACTTGTCGGCGGTGGGGATCGGCGTGGTGTTCTTCCAGTTCATGCTGGGCCAGCACTTGCACTGGAGCGTGCCCCCGCTGGCATTCGTGGTCCTGGTCGCGGTCGGCGCCGACTACAACATGCTGCTCGTCTCGCGAATGCGTGACGAGTCCCCGAACAGCGTGCGTTACGGCATCATTCGCACGCTGAGCTCGACGGGCGGTGTCATCACCGCCGCGGGCCTGATCTTCGCGGCCTCGATGGCCGGCCTGCTGTTCTCCAGCATCGGCACCGTGGTTCAGGGCGGTTTCGTGATCGGTGTCGGAATTTTGCTGGACACCTTCCTGGTACGCACCATCACGGTGCCGGCCATCGCGGCGCTGTTCGGGCGGGCGAACTGGTGGCCGTCGCGGCCGAATGCGCGGCGCTTCCCGCGACGGCCGCAACTCGGACGCGCCGAGCCGCAAACCGGTTAGCAGGCACACCTCATGTATGTGAAACTAGACAAGCACAGCGGTCGGGGGCAGGGATGAACAAAACACTCGCAAGGGCTACCGCGCTGGTAACTGTCGGCGCCACAGTGTATTTCGGCGTGGGGGCGGCGTCGGCCGACGACACGCCCATCGGCGGACCGCCAACACCGGGGGCCCCGAGCGACCAGACGGCGTACGCCCTCGGCGGCGCGCACGTTCTTGGCATCCCGTACGACGAGTACATCCGCCAGGAGGGCGCCCAGTGGTTTCCCGGCCAGCAGCGCAAAATCATCGACTACCCGGCGGGGCAGGTTCAGGGCCACGTGCTGGGGCGGCTCTTCCCCGGAATCGGCAAGGCCGGCGACGAGATCATCCCGGGTCTGGGTCTGGACGGCCCCAGCGTCGGCGAGTCGGTCGACACGGGAGTGGACAACCTTGTTGCCGCGATCAAAAACGGTCGCCCGGGTACGGCGATCGGCCTGTCCGAGGGCGGGTTCGTGGTCGACGGCGCGCAGGCGCGGCTGGCAACTGACCCGACCGCCCCGCCGCCAAACACGCTGAACTTCGCCACATTCGGCGACCCGATCGGGCATCACGCCTTCGGTCAGAGTTTCCTGACCGCCGTGTTCCCGGTCGGCAGCACCGTTCCCGCGCTCGACTACACCATGCCGCCGACCTACGAGAGCCAGTACGACACCGACAGGTTCGTGGCCGCGTACGACTCCATCGCGGACTTCCCCGACCGGCCCGACAATTTGTTCGCCTTCGCCAACACGCTGATGGGTCTGGCCACCGGTCACACCGCGGTGGCCTTCACGAACCGGAGCATGGTGCCGCCGCAGAACATCCGAACCACGGTCAACTCTCGGGGCGCGAAAGACACGACGATCATGGTGCCGGAGAAGCACCTTCCCCTGGTGATGCCGCTGAAATACATCGGGATCCCGGAGGACACGCTGAACAAACTCGACGCCATCTTGATCCCCAGGGTGAATGCGGGCTACTCGCGAAACGACGACCCGTCGACCGCCCCGGTTCAGGTGGACCCGGTGCATGGCTTCGATCCAGCGGAGGTCACCGCGCCGGCCAACCAGGCGACCTTCGGCGGCGGCGCGGACCCGTTTTCCCAGATCCTCGCCGGTGCCATGTCCGTGTTGTCGCACAGCGCACTGCAAACCGACCACTGACTCCATCGGAGTCGACGAACTACGACGGACGTGATGTAACCCCGATGGCTCAGTCAACAATCCTGTCCATGCTGCACGGACGTGCCAGCCTGCGGCCCGATGACGTGGCGTACACGTTCACCGATTACACCGACGATTGGGCCGGAGTTCCCCACAGCCTCACGTGGTCACAGGTGTCCCGCCGAACGCTGAACGCGGCATGCGAGCTCGGCCAGCACGGGTCGGTCGGAGACCGGGCGGTGATCCTGGCCCCCCAATCCCTCGACTACGTCGAGGCGTTTCTCGGAGCCATGCAGGCCGGGCTGATCGCTGTTCCGCTGCTGTTGCCGCACAAGGGCGCGAGCCATGAGCGGGTGAGTGCGGTCCTTTCCGATACGGCGCCCTCGGTGGTGCTCACGACGTCGGCGGTCGCCGAAGACATCGTCAAATACGTCGACGAGGCCCGCCTGGCCACCGTTCCCAAGATCATCGAAATGGATTCGCTCAATCTCGACGCGGAGGGCGGAACGAGCGTTCGGGCGGCCGACATGCCCAGCATCGCCTATCTGCAGTACAGCTCGGGTTCGACGCGGGCGCCGACGGGAGTAATCGTCTCGCACCGCAATCTCCAGGTGAATTTCGAGCAGCTGATGCGCAGCTTCTTCGCGGACTCCCACGTCAAAGCCCCCGCGGATACCACGATCGTGTCGTGGTTGCCCTTCTACCACGACATGGGCTTGGTGCTGGGAATCTGCGCGCCGATCCTGGGTGGCTATCGCGGCGAGCTGACCAGTCCGGTTTCCTTCCTGGAGAGGCCGGCCAGATGGATGCGGTCACTGGCCGAGAATCCTCATGCCTGGTCGGCGGCGCCCAACTTCGCCTTCGATCTGGCCGCCCGCAAGACAACCGACGCCGACCTGGCCGGGCTCGACCTCGGCGAGGTGCTGGGCATCATCAGCGGTGCCGAGCGCGTCGAGCCGGCCACGCTGCACCGTTTCGTTGACCGGTTCGCCCACTTCAACTTTCGCGACCACATGATGCGTCCCTCGTACGGATTGGCGGAGGCGACCGTCTTCGTCACGGCGGGCACCTGGCATGAGTCGTCGAGCGCGGTCGCCTTCGACATCGACGAGCTGTCCGCGGGCCGCGCGGTGCGATGCGCGGAAGGGACCGGCACCGCGCTGGTCAAATACCAAGTGCCGCAATCACCCACGCTGCGGATCGTCGACTCGAACACCAACCGTGAGTGCGCGCAGGGCTTGGTGGGCGAGATCTGGGTGCACGGGCCCAATGTCGCCGACGGCTACTGGGGCAAACCGCTTCAGGAGCAGCGCTGCTTCGGCGCGACCCTCGCCGACCCGTCACCGGGCACACCCGAAGGCCCCTGGCTGAAGACCGGGGACCTGGGTTTCATCTTCGAGGGTGACCTGTTCATCGTCGGCCGCATCAAGGACCTGCTGATCATCCGTGGGCGCAATCACTATCCCGAGGACATCGAGGCGACCGTTCAACAGATCACGGGCGGCCGGGTCGCGGCGATCTCGGTTCCGGTCAGAAGCACCGAGGAGCTGGTCGCCGTCGTCGAGCTCAAGAAGCGAGGCCATTCCCACGAGGACGCCCAGGACATCGGGCACTGGCTCACCTGCATCAAGCGCGACGTCACCTCCGCGATATCCAACGCGCACGGCGTGAATGTCGGGGACCTCGTTCTGGTGCCGCCGGGGTCGATTCCCACCACGACGAGCGGCAAGATCCGCCGCGCCGCGTGCGTCGAGCAGTACCGCCGCGACCAATTCACCCGGTTGGACGGCTAAGCCGAACCCGCGGAGGAACTCGGCCGGCCTTCCGTCGATTGGGACGACCGGCCCGCATTCTCGCGGGCCGGGTTGAACATAATGGGTCCAATCGCACCGGCAAAGGAGCCCCCAATGAGCCCGAGCAGCGCAGACCGTCGCTATCGCGTCATCCAGTGGACGACCGGCAACATCGGGCGGCGCTCGCTGCACGCCATCATCGGCCGACCGGACATGGAACTGGTCGGGGTGTATGCCCACGGCGCCGAAAAGGTCGGCGTGGACGCCGCCGAGCTGTCCGGGTGGCCGGAGCCGACCGGGATCAAGGCCACCAACGACATCGATGCGCTGCTCGCGCTGCGACCCGACGCGTGCTGCTACAACCCCTTGTGGCCGAACGTGGACGAATTGGTGCGGCTGCTGGAGTCGGGCGTCAACGTGTGCACCAGCGCCGCCTGGATCACCGGCGGCAAGCAGACACCCCAGGACCGCAAGCGCATCCAGGACGCCTGCGAACGGGGCGGTGCGACGATCTTCGGCAGCGGAGCGCACCCGGGGATGACGAACGTGGTCGGGATGGTGCTGTCCGCATCGTGCGAGCGCGTCGACGAGATCCGCATCACCGAGTCGGTGGACTGCTCGACGTATGAGTCGGCGGAAACGCAAACGGCGATGGGGTTCTCGCAAGACCCCGACACGCCGGGACTGGCGGAGAGCGTCCGCCGGGAAAGCGAGGTCTTCGCGGAATCGGCCGCGATGATGGCCGACGCGATCGGCGCCAAACTGGACAAGATGACGTTCGACGTCACGTTCACCGCGGCCACCGCCGACTCCGATCTGGGGTTCATGAAGATCCCCGAAGGAACGGTCGGCAGCGTCTACGGCTACCACCGCGGCTGGGAGGGCGACCGCAACGTGGTCAGCGTCGGATTCAACTGGACCATGGGCAGCCATGTGGTCCCGCCCAAACCGCTGGAGCACGGCCACGTCATCCAGGTGTTCGGCCTGCCCAACATGCGCACCGTCCTGCACTGCCTGCCGCCGAAGGATTGGACGGAACCCGGCTTCATGGGACTGGGAATGATCTACACCGCGATGCCGGTTACCAACGCGGTTCCGGCTGTCGTCGCAGCCAGGCCCGGGATTGTCACGCTTGCCGATCTGCCGCCGGTCACCGGCCGGGTGACGCGCTAACCCAGCGCCGGCCGCCCCGTAAGCGCGGACCCAGAGGAACGGTTCCGTGCACTAGGTCTACGATGCTTAGCTGAGCAATGTATCGGCAACGGGTGTTGTCGGCGACGGCGGTGATCCGCACGGGGCGAGCGGAAGGCGGTCAAGGTGAAGGCCCTAACCCGGGCGCTCAGACGAGCGTGGATTCCTCTTGTGTTGGTGGTCGTGCTCGCCGTCTCGGCCTTGATGGTCTCGCGGCTACACAGAATTTTCGGGTCCCAGGACCTCAACGCGAATGCGGGCAAGGGGATCGAGATCGTGCAGTTCAATCCGAAGGTCGTCGTCTACGACATCTCCGGGCCGCCCGGATCCACCGCGAACATCAACTACTGGGACGAGAACGCAAACACCCACCAGATCAACAACGCGCCGCTGCCCTGGTCGACCACCATCTCCACCACGCTTCCCTCGGTGAGCGCCAACATCATGGCGCAAAGCGACGGCAGCCGAATCAGCTGCAAGATCAGCGTGGACGGCGTCGTCCGCGACAGCCAGAATTCCGACGGCCACAACGCCCAGACCTTCTGCCTGGTGAAGTCAGCATGACCGACATCGACAAGGCGGAGCGCGACGCGAGCACGGCGGACACGGGTCCGATCAGAACCAAGCCCAGCATGGCGGATCGCGGCCACCGTCCGTATCTGCCCCACGCGATCCGAATCTTCGCGATACCGATCATTTTGGGCTGGGTGGCGGTCACCGTGTTGGTGAATGTCATCGTCCCCACACTGGAAAAAGTCGGCGAGGCGCATTCGGCGCCGATGGCCCCGCTCGACGCGCCGTCGATGAAGGCCATGATGCGGATGGGCCACAACTTCCGCGAATTCGACTCCAACAGCACCGTCATGATCGTGCTGGAGGGCCAGCAACCCCTCGGCCCCGACGCGCACCACTACTACGACAACGTCATTCGCCAACTGCGGCAGGATTCCAAGCATATCCAGCACATCCAGGACTTCTGGGGAGACCGGCTGACCGCGGCCGGGGCACAGAGCGCCGACGCCAAGGCCGCCTATGTGCAGATAAACCTCGCCGGTAACCAGGGCACCACGCAGGCCAACGAGTCCGTGGACGCGGTCCGCAAGGTGATCGAGGAGAACAAGGCGCCACCCGGCGTGAAGGCCTACGTCACCGGTCCCGCCGCGCTGTCCGACGACATGCACATCATTGGCAACGCCAGCCTGGCCAAGATCACCCTGTTCACGCTGGGCGCCATCGCGATCATGTTGCTGCTGGTCTACCGGTCCATCGTCACCACGCTGCTCCAGCTGTTCATGACCTTTGTCGCCCTGGCGTGTGCGCGGGGGGTCGTCGCGGTTCTCGCGTATCACAACGCATTCGGCCTCACCACCTTCGCCGCGAACATCCTCACCATGCTGGCGATCGCCGCCGGGACCGACTACGGCATCTTCCTCGTCGGCCGCTACCAAGAAGCGCTCGCCGCCGGTGAGGATCGAGAAAGCGCGTACTACACCACGTTCAAGGGCGTCGCTCCCGTCGTCCTGGGTTCGGGCCTGACGATCGCCGGGGCGACCTATTGCCTGAGCTTTTCGCGGTTGCCCTGGTTCAACACCATGGGCGCACCCGTGGCGATCGGCATGCTGGTCGTGGTCGCGGCCGGCCTGAGCCTGGGGCCCGCCGTGGTCTTCGTCGGCAGCCGCTTCCACTTCTTCGAAAGGCAGGCCAAGCGCGGTCGGCTGTGGCGGCGGGTGGGCACCGCGGTAGTGCGTTGGCCCGCACCGATTTTGGCCGTCAGTGGCGCGGTCGTGCTGGTCGGCATGATCGCCCTGCCGAGCTACCACACGAGCTACAACGACCGCCATTACCTGCCGTTGTCAGCCCCGTCCAATCAAGGGCAGGAGGCCGCGAACCGGCATTTCTCCGAGGCGCGAATGAACCCCGACCTGTTGATGGTCGAGTCCGACCACGACATGCGAAACCCGGCCGACATGCTGGTGTTGGACCGGGTGGCGAAGAACGAGATGCGCACGCAGGGCATCGCCATGGTCCAGGACATCACCCGGCCGCTGGGAATCCCGATCCAGCACAGCTCGATTCCGTTCCAGAACAGCATCCAGAGCCAGACGACGATGCAGAACATGAGCTTCCTCAAGGACCGCATCGCCGACATCCTGCGGATGGCCGACGATCTGCAGACCCAGATCGACACCACGCAACGCCAGTACGAGGTGTCGCTGGATTTGGCCAACGCCGCCGACGACAGCGCGAAGACCACTGAGGTGACGTCGCAGATCACCGACAAGTTGCGCGACCACATCGCGGATTTCGACGACACCTTCCGGCCGGTACGTAGCTACTTCTACTGGGAGAGGCACTGCTACGACATCCCGTTGTGCATCGGCATACGCTCCCTCTTCGACACGTTCGACGGCTTCGACCAGCTCGCCGAGCAGTTCCACTACCTCACCGCCGATATCGCGCACACGGCCAAGGCCACCCACGACCTGAATGCGCTGTTCCCCGTGCTGATCTCGACGCTGAAGAACACCAGGGGTATCACGCTGACGCTCTACCAGACGTTCAAGGCGATGATCGATCAGATGGAGGCGATGAGCAACACCGCCATTGTGATGGGGCAAAGCTTCGATCAGTCCAAGAACGACGACTTCTTCTACCTGCCGCCGGAGGCCTTCGACAACCCCGATTTCCAGACGGGCCTTCGCATGTTCCTGTCGCCGGACGGTAAGTCGGCCCGGTTCTTCATCACCCATCAGGGCGATCCCATGAGTCCAGAGGGCATTGCACGGGTCGACGCCGAACGCACCGCCGCGCAGGAGGCGTTGAAACAGTCCTCGCTGTCGGATGCCCGCGTGTATCTCGGCGGGACCGCCGCGACGTTCCGAGACATGGCCGACGGCGAAAAATACGACCTGATGATCGCGGTGGTGTCGGCCCTGACGCTGATCTTCATGATCATGCTGCTGCTCACCCGGAGCGTGGTTGCCGCGCTGGTGATCGTCGGCACCGCGGCCAGTTCGATCGCCGCATCATTCGGGCTGTCGGTGCTGATCTGGCAGGACCTGTTCGGCATCAGGATCCACTGGATCGTGATGGCGCTGTCGGTCATCATCCTGCTGGCGGTCGGATCTGACTACAACCTGCTACTGGTGTCGCGGTTCAAAGAGGAGATCCACCACGGGCTCAAGACGGGGATCATCCGCTCGATGGCCGGCACCGGTGGGGTGGTGACGGCAGCGGGCCTGGTGTTCGCCTTCACCATGGCGGCGATGCTCGGCAGCGAACTGCGCGTGCTCGGGCAGTTCGGGTCCACGGTATGCATCGGCCTGCTCCTCGACACCCTGATCGTGCGCACGCTGCTGATGCCGTCGATCGCCACCCTGCTCGGTCGCTGGTTCTGGTGGCCGCTCGTCGTGCACCCGCGCGGTGACTACGGCCGTCCCGCCGCCGTGGCGGCACCGGTGGCGTCAGGCGCCAGGAGCTAAGTCCAGGCACACCGCGACGGCCCCGGGGCCGACGTGCAGCCCGAGCACCGGGCCCAACGGGCCGACGATCGCCGGCTCGCAGGCGGGCAGCCGCCGCGCCAGCTCCGCCGCCACCTCGCTCGCGCCCTCCGGGTTGGCCACATGTTGCACCGCCAGGGCCGCGGAGTTCTCGCCGACGACCTCGCACACCCGGTCGATCATCGCCGCGGTCGCGGCCGTCACGGTCCGCACCCGTTGGGCGAGAACGAGTTTGCCGTCATCGATGCGTAACAGCGGCTTGAGCGCCAGCGCGGTGCCCAGCCACGCCGTGGCCCCGCCGATGCGTCCGCTGCGACGCAGGTTGTCCAGCCGGTGCACCACCACGAACGCGTGGCCGCGCGACACCGCCGAAGTGGCTGCGCCCGCGACGGCGCCCAGGTCGCCGCCGTCGGCCGCGGCTCGGGCGGCGGCCAGCGCCACGAACCCGGTTCCCATTGCGGCCGAGCGCGAGTCGACGACGCGCACGTTCGCGTCGAGGTCGGCCGCGGTGCGTTGGGCGGCGCCGTAGGTTCCGGACAGCGCCGAGGAAAGGTGCACCGCCACCACGCCGTCACCGTCGCTGTCGGCCAGCGCCTGCTGATAGGCGTTGGCCAGTTCGGCCGGGGTGGCCGCCGCGGTGGTCGCGTGCTGCTTGTAGATGTCGTCGGGGATGTCGTCCACGCCGTCGCGTAGGTCGCGGCCATCGAGCAGGATGTGCAACGGAACCACGCGGATGGCCCACTTTTCGAGCAGATCGGCGGGCAGGCGCGACGACGCATCGGTCACCACCACGACGGCCATGTGCGCTACCCGCGCGGCTTCTCGTTGGCAATGCCGGCTTCCGCCAGTGCCTTGAGCATCAGCTCCGCGACCGCCTGATGGGCTTCGAAATTCCAATGGATGCCGTCGGGATTGCCGCGACCACTCATAACCTGTTCGGCCACAGCGGCTTTGAGATCCACCAGGGGAATATCGTGTTGCTGCGCCCATTCCGTGATCGCGGCCACCGTCCCCGCGCGGCCGTGGTGAGCCTTGCCGTACGTCTCGGCGATGTGCACCGACGGCAGCGACGCCACGATCGGAATGCCCGGGCGGTTGAAATCGATTGCGCCGCGAGTCTGTTCGAGGTATTCGGCGCTC
Source organism: Mycobacterium sp. IEC1808 (assembly GCF_002101935.1). NCBI lineage: Bacteria > Bacillati > Actinomycetota > Actinomycetes > Mycobacteriales > Mycobacteriaceae > Mycobacterium > Mycobacterium sp. IEC1808. Next base: position 347,224 of record NZ_LQPV01000005.1, on the reverse strand, counting down.
AGGTGCGGCGGCAGCGCCGACCGGGCCACCGGCGAGAGCCGGGGCTGCAGCCACGCGTAGCCGTCGCGGACCCAGCGCCGCAGCCACGGCGGCCGCACGTAGCGGATCAGCTCGCGCACCGCGGTCGGCAGCACCGAGGGCAGCGAATCCATCCCGCCGGTCGCGAAGATCACCGCACCCGCCCGGGGCAGCGCCGCCCAGGCCCGCGGGTCCTGCGTCGCCGCCCACCAGACATCGCGGCAAGTCCAGCCGATGCGCCCGATCAGTTCCACGTCCCAACCCAGTTGGCTGGCAACGATATTGGGCCAGATGCGCGGGTCGTCGGCGGGCAAGCCGCCGGTGGGCCCGTAATAGGACAGGGAATCGGCGAACACCAACAGGGTGGGCCTCGCGCGCGCGTCAGAGGACATCGTTGGCGACCTGAGCAGAAGCGTTCCACACATCCAGGCGCCAACGGATGCTGCCGAAATCGACATCCGAGTCACCGGCATGCCCACTCAGTTGAGCCCAACTGGCGTTGCCCATGCCGCCCAGCATCGGCCAGTTGTCGACCGGCAGCTTGAGCAACGCGGCGGACAGGGCCGCGATCAGACCCCCGTGCGCCACCAGCACCACGGGTCGGTCCGGCCCGTCGGGATCACCCCATTCCGGCTCGCCGGTCACCAGCTCGGCGACCACCGGCACGCTTCGCGCGGCCACGTCGACCCTGCTTTCCCCGCCGTGCGGCGCCCACCTGGCGTCGTCTCGCCAGGCCAGCCGCGCGCCGGGCGCCTGCGCGTCGACCTCGGTGTGCGTCAGCCCCTGCCAGTCGCCCAAATGGGTCTCGCGCAACCGGGGGTCCACCCGGACCGTCAACCCGGTCCGCTCCCCGAGCGTGACTGCGGTGTCGTAGGCGCGATGCAGGTCCGACGAAACGATCAGTAACGGCGGCAGCTTGCCCAGCACTTCGGCGGCGGCGACCGCCTGGGCGCGACCGAGTTCGGTGAGCGCGGAGTCCAGCTGCCCCTGCATCCGGCTGCCGGCGTTGAAGTCGGTTTGGCCGTGCCGGAGCATCACCAGGCGGCGGATCCTCATCGCGCGCTCGCCGAGTCCGCAGGACCTTCCGGGTCGTCCAGGTCCACCGAGATCACTGGGCAGTCGCCCCACAGCCGGTCCAGCGCGTAGAAGTTCCGGTCGTCCTGGTGCTGGATGTGCACGACGATGTCGCGGTAGTCCAGCAGCGTCCAGCGGCCTTCCCGGGCGCCCTCGCGCCGCGCCGGGCGGTAGCCGGCCTTGCGCATTTTCTCCTCGACCTCGTCGACGATGGCGTTGACCTGCCGCTCGTTGGACGCCGAGGCGATGACGAAGCAGTCCGTGATCACCAGCTGGCTGGACACGTCGATGACGAGTACGTCGTTGGCCAGTTTCGAGGCGGCCGCGCCGGCCGCCACCGTGGCCATGTCGATGGCTTCCTGGGTGGCGGTCACGTGTTGTTTCCCGCCGCGAACGTCGTTGGGCGCGTAGTGGGTTCGGCCGTTCGGTAGAGGCGACGCTTCGACACGTACTGCACCACACCGTCGGGCATCAGGTACCACAGCGGGCGGCCCTCCTCGGCGCGCCGGCGGCAGTCGGTCGACGAGATCGCCAGCGCCGGAATCTCCACGAGCGTCAGCGCGTCCTCCGTCAGCTCGCCGAGGACGCCGGTGACGTGTTCGCGGCGCAGCTCATAGCCGGGACGGCTGACGCCGATGAAGCGCGCCAACCCGAACAGCTCCTCCCAGCCCTGCCACGACAGGATCGACTCGAGCGCATCGGCGCCGGTGATGAAGTACAGCTGCGATTCGGGGTTGAGCGCGTGCAGGTCGGCCAGCGTGTCACGGGTGTAGGTGGGCCCGCCGCGGTCGATGTCGACGCGGCTCACCGAGAACCGCGGGTTGGACGCCGTGGCGATCACCGTCATCAGATAACGGTCCTCGGCGGCCGAGACGTGCCTGCTCTTCTGCCAGGGCTGGCCGCTGGGCACGAAGACCACCTGGTCCAGGTCGAACAGGTCGGCGACCTCGCTGGCGGCCACCAGGTGGCCGTAATGGATGGGGTCGAACGTCCCACCCATCACCCCGAGCCGGCGAAGCTGCTTTTGCACGATTTGCCAGCTTACTTGAGCTCAACAGCGGCACCGATTCCCCAGCTAGTGGCCCCGGCGGGCCGAGAGTCACGCCAGCGTGGCGCTGGGCGCCGACGGCCAAGCCAGCGTGACGCTCGGCGGATAAAGCCGCGATGTCACACCGGCAACAGTTGGTCGATCACCGCCGCCAACTGCTTGGCGGACCGGCATTCGTGCATCGTGATGACCTCTTGGTAGCGCGGCACCGCCGAGTCGCCGCTCCCCCACAGGTGCTTGGGTTCGGGGTTGAGCCAGTGCGCGTGGCGGCTGGCGGTCACCATGTCGACGAGCACATCGATGGCCGGGTCGCGGTAGTTGGTGCGCCCGTCGCCGAGCACCAGCAGTGAGCTGCGCGGCGACAGCGCGTTCGGGTGCGCCTGCAGGAACGAGACGAACGCGTTGCCGTAGTCGGAGTGCCCGTCGCGGCTGTACACGCCGGCCTCACGGGTGATCCGCTGAATAGCCACGGCCAGGTCGGCTTCCGGGCCGAACATGTGGGTCACCTCGTCGGTCGTGTCGATGAACGCGAAGACCCGAACCCGGGAAAACTGCTGCCGCAAGGCGTGCACCAGCAGCAGGGTGAAGTGGCTGAACCCGGCGACCGAGCCCGAGACATCGCACAGCACAACCAGTTCCGGACGGGCCGGGCGGGGCTTGGCCAGCACCACGTCGATCGGCACCCCGCCGGTGGACATGGACTTGCGCAGCGTCTTGCGCAGGTCGATGGTCCCGGCGCGGGAGCGCCGCCGGCGCGCGGCCAACCGGGTCGCCAGGGTGCGGGCCAGCGGCGCCACCACCCGTTGCATCTGGCGCAGCTGCTCGCCGGATGCGCGCAGGAACTCGACGTTCTCCGAAAGCTGTGGGATGCCGTACATCTGGACGTGGTCGCGACCCAACTGCTCGGCGGTGCGCCGCTTGGTCTCGGCGTCGACCATCTTGCGCAGCTGCGTGATCCGCTGGGCCGCCAGCGCTTTGGCGATCTGCTCCTGCGTGGGCGTGGGCTCGTCGCCGTACGGCGCGAGCAGCCCCGCCAGCAGCTTGCCCTCCAATTCGTCCAGCGCCATCGCCTTGAGCGCCTGATACGACGAGAACGACGGGCCGCGGCTGGAACTGTATTTGCCGTAGGCCTCTACGATCCGAGCGATCATCGCGACGAGACGCTCGTCCATGTCGGCCAATTCGGGGTTTTCGGTGAGCAGGTCCAGCAGCATCTGGCGCATCGCCTCGACGTCGTCGGGCGGCAGGGCGCCGTCCTTGGCCTCGCCGGCCTCCTCTTCGGTGACCACCGCGCGGGCGCCCAGCGCGGCGGGGAACCACAGGTCGAACATGGCGTCGTAGGTTTCCCGGTGGTCGGGGCGGCGCAGCACGGCGCAGGCGATCCCCTCCCGCAACACCTCACGATCGGCCAGGCCGAGGGTGGCCATCACCCGCCCGGCGTCCACCGTCTCCGAGGGGCCCACCGAAATGCCTTGCGCGCGAAGCGCTTCCACGAAACCGACCAGGTGGCCCGGCAGCCCGTGCGGGGCGAGCGGGCGGCTGGGGCGGATGCGGCGGGCGGCCATCAGTTGAGCCTCAGTTCTCCCGCGGCGCGTTGCTGGTCGGATTGATGCTTGAGCACCACGCCGAGCGTGGCGGCGACCACCGCGTCGTCGATGGTGTCCAGGCCCAACGCAAGCAGCGTGCGGCCCCAGTCGATGGTCTCGGCGATGGACGGCACCTTCTTCAGCTGCATTCCGCGCAGCACCCCGATGATGCGCACCAATTCCTCGGCCAGGTGCGCCGGCAGGTCGGGAACCCGGGACAGCAGGATGCGCCGCTCCAGGTCGGGGCTCGGGAAGTCGATGTGCAGGAACAGGCAGCGCCGCTTGAGCGCCTCGGACAGTTCACGGGTGGCGTTGGAGGTCAGCACCACGAACGGCGCCCGCTCCGCGACGATCGTGCCCAGTTCGGGCACGGTCACGGCGAAGTCGGAGAGCACCTCGAGTAGCAGGCCCTCGATCTCGATGTCGGCCTTGTCCGTCTCGTCGATCAGCAGCACCGTCGGCTCGCTGCGCCGGATGGCGGTCAGCAGCGGCCGCGACAGCAAGAACTCCTCGCTGAACACGTCGTCCTTGGTCTGGTCCCAGTCCCCGGAGCCGGCCTGGATGCGCAGGATCTGCTTGGCGTGATTCCACTCGTAGAGCGCGCGGGCCTCGTCGACCCCCTCGTAGCACTGCAGGCGCACCAGGCCCGAGCCGGTGGCCTGGGCGACGGCGCGGGCCAGCTCGGTCTTGCCGACGCCGGCGGGACCCTCCACCAGCAGCGGCTTGCCGAGCCGGTCGGCCAGGAATACGGCCGTCGCGGTGGCGGTGTCGGGTAGGTAGCCGGTCTCGGCCAACCGCCGCGAGACGTCGTCGATGTCGGCGAACAGCGGCGCCGGCCGGGCGGGCACACTCACGATGTCAGGTCTCCTAAGGCTTTGGACGTCAGGCCGGGCGGGTCTGCCCGTCTCCCCACGCGATCCACTTGGTCGAGGTCAGTTCCGGCAACCCCATCGGGCCGCGCGCATGCAGCTTCTGCGTGGAGATGCCGATCTCGGCGCCAAACCCGAACTGCTCGCCGTCGGTGAAGGCCGTCGAAGCGTTGACCATCACCGCGGCCGCGTCGACTCCGTCGCTGAACCGTTGAGCCGCAGCCATATTCGTCGTCACGATGGCCTCGGTGTGCCCGGTGCCGTATTCGTTGATGTGGGCGATCGCGGCGTCGACGCCGTCTACGACGGCCACCGCGATGTCCATCGACAGGTATTCGCGGCGCAGGTCGTCCTCACCCGCGTCCAAGTGAACCGTCACCCCCGCGTCCTGCAGGGCGCCGACCAGCCTGGGCATGGCCGTCCCCGCGATCGCGGCGTCGACCAGCAGCGTCTCGGCGGCGTTGCAGACGCTGGGCCGACGGGTCTTGGAGTTCAGCAGGATCCGTTCCGCCACGTCGAGGTCGGCGGACTCGTGCACGTACACGTGGCAGTTGCCGACACCGGTCTCGATGGTGGGCACCCGGGCGTCGCGCACCACCGCGTCGATCAGGCTCGCTCCGCCGCGCGGGATCACCACGTCGACCAGTCCGCGCGCCTGGATCAGGTGGGTCACCGTGGATCGATCGGCGGTCGACAGCAGCTGAACCGCGTCGGCGGGCAGGTCCTCGCTGACCAGCGATCCGCGCAGCACGTCGACGAGGGCCTGGTTGGACTTCGCCGCCGACGAGCTGCCGCGCAGCAGCACCGCGTTGCCCGACTTGAGCGCCAGCCCGAACGCGTCCACCGTCACGTTCGGCCGGCCCTCGTAGATCATGCCGACGACGCCGAGCGGGACCCGCTGCTGGCGCAGGTGCAGCCCGTTGGGCAGGGTGTAGCCGCGCAGCACCTCGCCGACGGGGTCGGGCAGCCCGGCGACCTGGCGCAGGCCGGCGGCGATTCCGTCGACGCGCTTGCGGTCCAGGGCCAACCGGTCGAGCATCGCGGCCGGCGTGCCGGCGGCCCGGGCGGCGTCGAGGTCTTCGGCGTTGGCCGCCAGGATCCGCTCGGTGTGGGCGCCTATCGCGTCGGCGGCCGACTGCAGCGCCGCGTCCTTGGCGACAGTCGGCAACAACGCCAGCGCGCGGGCGGCGACCCGGGCGCGGCGCGCGGCGTCGTGGACCTCCCGGCGCAAGTCGGGGCGCGTCGGAGCTTGCAGACTCATTTATCCAGCGTAACGGTCCTTAGCGGGCCAGGTCAGAGCGGGCGGCTCACGCGACCCGCTCGCCGCGCCGCGCCTGTCGCACTTTGCTTTGCCGCTCTTCGAGGATGTGGCCGAAGTTCTGTAGCAGCAACGGTTCACGCATCACCAGGTGCTCGATGTGTTCGCGGTCGATCTCCAGCGCGGTCACCTCGTCGAGCGCGTACGCGCTCGCCATATTGGGCTGCCGGGTCAGCGCGGTCAGCCCGAGGAACGAGCCCTCGAGCAGCGTGCTGATCGGGACGATCGATCCGTCGTCGGCCATCGCGGTCAGCTGCACGCGGCCCTCGACCAAGAACGTCATTCCGCCCGGAATCTGACCGGCGTATTCGACGGTTTCGTCCGCACCGTAGCGGACGAGTTTCGCGCACGAATGCAGCGAGCGTTGTTCGTCGGCGTTCAGCCGCAGCGCCGGCGCCACCACCGTGCGCAGCGCCTTCTCCACGCGTTCGGGGGTCGAGTAGTCGTCGTCGCTGTTGTCCAGGTGCAGGTCTTCCCGCCGTGCGGCGTACCAGACCCAGCGCAGGAAGGTCGCTTTCGCGGCGCCGTCGTCCGCGGGCGAGGTCAGCCCGATGGAGGTGCGGTATTCGCCGCCGCCGACGGGTACCGAGCGGGGCACCGTGTCGGCCTTCAGCTGCGGCAGCCCGAGGGCCACGCGCGTCAGCATGGCGCACACCCGGTCGGGCGGGTCGGCGGACGAAAACGTGGTCGTCATGGCCAGCTTGTGGGTGCCCGCCGGCCGGCTGAGGTTGGTGAACGCCGTGGTGGCCAGCACCGAGTTGGGCGTGACGCGCATTCCGCTGCCGGTGTCGATGTGGACGGCCCGCCAGTTGACCTCGACGACGCGTCCCTTCGCCGTGCCGGTGTCCAGCCAATCGTTGATCCGGAACGGCTGCTCGAAGAGCATGAACAAGCCCGACACGATCTGGCCGACGGAGTTCTGCAGCATCAGGCCGATGACGACCGATGTGACACCCAGCGCGGTGAACAGGCCGCCGACCCGGACGCCCCAGATATACGAGAGGATCAGAACCAGCCCGACACCGATCAGCGCGAAACGCGCGACGTCGAGGAAGATTGCGGGCATCCGCGCCCGCCAGCTCTCTTCGGGCGCACCTTCGAACACAGTGGCGTTGAGCCCGGACAGCATCAGCACTAGTACCAGGAACCCGAAAACCGTGGTAAGGAGCCGCACCGGCACCTCGCCAGCGGGAATCTGCGACGCCTTGACGAGCAGCAGCAAGAGCGCAACGAGGGGCAGCAGGTAATTGCGCAGCAGGCCGATCTGCCTGGCGATGCGGCTGTTCCGGCGGACCAGCGCGTGGTGCAGCTCGGTAAGGACGATCAAGCAGATCGGAAATCCGACGGCGATACCCACCGCCCAGTAGAACCACGAGGAGTTCCAGGCGTTCATCATCGTTCCGACAACCGATACATCGCCTGCTCGGTGCCGCCCACCGAAATCGTGCCCGCGGGCGTGAAGTGCCGCACGTCGCGCATGGCCTCGTACACCGGGGTGCTCACGTAGATGCCGGGCTGCGGTGCGCCCCTGTGCATCTGGGAGGCCAGGCTCACCGCGGCGCCCCACATGTCGTAGACCAGGCTCGATCGGCCGACCAGCCCGCTGATGACGTTTCCGGTGTTGATGCCGACCCGAAGGCCCAAGTCGTGGCCGGTCTGGCTGTTGAACCGCTCGATGATGCGGCGCATCTCGACGGCGAAGTCAACGGTTCGGTGAATGCTGTCCAATCGTGGCGTGATCACCCCGCAGGTGGCGAGGTACCCGTTGTGGAAGGTGCGGATCCGTTCCACGCCAAGGGTTTCGGCGGCCGAATCGAACTGGCGGAACAGCTCGTCGACGATCCCCACCAGTTCGTCGCCGGAAAGATCGTTGGAAAGCTCGTCCAGCCCGGCGATGTCCGCGAAGATGATCGCGACGTCCTGGTGCTTCTGCGCGATGGTCGCCTCACCCTCGCGATACCGCTGGACGAGCGACTCCGGCATCAGCGCCAGCAGCAGGCGATTGTTTTCGTTGCGCTGCTCGTTGAGCAGCTCCTCCTTGATCGCAAGGTTTCGGCTCATCTCGTTGAAAGCCGCCGTGAGGTCGCCGATTTCGTCGCGGGTCATCACCGGAATGTTGACGTCGTAGTCGCCGGAGCTGATCTTTCGGGTGCCCTCCTCCAGGCGCCGAACCGGCCGCATCGCCGCCCCGGCGATCAGCATCGAGGCCACGCTGATGACGAACACCAGCGTGGTCACCGCGATCACGAGCGTCTTGCTGAACCTGCCCAGCCGCGCGAAAGCGTCCGAGTCGTCGCGCGTGGCCAGGATCGACCAGTGCAGGTTGGAATCGGGAATATCCAGCGGCGCATAGGCTTCCAATTCCTTGTTACCCAGGTAATCGGTGGCGCTCATGGTCCCCGACTCCCCGCGCTGCGCAGCGCGAAAGCCCGCGGTCGCAACCGGCTGCACCAGCGTCGTGCCGCCCAACCGGATCGCCTTTTCCACGACTTCGGGCGCGGTACCGGCGCCGATCGCGTCCCGCTTGTATTGCTCGGGATCCTGCAGGAATTCGCGCGAATCCGAACGCATCAGGCCGTCGGGGCCGGCCAGATAGGTCTCGGTCGCCGCGCCCATGCCGGCAGCTTCCCAGTGTCTGCCCGCGGTCATGATGTTGTTGATCTTCGCGATCGGCACCGGGAAGGCCATGACACCAACCATCTTGCCGTTCATTCCGACCGGTGAGACCACCCACGCGTTGGGTGCATCGAGCGCCGGCTGATACGGCTGAAAGTCGGTGATCCAGACGAAATCCACGTCATTGGAACGCAGCGCCTTCTGGTAGGCGTCCTTCAAATTCGATTCCCGATAGGGACCGGTCAGGATATTCGTCCCGAGGTCGGGGCCCTTGCGGACGGAATAGATGACGTTGCCCTGCATGTCCAGCAGCAGGGCGTCGCGATAATCGAAGCGAGTGACGATGCCGCGCATGTAGAAATCGAAGCGCGCATTGGCCGCCGTCCAGGCGCTCCCGTCGCCGGCGTCCTCGACCGGAAGCGAGTCGGCGGTCGGTCTCGGCGGCGCGGTGTAGTACGCCTGGACGTACTTCTGCGCCGGGGAAGTCGGCAGGACCGCATTCAGATCGATCGAGTCGCCGGTCAACTTTTTGATCGGCGCAATCATCTGGTTCTCGTAGTAGTTGACCAGCGACTGCTGCTGGGCCGGGCTGATCGGCGCGTTGGCCAACTGCTCGAAGCCCGCGGTGAGCGTCGTCGTGGCCTCGTTGATGCTGAATCCGCCGCTGTAGACGATCAGGGAGTTCGTCACCTCCCGGAACAGCGCCTGCACCTGCCTCTTCTGCGACTCCCGCAACTCGATCAGCCGCTCGGACTCGACCTGCCGCAGCGCGTTGCGGCCGGATATCGCGCCGATGAGCCCGATCACCGAGACACCGAGGATGCCCGAGAGGAGCATCGCGATGAGGATCTTGGACTGGATGCCGAAGCGGAAGCGGTGCCACACCAAGGGCCGGCGCGGACCGTGCCGCGGCTTTTCGGGCGATGCGGATTCGGGAGCGGATTCCGGCGGGTTTTCAGACGCCGGTTCGGCCATTTTCGGCTCGGTCAACGTCATTTGCCTTTCCCCCTCCCTCGGACGGGACTCAGCACCGATCACGGTGCAGACTAACGCGCGGACGTCACGATATCGGCGATTGTCGCGAATGGATTGGCGTCAAAAATGCCGGGCTTGGGTTTAACGTCGGGGTCATGGCGCGGGTCTGTGTCGTCGGCAGCGTGAACATGGACCTGACGTTCGGCGTCGATGCCCTTCCGCGGCCGGGCGAGACGGTGTTGGCCTCGTCGCTCACCGCCGCCCCCGGCGGCAAGGGCGCCAACCAGGCCATGGCGGCGGCGCGCGCGGGCGCGCGGGTGCAGTTCGTCGGCGCTCTCGGCGATGACGCGGCCGCCGCGCGGTTGCGGGCCCACCTGCGGGCCAACGGCGTTGGGCTCGACGGGGCGATCGAGGTTTCGGGTCCGAGCGGTACCGCCGTCATCGTGGTCGATGCCGGCGCCGAGAACAGCATCGTCGTCGCACCCGGCGCCAACGCGCTGCTGACGCCGGCCGCCGCCGGCGCGTGCCGGCCGATCGCCGACTGCGATGTGCTATTGACCCAGTTGGAGATTCCGGTGCCGACGGCGGTGGCGGCGGCGCGCGAGGCCCGCTCGGCCGGGGCAGCCGTCATTGTCAACGCCTCGCCCGCCGGGCACGATGACCGCGCCCTGGCCGAACTGGCCGCCGCCGCGGACGTGGTGATCGCCAACGAAGCCGAGGCCGAACAGTGGCCCTGGCGGCCAACCCATTTGGTGATCACCCTCGGTGCGCGCGGCGCCCGCTACGTCGGCGAGGACGGCGAGTTCGCCGTACCCGCACCCGAGGTGACGGCCGTGGACACCACCGGCGCGGGTGACGTGTTCGCCGGGGTGCTGGCGGCGAGCTGGCCGCACGGCCCGGGCGCAAATCCGGGCTCGAGGGCCGGGCGGCTGGCCGCGCTGCGGCGCGCCTGCGCCGCGGGCGCGCTCGCGACCCTGGTGCCCGGCGCCGGTGATTGCGCACCGGGCGCCGCCGCGATCGACGCGGCCGTGCGGGACGCTTTTCCTGACCAAACCGATTGATGTACCCTCGCTGCGATGCCTGCGGTCATGGGAGCGTGCATGCCGGCGACAGCCGCCGCCGACATGGCTTTGGTCCTCTTCGGGATATTCGGGGCGCTCGGATTCGGCTGGCGCAGTTGGCTGCAGTACCGGCGGACCGGCTCGACCGGCTTTCGCGGCGTCCGCACCGGCGGCGCATTGGAACGGCTGGCCGGCGCCGGCTTCCTCGCAGCGCTCGCGGTGGCGGTGAGCGCCCCAATCCTGCAGGAGGCCAAGGTCGTTGAACCCATCAACCTGCTGGACGAGGCGTGGGTCCAGGTGGTGGGCATCGTGGTGGCGACGGCCGGCATCGCGGCGACGGTATACGCGCAGCTGGAAATGGGCGATTCCTGGCGGATCGGGGTGGACACGAGGGAGACCACCACGCTGGTGCACACCGGGGTGTTCGGCCAGATCCGCAACCCGATCTACAGCGCCATGTTCACCTTCGGTTTCGGCATCGCGCTGGTGACGCCGAATGTCGTTGCCTTCGCGGGGCTTTTGTTGCTCGTCGCCACAATCGAACTGCAGGTCCGTCGCGTCGAGGAGCCGTACCTGTTGCGGGCGCACGGCGACGCCTATCGCGCCTACACCGCCAGCGCGGGCCGATTCGTCCCGGGGGTCGGGCTCGTTCGTTAGCGTGGCGCCGCCACGTCATGGGCGATCGTCAAGCCATCGGCCATTTCCAGTTCGTCGCCCGTCTGGCTGAGGAGCACGCGGCTGCGGTTGGGCGACAACAGAACCGACAGGTGGTGATGCGGCGCTTCGCCCACGAATGCCAGGCGGTTGACGCGGAGCAGGGCGGCACCGATCGGGGTGTCCAGCAGCTGCGCGTTGCGCGGGCCCGCGATCTCGGCGGTGATTTCGTGCCGGATGCGGTCGACGACGATGCCGGCGTCCTGCAGGAGCTCATACAGCGGCGTTTGCCGCAGCGCGGGCTCGGTCAGGGTGCCGGCCAGGTCCTCCGGCAGCCACGCGTCGGTGACCATCAACGGCTCACCGGTGCGCCGTTGCCGGCGCACGCGCACGATCTGCAGCAGCTCGCCGGACGCCTGCAGCGCCTCGGCGATGGCCCGCGGCGTCCGTCGCGTCCCGAGCTCGACCACGTCGACCTCGGTTTCGAATTGGGTCTGGCGCAGCCCCGCCAGGTAAGAGCCGCCGACGGGCAGATCCGACGGGCTGTGCTCGCGCACAAACGAACCGACGCCGTGCCTGCGCTCGATGTAGCCCTGCTCGGCCAGGTCCGCCAGCGCGCGGCGGACCGTGATCCGGGAAACCCCGAACTGGTCGCACAGCGTCTGTTCGGTCGGCAACGCCTCGCCCGGGGCGATGGCGCCGCGGTCGATCTCGTCGTGCAGCACCAGGAAAAGCTGCCGATGCAAGGGCACCCCGGCGGCGGTGGATACCGGTCCCGCCCTGCCGCCGCTCTGCCGCACGGTCGTCAATGTTTCCACACCCCTGCCTTGCGCCCGCACAACCAGTTGTTATATGTATATAACAACTGACGATTGCGGAGGAAGGCCCGATGACCGCGATGCAAGGGCAGCCCGCCACCGATCCGACGGGGCCGACCGGTCACCTGGCCACCTGGGTCGCCGGTCTCACGCTCGACGACGTCCCCCCGATCGTCGTGGAGCGGGCCAAACACCTGCTCCTGGACGGCCTCGGTTGCGCGCTGGTCGGGGCGCAACTGCCCTGGTCTCGCGTCGCCACCGAGGCGGTGCTCGGCCTCGAAGGCCCCGGCGACACCCGGGTGATCGGCACCGGGCGCACCGCCGGCGCGCCGGCCGCCGCGGTCCTCAACGGCACCTTCATCCAGGGCTTCGAGCTCGACGACTTCCATCCCCTGGCCCCGTTGCACAGCTGCTCGCTGCTCATCCCGGCGCTGCTGTCGACAGCGTCGACGCGAGGGGCCGCCACAAATGGCGCGGACGTGCTGCTGGCGTCGATCGCCGGCTTCGAAGTCGGTCCCCGCGTCGGCTACACACTGCACGGCACCCAGATGCTCGACCGCGGCTGGCATTCCGGCTCGGTGTTCGGAACCCACTCGGCGGCCATGGCGTCCGGCAAACTGCGCGGGCTGTCCCCGGCGCAACTGGAGGACGCCCTGGGACTGGCCGGGACCCAGTCGGCGGGGCTGATGGCCGCGCAGTACGAGGCCATGAGCAAGCGCATGCACCACGGCCTGGCGGCGCGAAACGGCTTCTACGCCGCGGGCCTTGCGGCGGCGGGCTATACCGGCATCAAGCGGGTGTTTGAGCGCGAGTACGGCGGTTTTCTCAGCGTTTTCGGCGAGGGGCATAACCCCGACGCCTCGCTGCTGACCGGGCAACTCGGCCAGCGCTGGGAGACCACAATCATCATGGTCAAGTCCTATGCCGCGATGGGCGGCCTGCACGGGGCGATCGACGCCGCTCGAAAACTGCGCGATTCGGTTGCGCCGCAAAATATCTCAGCGATCGATATCACCGTGGGCGAGACCGTCTACAAGCACGGTTGGTGGCGGCCCCAACGGCCGCTCACACCGATCGGCGCCCAGATGAACATCGGGTACGCCACCGCCGCGGCGCTGCTCGACGGCAACGTGCTGCCCGAGCAATTCACGCCCGCCCGCCTCGACGCCGACGACATCTGGTCACTGATCGCCGCGACCACGGTGCACCTCGACGATTCGCTGGCCGATGCCGATATCACCGAGAAGTACCGCACCGACATCGCGGTGACCACCCGCGACGGCGCCGTGCACCGCGCTCGCGTGGCCCTCCCGCACGGCGCGCCCAACGACCCCGTCACCAACGACGAGCTGGTGGCGAAGTTTCACGCGCTCGCCGACCGGGTCACCAGCCGAGCGCGCGCCGCCGCGATCGAGCGGGCGGTGGTGAGTCTCGACGATCTCGACGACATCGACTCCCTGACCGATCTTCTCGCCGCCCCCGTCGCGGGGGCACTGGACTGAAAGGACGCAAATGGCCACCACAGCGGCCCGCCAACGGCTGAAAGACCTGCTTACCAAGCGTGAACTCATCATCGCGCCAGGCGTTTTCGACGGCATCTCCGCGCAGCTGACCAAGCGGACGGGCCACGTCGCGGCGTACATGACCGGCGCCGGAGTCGCGGCGTCGGGCTTCGGGCTGCCCGACATCGGGCTGGTGACCGCGACCGAAATGGTCGACCGGGTCCGCATGATCACCGACACGCTGGGTGACGTTCCGCTGATCGCCGACGCAGACACCGGCTACGGCGCGCCCATGAACGTGGTGCGCACGGTCCGGGCCTACGACGGCGCGGGCGTGGCCGCAATCCAGTTGGAGGATCAGGTGTTTCCCAAGCGGTGCGGCCACCTGCCGGACAAGCAGGTTGTCGACGCCGCGGTGTTCGAACAGACGCTCGCCGCCGCGCTGGACGCCAGGTCCGATGACGCCCTACTGGTGGTGGCCCGCACCGACGCCCGCGCCCCGCTCGGCCTGGACGCCGCGATCGAGCGCGCCAACCGATACGCGCAAGCGGGCGCCGACATCATCTTCGTCGAGGCGCCGCAGGACGCCGACGAAATCGCACGCATCGCAAGCGAAGTCGAAGCTCCCCTGCTGATCAACCTCGTGCTCGGCGGCCTGACGCCGCTGCTGTCCGCATCGCGGCTGCAGGAGTTGGGTTACGCGATCGCCATCCACCCGAGCAATCTGCTGATTCAGGCGACCTTGGCCATGCTGCAGGGCCTCTGCGAACTCAACGGCACGGACGCCACCTCCCACATCCCCGGCGGCCCAGGCGACTTCTTCAACCTGGTCGGCATGGCGGAGTGGCTGGCGCTGGACGAGAAGTACGCACACGCGGGGGACCGCTCATGGGCATGACCGTCATCGAAAAGATCCTCGCCCGCAAGGCCGGCCTGGACTCGGTGTCACCTGGCGATACCGTGGTGGTCGACGTCGACATGACCGTCCTGATCGACCTGCAGTTCGCCACCATGTGGATACCGCCCAACCGGATCCACGATCCCGACAAGCTCGCGGTCGTCATGGACCATGCCGTTCCCGCACCCACGATCAAGGACGCCACCGGCGGCGGGCACGCCCGAAAGTTCGTCGCCGACTTCGGTATCGAGCGCTTCTACGACGTGGGCCGGCACGGCATCTGCCACCAGGTCATCGCGGAGAACGGGCTGGCGCGTCCGGGAGAGATCCTGGCCTGCACCGACTCCCACACGTGCGCCGCCGGCGCCTACAACACCGCGGCCCGCGGCCTGGGGCCCGCCGAGGTGTACTCGATCATGTGCACCGGCACGACCTGGTTCCAGATCGCGCCAACGATCCGCTACGAACTCGTCGGCGTCAAGCCGAAAAGCGTGAGCGGCAAGGACATTTTCCTGCACATCGCCAACGAGTACGGCGACGCGCCCAACCTGAACCTGGAGTTCGGCGGGCCCGGACTGGCCGGGATCCCGATGCACGATCGGCGCACCATCGCCACGCAGGGCGCCGAGGTGTCGGCCGATTTCAGCACGTTCGAGCCCGACGCGGTGTTGGCCCGCTTCCTCGATGACGCCGGCGTCACCGGATACGACGCGGCCGCACCGGATCCCGACGCGAACTACCGCGACGTCCGGCGTATCGACCTTTCGACGTTGGAACCCTATGTCGCGCGGCCGGGCACCGTCAGCCGCAACGGGCTGCCGGTATCGCGGCTGGATCGGCAGAAGGTGGACCAAGCATTCATCGGGTCATGCGCGAACGGCCAGCTCGAGGACCTCGAGATCGCCGCGGACGTGGTGCGCGGCAAGACCGTCGCGCCCGGGGTGCGGCTGCTGGTGACGCCCGCCTCGCAGGCGGTGTACCGGGAGGCCATGCGGTTGGGGTACTTGCAGTATCTCGCGGATGCCGGCGCAGTGATCACCAACTCGACGTGCGGTGCGTGTTTCGGCTACCACATGGGCGTGGTGGGTCCGGGCGAGGTGTGCATCACGTCCAGCACCCGCAACTTCACCGGCCGCATGGGCAGCACCGAGGCCGAGATCTTCATGGCGTCACCGGCGACCGTCGCGGCCTCCGCCATCACCGGATACATCACGGACCCCAGGAGCGTGACGGCATGACGATCGGCTCGCTGAAGTTTCACGGCAAGCTCTGGGTGTTCGGCGACAACCTCAACACCGACGCCATGTATCCGGCCTTCGCCATGAAGATGGACCCGCCCGAGGCGGCCAAGCACGTCTTCTACCAGGTG
Organism: Mycobacterium sp. IEC1808; assembly: GCF_002101935.1. NCBI lineage: Bacteria > Bacillati > Actinomycetota > Actinomycetes > Mycobacteriales > Mycobacteriaceae > Mycobacterium > Mycobacterium sp. IEC1808. The sequence continues at coordinate 331,418 of NZ_LQPV01000005.1, read as the reverse complement.
CGCCCGGGTTGGACCGACGAGGTCTCACCGGGCGACATCGTCGTGGCGGGCAAGAACTTCGGGCTCGGGTCGTCGCGCCCCGTCGCGGCGCTGTTCACCGAGCTCGGGGTCGCCGGCCTGGTCGCCGAGGAATTCAACTCGTTGTTCTTTCGCAACGCCGTCAACGCCGGCCTGCCGGCGATGACCTTGCCCCACGCCACCGAGGTGTTCCGCGAGGGTGACACAGCGACCTTCGACCTGAGGGCGGGCACGTGGCGAAACGACACCACGGGAGACTCGGGTCGCGTCCCGAAACTTCCCGACCTGATCCTCGAAATCATCGAAAGCGGCGGCGTGCTGCCGCGATTGGCGGAACAGGGTTACCTGCCGGCCGAGCTCGGCGACGTCCTGCGGTCGAGCGCGGTCGCCATGCGCGGCGCCGGAAGCGGTGCCTGATGGCGTCGCTGGGGCGACTGTTCCGCGGCGTGCGCGCGGGCGCACATCGAAGCCCGTTGGTCGGCAGAGCTTTTGCGGCTCCCGAGTCGATCGCAGTGACGAGCCCCGCGTTCGACGACGGCGGCGTGATGCCACGCGCGAGCGCGGGAAAGGGCGTCGGGGACAACGCCTCACCACCGCTGAGCTGGGACGGGGTGCCGCCGGCGGCCCGGCAGCTGGTGCTCATCATGGACGACATCGACGTTCCGCTGCCGCGGCCGCTGCTGCACACCGTCGCGGTGCTAGAGCCTACGCTGGCCGGCGTCGCCGCCGGCGCTTTGCGGCCGGGAACCGCGGGCATCCGGTTCATTCGGGCCGACTTGGGTCATCGCGGCTACGCGGGGCCGCGCCCGATTCCCGGCCACGGGCCGCACCGCTACCGGTTCCAGGTGTTTGCGATCGACGGGCCCATCCCCGACACTGTCACCACGGCCAAGGCGTTGCTGGCCGCGATGGGCGGGCATGTGCGTGCCCGGGGCACACTGACCGGCACCTACGAGCGGTGACGCGCCCCAGCTTTCCTTGAGTCACCGCGAGGGAGAGTGTGACTTTTTGCCCGCCTCTCAGCGACAGCGCGCGCCGCAAGCCGGCCGCATCGGAGTCGCTGTGAGCCGGGCACGTCGGCATATCCCTCGCTTTCCGTGACTGCCGGGGCCCTGACCTGCGGTTGGCAGTGGTTGGCAGTGTGTGGCGTCGATCTGGCAGCGGTTTCCGAGCAGCCTCAGTGACGACTGTTGTCAGCCATCGAGGAGGAACAGGATGTCCACCACCGCCACCACCATCGACCGCACAGGAACTCGCGACGGGTTGCTCCGTTTTGCCATGCGTGCCGACGCCCTCATCAGCGGACTGGTCGGCCTGGCCGGCATCCCGCTGGCCGGCCGGCTCGCCGACCTATCGGGCACGACGAAGGCATTCGAGTACGGCATGGGCGCGTTCTTGATCGCCTACGGCGTGGCCGTGCTGGGGCTGGCCGCCTTGCCGTCGGTACGCCGCGCCGGCATGGGCGTCATCATCGCGAACCTGCTGTACACCGTGGCCGCCGTGGTTCTCGTGCTCGCGGATGTCTTTCCATTGACCGCGGCCGGCGTCGTGTTGAACCTGGCGGCCGGCGCCTACACGCTGATCTTCGCGGAGCTGCAGTACCAGGGTTGGCGTCGCGCGAGGGCGTGAGCCGCGCCTAGTCTTCGGGCACCTCGCGCTCGATCTCGTCGAGCCAGATGCGCGCCGACATGTCCGACGGGGCGCGCCAATCGCCGCGCGGCGACAGCGCGCCGCCGTGCGACACCTTGGGGCCGTTGGGTAGCGCCGAGCGTTTGAACTGGCTGAACGAGTAGAACCGCTGCACGAACACTCCCAGCCAGTGCCGGATCTCCTTGAGCGAGTACGACGGTCGCTTGTCCTCGGGGAATCCGGGCGGCCAGTTGCCCTGCTCGGGATCGCTCCACGCGTGCCACGCCAAAAAGGCGATCTTCGACGGCCGGAACCCGAAGCGCAGCACATGGAAGAGTGAAAAGTCCTGCAGGGCAAAGGGTCCGACCTTGGCCTCGCTGCTCTGCAGCTCTTCCTCCTCGCCGCTCGGGACGAGCTCCGGCGTGATCTCGGTGTCCAGCACCGACTGCAGCACCTCGCACACGTCCGATTCGAACTGGCCCGACGAAATGACCCAGCGGATCAGGTGCTGGATCAGCGTCTTGGGGACACCGCCGTTGACGTTGTAGTGCGACATCTGGTCGCCGACGCCGTACGTCGACCAGCCGAGCCCCAGCTCCGAGAGGTCACCGGTGCCCAGCACGATCCCGCCGCGCTGGTTGGCCAGCCGGAACAGGTAATCCGTGCGCAGGCCGGCCTGGACGTTCTCGAACGTGACGTCGTAGACCTTCTCGCCACGCGCGAACGGGTGGTCCATCTCCTTGAGCATGAGCCGCGCGGTCTCGGTGATGTCGATCTCCGAAAAGGTGACGCCCAGCGCGCGGCACAGCTCGATCGCGTTGCGCTTGGTGCGATCTCCCGTCGCGAAGCCCGGCAGCGTGAACGCCAGGATGTCGCTGCGCGGCCGTTCCTCGCGGTCCATCGCACGGGCGGCGACGATCAGCGCGTGCGTCGAATCCAGCCCGCCGGAAATCCCGATGACCACCTTGGGATAGTCCAGCGCCCGCAGCCGCTGCTCGAGACCGGAGACCTGAATGTTGTAGGCCTCGTAGCAATCCTGTTCCAGCCGTTGCGGATCGGCGGGCACGAACGGGAAGCGCTCGATCTCGCGGCGCAGCCCGATGTCGCCAGCGGGCGGGTCGAGCCGGAACTCGATGCGCCGGAACGACTCTGCCGTCGTCCGGTGGTGGCGCCGGTTGTCGTCGAAAGTTCCCATCCGCAGCCGTTCCGCGCGAAGCAGCTCGAGGTCGACGTCGGCGACGCTGCGCCGCTCCCCCTTCGGGAAGCGCTCGGACGTGGCGAGCAGCACGCCGTTCTCCCAGACCATGGTCTGGCCGTCCCAGGCCAGGTCGGTCGTCGACTCGCCCTCCCCTGCGGCGGCGTAAATGTATGCGGCCAGGCACCGCGACGACGCCGAGCGCGCCAGCAGGCAACGGTCCTCGGCGCGCCCGATGGTGATCGGGCTGCCGGACAGGTTGGCCAGCACCGTCGCCCCCGCCAGCGCCGCCTCCGCGCTGGGCGGGATCGGCACGAACATGTCCTCACAGATCTCGACGTGCAGCACAAAGCCTGGCAGGTCGGACGCGGCGAACAGCAGATCCGGACCGAACGGGGCCTCGATATCGCCGATGCGGATGTTGCCGCGCTCGTCGTCGCCGGGCGCGAGCTGGCGGCGCTCGTAGAACTCCCGATACGTGGGCAGGTACGACTTGGGCACGACGCCCAGCACCACGCCCCGGTGGATCACCACCGCGGTGTTGTAGATGCGATGCCGGTAGCGCAGCGGGGCGCCGACGACCAACACCGGCAGCAGGTCGGCCGACGCCGCGACGACGTCGGCGACGGCGCCTTCCACGTCGTCGAGCAGCAGGTCCTGCAGGACGATGTCCTCGATGGAGTACCCGGACAGCGTCAGCTCCGGGAAGACGGCCACCGCGACGCCGTCGTCGTGGCATTGGCCCGCCAACCGCAGCACCGACTCGGCGTTGGCCGCCGGATCGCCGATCGCGGTGTGGTGTGTGCAGGCGGCGACGCGGACAAAACCCTGGTGGTAGGCGTTGTAAAAGTCCATGACCCTCCCATTGTCGCCCGACGGGCGTCAACTCGTCGCCGCCGGGTATCCCCAACGGCATGAGCGATACCGCTGTCGTAATCGTCGACATGATGAACACGTATCAGCATCCCGACGCTGAGGATCTGATACCCAATGTCGAGAAAATCATGGACCCGCTCGCCGACCTGATCCGCCGCGCGCGGAACGCCGACGGCGTCGACTTGATCTACGTCAACGACAACTACGGCGACTTCGCCGCCCAGTTCTCCGACATCGTCGGCTCCGCGCTCGATGGCGCCCGGCCCGATCTGGTCAAGCCGATCGTGCCGGGCGAGGACTGCCGGGTGATGACGAAGGTCCGCCACAGCGCCTTCTATGCGACGGCGCTGGCCTATCTGCTCGGGCGCCTGGAGAACAAGCGGTTGATCCTCACCGGTCAGGTCACTGAGCAATGCATCCTGTACACCGCGCTCGACGCCTACGTGCGCCACTTCCCCGTCGTGATCCCGACCGACGCCGTTGCCCACATCGACGCCGATCTGGGCAAGGCGGCGCTGAAGATGATGCAGCAGAACATGTCCGCCGAGCTCACCACGGCCGCCGACTGCCTCGAGACCTCCTGAATTGCCCGTACCCTCGAACGGGTGACCTTTAGCCGCGCGGAATCGCCCGAACTCGTCGCGCTGCTCGCCGGCCGGCGGGTCGCGGTCCTGACCGGCGCCGGCATCTCCACCGACTCGGGCATTCCCGACTATCGCGGCCCCGATTCGCCGCCGAGCAACCCGATGACCATCCGCCAGTTCACCTCGGATCCGATGTTCCGGCAGCGGTACTGGGCGCGCAACCACGTCGGGTGGCGGCACATGGACGACACCGCGCCCAACGCCGGGCACCGGGCGCTGGCCGCGCTGGAGCGCGCCTCCGTGGTGACCGGCGTGATCACCCAGAATGTCGACCTTTTGCACACCAAGGCTGGCAGCCGAAACGTCGTCAACCTGCACGGCACCTACGCGCGGGTGGTCTGCCTGAGCTGCCGGTACGGCATGAGCCGGGCCGCGCTCGCCGAAGAGCTCGAGGCGCTCAACCCGGGATTTATCGAGCGCGCGGAGGCCGTCGGCGGGCTGGCGGTGGCTCCCGACGCCGACGCCGTCGTCGCCGACACCGCGTCGTTCCGCTACCTCGACTGCCCGCGCTGCGGTGGCATGCTCAAGCCCGACATCGTCTACTTCGGCGAGAGCGTCCCCAAAGACGTTGTGGCAGAGGCATATTCGCTGATCGACGAGGCGGACGCGCTGCTGGTCGCGGGCTCGTCGCTGACGGTGTTCTCCGGCTACCGGTTCGTGCGGCACGCCGCGGCGCTGGGCCTTCCCATCGCGATCGTCAATCGGGGACGCACCCGCGGTGACGACCTGGCCACCGTGAAGGTCGACGGCGGCTGCTCGGAGCTGCTGACGTTGCTAGTTGACGAGTTGTCCCCGACCGCAGCGCGTTAGAACGTGCACGGCATGCTGCGGACGGCGTGGACGAAGTTGCCCGCCACGTAGGTCGGCTCGCCCGCCTGAATGTCCGGCAACTGGCGCAGCAACTCACCGAAGATGGCCCGCAACTGCGCCCGGGCCACGTGGGCGCCCAGGCAGAAGTGCAACCCGCCGCCGCCGAAGCCGACGTGGGGGTTGGGATTGCGGCTCAGATCGAAGCGCTCCGGATGATCGAACGCGTCGGTGTCCCAGTTGCCGGACGAATAAAACATCACCACCTTCTCGCCCGCGCGGATGCTCTGACCGCCCAGCTCGACATCCGTTGCCGCCGTGCGGCGGAAGGTCATGACGGGCGTGGCCCATCGGACGAACTCCTCGACGGCCGCGCCGATGCGGTTGTCGAAATCCTCCAACAGCCACGCCCGCTGGTCGGGAAAGTCGGTGAGCGCCTTCATCGCGTGACTGATGGTCTGCCGGGTGGTGTCGTTGCCGGCCACCGAAAGCAACACGAAAAACGCCGCCACGTCCGCGTCCGTCAGCCGGTCCCCGTCCACCTCGGCGTTCACCAGGCTGCTGAACAGGTCGTCGCCGGGACGCTCGCGACGCTCGGCAGCGAGCGCGCCGGCGACCTGGTGCACATACGTCTGGTTCTCGAACAGCACCTCCATCGGGTGCCGACCGCCGAGGTAGGCGGGGTCGGCCCAGGACACCATGGCGTCGGTCGCGTGCGCCATGCGCTGCCGCTCGGATTCCGGGATCCCGACCATGTCCGACAGCGTGCGGATGGGCAGCTCCTTGGCGCACAGGTCGACGAAATCCGCGCTGCTGCCGGCGGCCCGCAGCTCTTCGACGATGGTCTTGGCGTTCGCCTGGATCGAGTCCTCTATGCGGCGGACCTGCCTGGGCGTGAACGCGGCGTGCGCGAGCTTGCGCAGTTTGGTGTGCCGCGGCGGGTCCATCGCCAGGAAGGACTGCGACGCCTCGAGCAGCTCCTCGGGGACGTTCTCGAACATCACGCCGCGGCCGGACCGGAACACCTCGTTGTTGCGGCTCACGGTGACGATGTCCGCGCGACGGGTGACCGCCCAATAGCCGGGGTCCGCCGGATCAGGCATGAGCGCATCCTCGACGGGAGGATGCCAGCTCACCGGGCGCTCGGCCCGCAGCACCGCGAAGGAACGCTCCCGCTCCGCCGCGGTCGTGGACCAGAACGCGCGCGACGACAGATCGATCGGGTCGTATGCACGGCTGCTGGACACCCCGGTCGCCACTGTCATCGTCGGCCCTCCCTTATGACCCCAATCACACACTCCGCCCGACAATATGCCTAGACACTATGTCTAGTCAATATGTTCAGCGGCCGGTTATGCTGTGCGAATGCCGTCGGTCACCCGAAAGGCGCAGGCCAATCGCGAACAGGGTCGTCAGCAGCGACGCGAGCAAATGGAGCGCCGGTTGCTGGACGCCACCGAGCGGCTGATGCGCGACGGCGCCAGTTTCACCGAGCTCAGCGTGGACCGGCTGTCGAGCGAGGCCGGCATCTCGCGGGCCAGCTTCTACATCTACTTCGAGGACAAGGGCCACCTGTTGCGCCGGCTGGCCGGCCAGGTTTTCGCCGACCTCGCCGACAGCGCGGACCGCTGGTGGAGCATGGCGTGGCGGCACGACCCCGACGACGTCCGCGCCGCCATGGCCGGAATCATCGGAAATTACCGGCGCCACCAACCGGTGCTCGTCGCGCTGAACGAAATGGCCGGCTACGACGCGGTGGTCGGGGCGACCTACCGAAACCTGCTGACCGCCATCACCGGGCGCGTGACCCGCGTCATCGAGGACGGGCAGGCCGACGGCTCCATCCGCCCCGAGCTGTCCCCGACCGCGACGGCCAGCGCGCTGACCTGGATGGTCGAGCGCGCCTGCCAGCAGAACCTGCCGACCGCGCCGGCGACCTACGATGCCGAACTGGCCGAGTCCCTGGCTCAAATCATCTGGGGTGCACTGTATCTCGAGCCCATACCGCCGAGATGATCGGTTAGCGGCTCCCTACCGGCTTCAAGACCGGGCGCAGGGCGTGCAGCACGTCCGGATCCTCGATGGTGGCGGGCATCTCGTCGTCGTGACCGTGCGCAATCCGGTGCATCGCCTTGCGCAGGATTTTGCCGGAACGCGTCTTCGGCAACGCCGAGACGATGTCGACCCGCTTGAGGCACGCCACCGCGCCGATCTCGTCACGGACCAACGCAACCAACTCGTCTTCGAGTCCGTCCCGCGCCGACCCGGCCTGCAGGACGACGAATCCGCGCGGCACCTGACCCTTGATGTCGTCGGCGACGCCGATGACCGCGGCTTCGGCCACGGCGGGATGGGACGCCAGCACGGCTTCCAAGGCGCCGGTGGACAGCCGGTGGCCGGCCACGTTGATGACGTCGTCGATGCGGCCCATGACGAACAGGTAGCCGTCCTCGTCGACGTATCCGCCGTCGCCGGTCAGGTAATAGCCGGGATGCTCGCACAGGTATGACGATTCGTAGCGCGCGTCGTCCTCCCACAGCGTCGGGAACGTCCCGGGCGGCAAGGGCAGGCTCAGGCAGATCGCACCCTCCTCACCGCGCGCGCAGCCGGTGCCGTCCGGCTGCAGGATCGCGACCCGGTAGCCCGGCATCGGCACGCCCGGCGAACCAATCTTGATCGGAAGTTCCTCCACGCCAACCGGATTGGCCGCGATGGCCCAACCCGTCTCGGTCTGCCACCAGTGGTCGATGACGCGAACGCCGAGTTTCCGCGACGCCCACAGGTACGTGTCGGGGTCGAGCCGCTCGCCGGCCAGGAACAGCGACTGCAAGCCGGCACGGTCGTATTCGCGCAGCCAGGTGCCATCGGGGTCGTCTCGGCGGATCGCGCGTATCGCGGTCGGCGCGGTGAAGAGGGCCTTCACGTTGTGCTCGGTGATCACCCGCCAGAAGGCGCCGGGGTCCGGGGTTCCCACCGGTTTGCCCTCGTAGAGCACGGTGGTGGCTCCAGCGAGGAGTGGGCCGTAGACGATGTAGGAGTGCCCGACCACCCAGCCGATGTCCGAGGCCGCCCAGTAGACGTCGCCGGGGCCGATGTCGTAGATGTGCCGCATGCTCCACAACAGCGCCACCGCATGCCCGCCGTTGTCCCGCATCACGCCCTTGGGTCGTCCCGTGGTGCCCGAGGTGTGCAGGACGTACAGCGGGTCCGTCGCGGCGACGGCGACGGCCGGCGCCGGTTCGGCCCGGCCGATCAGGGTCTCCCAGTCCTGGTCACGCCCGTCGACCAGGCCGCACCGCAATTGCTCGCGCTGGACGATGACGCAGTGCCGCGGCGGGTGCGCGCTTGCGTCGATCGCCGCGTCGAGCATCGGCTTGTATTCGACCAGCCGGGTCGGTTCGATGCCGCACGACGCCGAAACGATCACGCTGGGACGGGCGTTGTCGATCCGAGCTGCGAGTTCGTGCGCGGAAAATCCGCCGAAGACGACGGCATGCACGGCGCCGATTCGGGCACACGCCAGCATGGCGACGACAGCTTCGGGAATCATCGGCATGTAGATCACCACGCGGTCGCCCTTAGCCACCCCCATGTCACGCAGGACGCCGGCGAAACGCGCTGTGAGATCCAGCAATTCGGCATACGAGAACGTGCGCTTCGTCGACGTCACGGGCGAGTCGTAGATCAGCGCCGGCGCCGCGCCGCGGCCGGCATCGACGTGCCGGTCGAGCGCGTTGGCGCAGGTGTTGAGTTCGGCGTCGGGAAACCAGCGGTAGAACGGCGGGCGGTCGTCGTCCAGGATCCGCCGCGGCGACCGAATCCATGTCACGGCCGACGCGGCATCGGCCCAGAATGCCGTCGGGTCATCGAGGCCGGACTGGTAGAGCTCGCGATAACCGTTCATTTGTTTCCTCTGCGGACGAAGGTGACTCTGCCAGATGATTGCCAGATGATAGGACCGGATCCCGCGGGGCGATAGGGCCATCGGGCACCATCGCCAAGGCTGCTGTGACCAGTTCAACATAGTTAGCGTCCTAACTATTAGCGTACGATGTGAATATGGCCGCGCCGACCGCTTCGGAGATCGACCCCCTCGCCCTCGAGCAGCAGGTCTGTTTCGCGCTGAGCATCACCAACCGCGCCGTCCTGGCGGTCTACCGGCCGCTGTTGGAGCCGTTGGGGCTGACCCATCCGCAGTATCTGGTGATGCTGACGCTCTGGGATCACCAGAAGGGCGGGCAACAGAAACCGCTGTCGGTCAAGGAGATTGCCGCGACGTTGCAGTTGGATTCGGCGACGCTGTCGCCGATGCTCAAGCGCCTGGAGGCGCTGGGCCTGATCACCCGCACCCGAAACGCCGTCGACGAGCGCACCACCGACGTCAAACTCACCGACAGCGGCACCGCCTTGCGCCGGCGTGCGGGCAAGATCCCGCCCGCCGTCGTCGCGCGTCTGGGCGTCGACATGGACGAACTTCGGCACCTGCATCAGGCGCTGACGCGAATCAACGCGGCCGCCTTGGCGGCCGGCGCACTACAGACCTAAACAACGCAGGAGCAAGCATGACCACCACCAAGCCCAACCTTTGGCAGTACATCGGCTATTCGTACGGTCGACGCCTACCGGATTCGATGCGCACCTGGGTCGCGAACGACCTGGCGGGCTGGGGAGCCGTGCGCCGGCACATGATCCGGTGGGCCATCCCGCCGCTGTTCGTGCTCGCACCGTTCTGGCTGCTGCCCGCTTCGCTGTACGTGCACACGGAGATGACCGTCCCCCTCTACATCTGGGCGCTACTGATATCGCTTGCGCTGAACAAGGTTTGGCGCCGACACCGGCTGGCGCAGCATGGCCTCGACCCAAACCTGGTCGACGTGCTCAAGCGCGAGAAAGAGTCGAAGATGCACGAGGACTACGCCCGCCGTTACGGGCCGCGTCCCGAGTCGGCCAGGTGGCAGGACAACAGCAACCCGTTCAATTAGCCGGCTTCACCGCGACCAGGTCGTCGGCGTGCACCGCCGGCCGGCGCAGCTCACCGGGCAGGTCGGAGGTCGACCGGCCCACCATGGTGGCTAGTTCGGTCGCGTCGTAGGCGACCACCCCCCGGGCCACCATAGTCGCGTCCGGTCCGCGCAGTTCGACGACGTCCCCGGCATAGAACCGGCCGGAGATGGTGGTGATACCCGCAGCCAGCAGCGAGCGGCGTTGCCGCACCACCGCGCGCACCGCGCCCTCGTCCAGCGTCAGCGAACCGGCGGCCTCGGCGGCGTAACGCACCCAGAACCGGCGGGCCGACATCCGGACCGGGCGCGGCGCGAACACCGTTCCGCTCGAGGCGTCGCTGAGTGCGGTCGCGGCGTCGGTCGCCGCGGCCAGCAGCACCGGGACGCCTGCGTCGGCGGCCAGCAGCGCCGACGACATCTTCGACGCCATGCCGCCGGTGCCCAGGTCGCTGCCCGGGCCGGCGACCACGCCGTCCAGGTCCGCGGCGCCGGACACTTCGGGGATAAACCTGGCGCCCTTGGTTTTCCGCGGATCGGAGTCGTAGAGGCCGTCGATGTCGGAGAGCAGCACCAGCGCCTCGGCGCCCACCAGGTGGGCCACCAGCGCCGAGAGGCGGTCGTTGTCGCCGAACCGGATCTCGTTGGTGGCCACCGTGTCGTTTTCGTTGACGATCGCCACCGCGTGTAGGGCGCGCAGCCGGTCCAGGGTGCGCTGGGCGTTGGTGTGTGAGGCCCGCACCGAAATGTCGTGCGCCGTCAGCAGCACCTGCCCGACCGTGCGGCCGTAGCGGGCGAACGCCGCGCTCCAGGAGTTGACCAACGCCACCTGGCCGACGCTGGCGGCGGCCTGCTTGGTCGCCAAATCCTTTGGGCGACGCGATAATCCGAGCGGTTCAATGCCGGCGGCGATGGCACCGGACGACACGATGACGACGTCGGTGCCGGCCTTCATCCGCGCCTCGATGGCGTCGGCCAGTCCGGCCAGCCGGCCGGCGTCGAACACCCCGGACGGCGTGGTCAGCGCGTTGGTGCCGACCTTGACCACGAGGCTGCGCGCGGTTCGGATGGTTTCGCGAGCCCTACTCAATGGCGCCGCTCCTGCTCATCGCTTCGCTCTGCATCGTCGCCGGCGCTCATTCGTCGTCACCGTGTTGGCGGCGCTGACGACGGGCTTCCTTGCGCTCGGCGGCCCCAGTTCGTTCGCTGCGCTCCAGCCGCGCGTCGGTGCCGCGGCCGGACAGCGCAACGTGTTCTCCCGCAGGCGTTTGCGGCTCCCAATCGAACGTCATCTCGCCGATGGTCACGGCGCAGCCCGGTTTCGCACCGAGCTTCAGCAGTTCCTCCTCGACACCGAGGCGCGCCAGACGGTCGGCGAGGTAACCCACCGCTTCGTCGTTGTCGAAGTTGGTCTGGCCGACCCACCGCTCGGGCCGGGCGCCGGTGACGACGAACCCGCCCTCCCCGTCCGGTTCGACGGTGAAGCCGCTGTCGTCGACGGCCAGCGGCCGGATCACCGGGCGGCGCGGCACGATCTGGGGCCGCGCGGCGTTGTACTCCGAAATCATCTGCCAGAGCCCAAATACCAAGGGCTGCAAACCATCACGGGTGATCGTGGACACCAGGAACACCGGCCAGCCGCGCGCGGCGATCTCGTCGCGGACGAATTCGGCAAGCTCGCGGGCCTCGGGCACGTCAATCTTGTTGAGCACCACCGCCCGCGGCCGTTCGGCCAGATCGCCCAGCACCGCGTCCCCCTGCAGGGTCGGGGTGTAGGCGGCGAGTTCGGCTTCCAGCGCGTCGATGTCGGAGATCGGGTCGCGGCCGGGGTCCGCGGTGGCGCAGTCGACGACATGCACCAGCACGGCGCATCGCTCGATGTGGCGCAGGAATTCCAGGCCCAGGCCGCGCCCCTCCGACGCCCCCGGGATCAGACCCGGCACGTCGGCGACCGTGAAGGTGTGCTCACCCGCCGACACGACGCCGAGGTTGGGCACCAGCGTGGTGAACGGGTAGTCGGCGATCTTTGGCTTGGCCGCCGAAATCGCGGACACCAGCGAGGATTTCCCGGCCGAGGGAAACCCGATCAGGCCGACGTCGGCGACGGTCTTGAGCTCCAGCGTCAGGTCGCGGGCCTGGCCCGGCTCGCCGAGCAGCGCGAAGCCCGGGGCCTTGCGGGCGCGCGATGCGAGCGCGGCGTTGCCGAGGCCGCCGCGGCCACCGGCGGCCGCCTCGAAGCGGGTGCCGGCCCCCACCAGGTCCGCGAGCAGGCGGCCGTGTTCGTCCAGGACGACGGTGCCGTCGGGGACTTTGACCTCCAGGTCGGCGCCAGCGGCGCCGTCACGGTTGTTGCCCATCCCCTGCTTACCCGAGGGCGCGGTGACGTGCGGGTGAAAGTGGAAGTCCAGCAGGGTGTGCACCTGCGGGTCGACGACCAATACGATGCTGCCGCCGCGGCCGCCGTTGCCGCCGTCAGGGCCGCCGAGCGGCTTGAATTTCTCGCGGTGCACCGACGCGCAGCCGTTACCGCCGGAACCCGCGCGCGCGTGGATGACGACGCGATCGACAAACCGGGGCATCGAGGGTCCTCTCAACTACCGCGGGCGCCGATGCGGGCCGGTGCCCGCGGCCGGACGCAGCGCCCGGGCCGGGCCCGGGCAAAAACGCCTAGTCGGTGATTTGCCCGGCCGCGACGATGCTGACGGTCTTGCGGCCGCGCTTGGTCCCGAACTCGACCGCACCGGATTCCTTGGCGAACAGGGTGTCGTCGCCGCCCCGCCCGACGTTGACGCCGGGGTGGAACTTGGTGCCGCGCTGGCGGACGATGATCTCGCCGGCCTTCACGACCTGGCCGCCGAACCGCTTCACGCCCAGCCGCTGCGCGGCGGAGTCGCGGCCGTTGCGCGAGCTGGAAGCGCCCTTCTTGTGTGCCATGTGGTCCTCGCTACTTGATCCCGGTGACCTTCAGGACCGTCAGCTGCTGACGGTGACCCTGACGCTTGTGGTAGCCGGTCTTGTTCTTGAACTTGTGGATGCGGATCTTGGGGCCCTTGGTGTGCTCGAGCACCTCGCCGGTCACCGCGACCTTGGCCAGCGCCGCGGCGTCGCTGGTGACCTTGGCGCCGTCGACGACCAGGGCGACCGGCAGCGTCACATTGGCGCCCGGCTCGGAGTCCAGCTTCTCGACCTTGACGACGTCTCCGACGGCGACTTTGTACTGCTTGCCGCCGGTCTTGACGATTGCGTACGTCGCCATCGTTGCTCCTGCCTCTTTCCTTCGCGCGCGTGCCACCGGCTCGTTCGTGGTGGGTCTGGGGTGCGGGTCCGCACCGGTCACCCGGGAGTCCCGCCCGTCGCCGGCCATAGTCTGGTTGGCCTGGCCTGACGACAACTGTCCAAGGGTACGTGACCAGCGGCTACAGGGTCAAACCGGCTCGCCTGACCGCTCGGGTGACGCAGGTCAGTCCACGTGGATCGGCGGGCCGGCCGGCCTGCCCGCCGCGCGGCGACGTCGCGGGCGGCCGAAGCCCGCTGCCGCGTCACCGGCCGCGTTGGTGTCCTCGTCGTCGTCGAGGTCGTCGTCGTCCTCGTCATCGTCCTCGTCGTCATCGTCGTCCACGTCGAGGTCCTCGTCATCGAGGTCGTCATCGTCGTCGTCGAGGTCGTCCTCGTCCTCGTCCTCGTCGCTGTCGCTCTCGCCAAAGTCCTGGCCGTTGTCCTCGAAGTCGTCCCGGTCGGCGTCCGCCACGGCCGCGTCGGGCGGCACTTCGGCCTCGCCGTCGACCTGGGCGATGACTTCCTCGGCCGTCTCCTCGGACTCCCCGCCATCCTGGGACACCGCCTCCGACGTCCCGGACGTGCCGGCCGCCATCGCCTTGAACATCGGGTGTTCCCCGGGCGTGTGGGCCGGCAACACCTTGGCCACGGTGGGCTCCTCGGCGCCCTTCTTCTTCGACCGCCTGCCCCGGCGGCCACCGGATTCGGACTTCCGGCCGTTGGACGGGGCCGAATCCACCGGATCGCTGTGCAGCAGCAGGCCGCGGCCGCCGCAGTTCGGGCACATCGACGAGAACGCCTCGATCAGCCCGGTGCCCAGCCGCTTGCGGGTCAGTTGGACCAGGCCCAGCGACGTCACCTCGGAGACCTGATGGCGGGTGCGGTCACGGGCCAGCGACTCGGTCAGCCGGCGCAACACCAGGTCGCGGTTGGACTCGAGCACCATGTCGATGAAGTCGATGACCACGATGCCGCCGATGTCGCGCAGCCGCAGCTGGCGCACGATCTCCTCGGCCGCCTCCAGGTTGTTCTTGGTGACGGTCTGCTCAAGGTTGCCCCCGGATCCGGTGAACTTGCCGGTGTTGACGTCGATCACCGTCATCGCCTCGGTGCGATCGATCACCAGCGTGCCGCCCGACGGCAGCCACACCTTGCGGTCCATCGCCTTGGCGAGCTGTTCGTCGATGCGGTGCACCGCGAACACGTCCGGCCCGGTCGAGTCGTCGGGTCCGGTGGCGGGCTCGTACTTGGTGAGTTTCGAAACCAGTTCTGGCGCAACGGCGTTCACGTATTCGTTGATCGTGTTCCAGGCCTCGTCGCCGGAGACGATCAGGCCGGCGAAATCCTCGTTGAACAGGTCGCGGATGACCTTGACCAACACGTCGGGCTCTTCGTAGAGCGACACCGCGGCGCCGGCGGCCTTTTGTTTGGTTTCGGCGGCCTTCGCCTCGATCTGCTCCCAGCGTTCCTGCAGGCGGGTGACGTCCTTGCGGATGTCCTCCTCTTTGACTCCCTCGGACGCGGTGCGGATGATCACCCCGGCGTCGGACGGCACCACCTCGCGCAGGATCTCCTTGAGCCGCTGGCGTTCGGTGTCGGGCAGCTTGCGGCTGATCCCGGTCGACGACGCGCCCGGCACGTAAACGAGGTAGCGGCCGGCCAGTGAGACCTGCGTGGTCAGCCGGGCGCCTTTGTGGCCGACCGGGTCCTTGCTGACCTGCACGACGACGTAATCGCCGGGTTTGAGGGCCTGTTCGATCTTGCGGTCCGACCCGCCCAGTCCCGCGGCCTCCCAGTTGACCTCCCCGGCGTAGAGCACGCCGTTGCGGCCGCGGCCGATGTCGACGAAGGCCGCCTCCATCGAGGGCAGCACGTTCTGCACGATCCCGAGGTAGATGTTTCCCACCAGCGAGGCGGAGGCGGCGGAGGTCACGAAGTGCTCGACGACGATGCCGTCTTCCAGCACCGCGATCTGCGTGTAGCGCGCGCCCGGATGCGGTGGCTCGGTGCGGACCCGGTCGCGCACGACCATCATCCGCTCGACGGCCTCACGGCGCGCCAGGAACTCTGCCTCGGTCAGCACCGGCGGGCGGCGCCGCCCGGCGTCGCGCCCGTCGCGGCGGCGTTGCCGCTTGGCCTCCAGCCGGGTGGAGCCGTCGATGCCCTTGATCTCGGCGTTTGAGCTGCCGCTCTCGTCGCCGTTCTTGCCGCTGCGCGGCGGGCGCTCGTGCACCACGGTGTTGGGCGGATCGTCCGGCGACGGACCCTCGTCGCCGTCGTCACCGGCCCCCGACTTGCGCCGTCGCCGCCGGCGGCGGCGCCGGCTGGCGGCCTCCGAGGATCCGTTCTCGTCGTCGCCGGCGTCGGAGTCGTCCTCGTCGGTGTCCTCCGAGTCGGCGTCCTCGTCTATGTCTTGGCCGTCGGCGCCGCCCTGTTCGCCGCGGCCGCGGCCCCGGCCCCGGCGGCCGCGCCGCCGCCGGCGGTTGGCGGGCCGGTCGGCCTGTTCGTCATCGTCGCTGTCGGAATCGTCGGAGTCGGCCGAATCGTCGTCGATGTCGCGCTCGCCGCCGATCTCGACCGGCTGCGGCGCGACGAACAGCGGCATGTAATCCCTTCCCGCACTTGAGGCGTCGAGCAGCAGCGGTTGTTGTGCGGCGGCCGCGCTGCTGAATCCCGGGATGTTCGGCAGGGGTTGGGCGAAGAGCAATTCGCGCACCTTGATCGCGTCCTCGCGGTCCACACCGGAGTGCACGTTGCGGTCCCGCCCGTCGATGGCGGTGAGCGCCGCCAGCACCTCTTTGTTGGTGCTTCCCAGCGCCCGGGCCAGCTGGTGGACCCTCAGGCGGTCCGGCAGATCCTCGTTCCGGGCCGGCTCATGTGACGAGTCTGTGGGTGGTGCGCTGTCTACCACGTATTCTCCTTTAGCCCCCGGGCGCGTCGTTTCGACGCGGCCACGCGAGGGCTTCGCTATCGGCCCGGGTCGCTTCTCCCAGGCTTGTGATGGTCTCGCCCCGAGCGGCTCAGGTAGAACTCACTCGGCGCCGTGCTGAATGTAGGCCTGACATGCGGCGCAACATCGCGGGGAAGCGATGGTCGCGCTTGTCTAAGTCTTCATTCGGGTGTCCGACGCCGGTCCGGCGACGTTCACCCGCTGTCAGTATCCCACATCACTTCCAGTGCCCACCCGCGCCCGATCCGCGCGCGTCAGCAAACACCGCCGGGGCCCCGGTGTGGCCCGGATCGCCCCGGCGCTAAATTCCGGGAAACCAGAGCGCGATCTCGCGCTTGGCGGAATCCTCCGAATCGGACCCGTGCACCAGGTTGAACTGCGTCTCCAGCCCGAAATCTCCCCGGATGGTGCCGGGCGTGGCCTTGTCCACCGGGTCGGTACCGCCCGCGACCTGCCGAAACGCTGCGATCGCGCGCGGCCCCTCTACGATCGCCGCCACCACCGGCCCCGAGGTGATGAACTCCAGCAACGATCCGAAGAAGGGCTTGCCTTCGTGCTCTGCGTAGTGCTGACCGGCCAGCTCTTGGCCGACGTGCCGGAGCTCCAGCGCCGCGATGGTGAGGCCTTTCCGCTCGATGCGGCCGATGATCTCGCCGATCAGATGCCGCTCGACGGCGTCCGGCTTGATCAGTACCAGGGTCCGTTCGGTCACGGCGGACAGCGTACAGAACCGATTCGCGTCTAGCTCGGCGGCGACTGACGGCGCCGGACCTCGGCCCGGAAGTACGCGATCAGCGCCCACAACCCGGTGAACAGCACGCCGATGAAGCCCACCCCCGGGTAGATGGCGAAACCTGCGAGCAGCACCACCTGCACGGCCAGGTTCACCCAGATCGCCCACGGTCTGCGCTGCAGCCCGGCCAGGAGGATCAAGACGACGGCCAGGCCGATCAGATAGACCAACGACGCGGCGTTCAGGCCGCCGCCGACGGCGCCCACCACCGGAATCGCCAGCAGCACCACGATCGCCTCCAGGACCAGCGTCGCGGCCATCACGCCGCCGAAGCTCTTCCAGGGGTCGGGTCTCTGGTCTGTCATTGCGGGTCACGACCGAACAGGGTCCGCGCGGCGCCGGCGGTGACCACCGAGCCGGTGACGACGATCCCCGTGCCCGAAAACGATTCCGCCTCACCGATTTCCGTGGCCGCCTCGTCGACCAGGGCGGTCGCGACCTCGACAGCGTCGCGCAGGTTTTCCGCGGTCGCCACGCGATCGGGCCCGAACCGCTCACGGGCGGCCAGCGCCAGCGACTCGACGTCCAGCGCGCGCGGCGAGCCGTTATGGGTCACGACGACCGAGTCGAACGCGGGCTCCAGCGCGGCGAGGATGCCGTCAACGTCCTTGTCGGCCATGATGCTCAACACGCCGACCAGGAACCGGAAGTCGAACTCGCCGGCCAGCGTCTGCGCCAGCGCCGTCGCTCCGGCCGGGTTGTGGGCGGCGTCGATGAACACCGTCGGCGCGCTGCGCAGGCGTTCCAACCGGCCGGGGCTGGTGACGGCGGCGAAACCGGCCCGGACCGCCTCGACGTCGAGCTGTCGCTGCGCGCCCGCCCCGAAGAAGGCCTCGACCGCCGCGAGCGCCACCACCGCGTTGTGGGCCTGGTGTTCGCCGTGCAGCGGCATGTAGACGTCCGAGTAGACGCCGCCCAGGCCCTGCAGCTGCAGCACCTGCCCGCCGATCGCGACCTGGCGGCCCAACACCGCGAATTCCGAGTCCTCGCGGGCGACCGCGGCGTCGGCGCGCACGGCCTGGGCCAGCAGCACCTCCATGGCCTCCGGCGCCTGCCGCGCGATGACGGCGACGGTGTCCGGCGCGCCCTCGGGCGCCTGATGGATGATGCCGGCCTTCTCGCCGGCGATCCCGGCGAGGTCGCCGCCGAGGTATTCCACGTGGTCGATGCCGACGGGGGTGATGACCGCGACCGGCGCGTTGATCACGTTGGTGGCGTCCCAGCGGCCGCCCATGCCCACCTCGACCACCGCCACGTCGACGGGCGCGTCGGCGAACGCGGCGAACGCCATCGCGGTGAGGACCTCGAACTTGCTCATCGCCGGGCCACCGTCAGCTTGTGACTGTGCGTCGACCATCTGCACGAACGGCTCGATCTCGCGGTAGGTCGCCACGTATTGGGCCGGGCTGATCGGCTGCCCGTCAATGGCGATGCGCTCGACCGCCGATTGCAGGTGGGGGCTGGTGGTCCGACCGGTGCGCCGGCCCAGGGCGGTCACCAGGGCGTCGACCATACGCGCCACCGAGGTCTTGCCGTTGGTGCCCGCGACATGGATGGACGGATACCCGAGCTGCGGCGACCCCAGCAGGTCCATCAGGGCGCTGATCCGGGTCAGGCTGGGCTCGATGCGGGTCTCCGGCCAGCGTTGGTCCAGCAGGTGCTCGACCTGCAACAGGGACGCGATCTCATCCGGTGTCGGAGCCGCGCTGGTGGCTCGCTCGGGCGGCTCCAAAGTCATTGCAGCGCGGCCAGCCTGGCGTTGATCCGGTCGGTTTCCTCCTGGGCGACGCGCTGGCGGTCGCGGATCTTGGCGACGACCTGGTCGGGCGCCTTGGCCAGGAAGTCGGCGTTGCCCAGTTTGGCGGCCGTGGACGACAGCTCCTTTTGCGCCGCGGCCAGATCCTTTTCCAGGCGCCGGCGCTCGGCGGCGACGTCGATGGTGCCCGACGTGTCGAGTTCGACGACGACGGTGCCGCCGGACAGGCGCACCTCCACCGACGCGGACGGCTGAAAATTCGGCTCCGGCGCGGTGAGCCACGCCAGCGACGTCACCGCCGCCACCTGGCCGCTCAGGTCGGAGGCTTCCACGCCGGCCAGCCGGGCGGGCACCCTCTGCCGATCGGCCAGCCCCTGGTCGCTGCGGAACCGGCGGACCTCGGTGACGAGCCGCTGCATGTCGGCGATCCGTTGCGCGGCAACGGGATCCAGGACGATGCCCGAGGCCTTGGGCCACTCGGCGATCACCAGCGACTCCTGGTCGGTGAGGGCCTGCCAGAGCGCCTCGGTGAGGAACGGGATGACCGGATGCAGCAACCGCAGCAACGTGTCGAGCACCGCGGCCAGCACGGCGGTGGTGTGGGCGAGGCCCTCGGCGAGCTGCGTCTTGGCCAGTTCGACATACCAGTCGCAGAATTCGTCCCACGCGAAGTGATACAGCGATTCGCAGGCGCGGCTGAACTCGTAGCCGTCGAAGGCCGAATCCACTTCTGCGCGAACCTCTTCCAGGCGCCCGAGGATCCATCGATCGGCGTCGGTCAGGTCGTCATGGGCCGGTAGCTCCGCGAGCGCGGCCCCGTTCAGCAGCGCATAGCGGGTGGCGTTGAACAGCTTCGTGCCGAAGTTGCGCGAGGCCCGGACGGCATCCTCGCTGACGGACAGGTCGCCGCCGGGGTTGGCGCCACGGGCCAGCGTGAACCGCAGGGCGTCCGCCCCGAACGCCTCCATCCAATCCAGCGGGTCGATAACGTTGCCCTTGGACTTGCTCATCTTGCGGCCGAACTCGTCGCGGATCAGCCCGTGCAGGAAAATGTCGGTGAACGGCACCTGCGGGCCCCGGCGGCCGCCGAGCGTGATGGCGTCGTCACCCCCGACGAAGGTGCCGAACATCATCATCCGCGCGACCCAGAAGAACAGGATGTCGTAGCCGGTGACCAAAACGCTTGTCGGATAGAACTTTTCCAGCTCGGGGGTCTCCGCCGGCCAACCCAGCGTAGAGAACGGCCACAGCGCGGAGGAGAACCAGGTATCCAGCACGTCGGGATCCTGCTCCCAGCCCTCCGGCGGCGCCTCATCAGGACCGACGCACACCTGCTCGCCGTCGGGCCCGTACCAGATCGGGATGCGGTGGCCCCACCACAGCTGCCGCGAAATGCACCAGTCGTGCATGTCGTCGACCCAGGCGAACCAGCGCGGCTCCAGGCTGGCGGGGTGAATCACGGTGTCCCCGTTGCGAACCGCGTCACCGGCGGCCTTGGCCAGCGATTCCACCCGGACCCACCACTGCAGCGACAGTCGCGGTTCGATGGGCTCGCCGCTGCGCTCCGAATGCCCCACGCTGTGCAGGTAGGGCCGCTTCTCCTCGACGATCCTGCCCTGCGCGGCGAGCGCTTCGCGCACGGCGACCCGCGCCACGAAGCGATCCATTCCGTCGAATTGCGTTCCGGTGTCGGCGATCCGGCCCTTGGTGTCCATGATCGAGATCATCGGCAGCTCGTGCCGGAGCCCGATCTCGAAGTCGTTGGGGTCATGCGCCGGCGTGACTTTGACCGCGCCCGTGCCGAATTCGGGGTCGACGTGCTCGTCCGCCACGATGAGGAGCGGACGGTCCAGGAAGGGGTGCGGCAGGCTGGTTCCGACCAGGTGGCGGTACCGCTCGTCGTCGGGATGCACCGCGATCGCGGTGTCGCCGAGCATCGTCTCCACCCGGGTGGTGGCAACCACGATGTGCGGCTCGGCGTCGTCCAGCGAGCCGTACCGGAACGACACCAGCTCGCCCTCGACGTCGAGGTAGTTCACCTCGAGGTCCGAGATCGCCGTCTCGAGCACGGGTGACCAGTTCACCAGACGCTCGGCCCGATAGATCAGACCCGCGTCGTAGAGCCGCTTGAAGATGGTGCGCACCGCGCGCGAGAGGCCCTCGTCCATGGTGAAGCGGTCGCGGCTCCAGTCCACGCCGTCGCCGAGGCGGCGCATCTGGCCGCCGATGGCACCGCCGGACTCCCGCTTCCAGTCCCACACCTTGTCGACGAACAGCTCCCGGCCGAAGTCCTCCTTGGTCTTGCCGTCGACCGCCAGCTGCTTTTCCACCACGCTCTGGGTCGCGATGCCCGCGTGGTCCATGCCGGGCTGCCACAGCACCTCATATCCCTGCATGCGCTTCCGCCGGGTCAGCGCGTCCATCATGGTGTGCTCCAGCGCGTGGCCCATGTGCAGGCTGCCGGTCACGTTGGGCGGCGGCAGCACGATCGAATAGGCGGGCTTGGAGCTGCTGGCATCGGCCTTGAAGTAGCCCGCGTCCAGCCACTTCTGGTAGATCGCGTCCTCCATCGCGGCCGGATCCCACGACTTGGGGAGCTGGTCGGCGGCGGGGTGGGGGGTGGCGGTCACCGGTCAATTCTAGGGAGACTCGATTTGCCCGCGCTTAAGCGGTCGAATCCGCTGCTCAGACGGATCCGACCACTATCGCGGTCCCCAGCGATCAGGGAATGGTCAGCACCTGGCCGGGCTGAATGAGGTCGGGGTTGGGGATGCCGCTGGCGTCTGCGATCGCCTGGTATTTGCTGCCGTCGCCGTAGAAGCGCTCCGCGATCGCCCACAGGCTGTCGCCGGGTTCGACAGTGTACGTCCGGGCGGCGGGTTCCGGCTCCGGCTCGGCAGCCGCCTCGGTCGCGGGCTCTTCGACCGCGGTTTCGGCGACCGGCTCGTCGACCGCCACCGGTTCCTCAGGGGCCGCGGCCTCGGGGGCCGGGGGCGGCGGCGCGTCCGTCTCGGTCTTCGTCGACCAGGCCGGTCCGTCGGCGGCGTAGAGCACCAGGTTGCGGTCGTCCTGAAGCACGAGCTTGACGTCCTTCTTGCCCTGCGTCGCGGTGTGCCACACCGGCTTGTCGGCCGTGTACACAACGAAATTGCCGTCGGGCTGCACCTCGGCCCGAACCACGTCCTGACCGTCGGTCCCGGTTGCCCAGAGGGCCTGGCCGCGCGCTGCCAGCACCAGGTTGCCGTCGTCCTGCAGCGTGAGGGTGTAGGCGCCGTTGTGCGAAGTCAGCGCTTCACCTCGCACCAGCTTCTGTCCTGCGGTGAGCGTGTCTGACACTTCATTCCCCTCTCGTCGACGTCGTCCGACGGGGGTCGGACGCCATTTCCCTTGTCCGATAAGGACAAACCTACTCATCTTGGTTCGCCTTGGGCGGCCTTGAACTCGACGCAATCGAAACCGTCCGGGAACTGCCCGTGAACAGTCCGGAGGACCGCGCTACTTCTTTCCGCCGAGCAGGCCGCCGAGCAGATCGCCGAGCGCGCCGCCCTTGCCGCTCAGCACGCTGCCGAGGATGCCGCCGAGGGATTTGTCGGCGGAGCCACCGGCGAGGATGCTGCCGAGGACTTCGCCCAGCCCACCCCCGGAGGCCGACTCCTTCTGCGCGCCGCCCTCATGGCCGAGCCGTTTCCCGATGTATCCCAGCACGATTGGGAGCACGATCGGCAACAACTGCTTGAGCAGTTCACGGTTGCCCGCCCCCCGATCGGCCAGCGCCGACGCGACCTGGTCGGCGTCGTTGCCGCCGAACAGCGTCGCGACCGCCTGGTGCCCGTCGGCCGCGTCGCCACCGACGGCGTGACTGGTCGCGATGGATTCGATATGGCTTTCGTGCTCGGGATCTTCGGAGTTCCGTTGCAGTCCGCCGAGCAGCGCCGGCACCAGGGTATGAACCGCGTTGTCGACGTCCGTTTCGTCGGCACCGAGCTTGTGTGCGATTTCGGAAGTGGGAATCTGGGAGTAGAGATCATCAAGACCGGCCATCGGTGTGTCCACCTTCGTCGAGTAGAGCCAAGTCGCTAACGACACTAGTCCGATGGGAAGTGGACCGAAAGCCGTTGCGGCAAACCGGTTCAGCTCAGCCGGTCGACCCGCAGCGACACGCCGGCGGCCGTTAATCGCGCCAACAGCGCGTCACCCATCGCGGCCGCGGGTGTGAGCACGCCGCGCAGATCGGTCAGTTTGTCGCGATCCAGCGCGAGCGCCAGGCCGGACTCGCCCAGCAGCACCGAGGTCGCCTTGTAGCCCGGGTCTCCCCGCTGCTCCATGCGCGCCACGTAACGGGCGCCGGAGGTCGTGGTGGTGTAGGTCTCGGTCCGGTAGTAGCCGCGCTCCCGGGCCTGGGCAGTGGGGCCGGTGCCCGGCTCGGGCAGCACCCGCTCGACCAGGCGGCGCGGCAGCAGCCGGAAGTAGCGGCTGCCCAGCTCGAACATCGCGTTGCCGACCCCGCCGAGGACGGTCGACGCCACCGGCGCCAGCACCGACGACCCGACGCTCATGTTCTCGTCGTAACGGAACCGCCGGCCGTACGCCCAGTCCAGCAAGGCGTTGGTGCGCCGCACGATCCGGGTGTTGGTGGGCGCCATCAGGAACCCCGCGGTCCACACCCCGGACAGCTCCGGGGCCAGCCGGTCGCCGCGGCGCGACGGCAGGTCGGGTTGGCGGCCGAGTTCGGGTTCGGCGGCGCGGTCGGTGCTCAGCGTGTAGGGGTCGGCGAGCAGGCGGCGCGCGTCGGGGTCGCTCGAGGCGGCGCGCAGGACCTCCACCAGCGACGCGTAGGTGCCGCCGGAGAACCCGCCCCGCAACGCACGCACCACGAAGTGGGTGTCGCCGAGCTCGCCGGCGCCGTCGGCCCGCGCCGCCTGGTACAGCGCGTACACGCTCAAATCGGACGGGATCGAGTCGAATCCGCAGGCGTGCACGATTCGGGCGCCGGTGTCGGCGGCCTGCTTGTGATACAGGTCGATGCTCTCGCGCATGAACGGCGGCTCGCCGGTCAGGTCGGCGTAGTCGGTGCCCGCCGCCGCGCACGCGGCCACCAGAGGCAGCCCGTAGCGGGTGTAGGGCCCGACCGTGGTGACGACGACCCGAGTCCGGCCGGCCATCTCGTCGAGCGTCGACGGCGACGCGGCATCGGCGGTCAGCAGCGGCCAGTCACGCGCCGACTCGCCCAGGATGTCGCGTACGGCGCGCAGCCGCTCCGGCGACCTGCCCGCCAGCGCGATCCGCGCGCCCGCTCCGGCGCGCGCCAGGTAGTCGGCGGTGAGCTTGCCCACGAAGCCGGTCGCCCCGTACAAGACGACGTCGAATTCGCGCGGCGCTGCGGTCACCGGGCCGACGCTACCCGACCAGACCCCCTAAACAAGTAGTGCCGGGCGCGAGGCCCGGCACTACTTGTACCTCTATTAGCGCAAGGTCAGCCGCGGCGACCGCAGACCGGCCAGGCGCCGATGCCCTGCGTGTGCAACACGTTCTCGGCAACCCGGATCTGCTCTTCGCGGCTGGCGCTGGCGGGCGACCCCGAGCCACCGTTGGCGTGCCAGGTGCTCGAGGTGAACTGCAGGCCACCGGAGAAGCCGTTACCGGTGCTGATCCCCCAGTTGCCACCCGACTCGCACTGCGCGATGGCGTCCCAGTTCACGCTGTACGCCTTGTGAACCGGCGGCGGGGGCGGGGCGTCCGGCGCCGGGGGCGGCGGCGGAACGTTCGGGTCGAAGCCCGCCGGGGCCGGCGCGGGAGGCACGTCAACGGGCGCCAGGGCGTCCGGGAGCGCCGCCGGCGGCGGAACGTTGGGATCGAACGCCGCCGGCGCTGCCGGCGGAGCGTCGGGGGCCGGCGGCGGAGGCGCGTCGGGGGCCCCGATGGGGGGAACGTTCGGGTCAAAGCCCATCGGTTCCGCGGTGGCGGTGGCGGAGGGCACCGTCACCAGGGTGCCGGAGATCGCGGCGAGGATGAGCGTCTTGCGGACGTTCTTCAAATTTCTTCCTTTCGCGGTGCGCGCGCGCCAAAGCAGACCCACCGGAGTGGGTCGGAGGTGCTTGCTTGGTGCCGAATAGGTGCTCTGGCGACGTGCCGTCTCGTTCAGGCACGACAGCGGCGGGCTTTCGATCTGCCCGGCGGGGTACTACCCCGGGCTGCGGCACTTCCATGCCGTCCGCAGCCCCGCTCGCACGCGGGTCCGTGGATTCAATTTTCGGTTACTTTTCGTCAACCCGTTTCGGGCTACCAGGGACCGTACGAAACCCGGGCGCATTCGTCATCTTCGGAAAGTGGATATCTCGGTTCGATAACAAGCCGATCACACCGCGATCGCGGAATCATTTCTGCAGGTCAGTCGCGCGTTTTAGCGCGGCGCCGAATCGTCGCGGTCGCAAACAAATCGTGAGCCGAATCACGCCATTTTTGTGAGCTGGCACACGTGTTTGCGGGCGCCCGGAGGCGTTGGGGCGCCCATGCCGGTCCGCGCCCGGCTGCGGCGAACCGGCGCAGGATACAACACGATCCGCGAAGCGGATTGCGACACGCCGAAGCAACGGGCCGGCCGGAAGGCTCCTTCCAAACATGTTGCCTGGCAAGCGATTTGGCACGACTCGCAAAAATGGTCAATGTCAAAATAAAAACCGCCCCTACGGCCCTGGATAGCGCTCACTTCAGCGGCCAGCGCGCCGCGCGGGGCGTGCGACTATTTGCTGGCGCCGCCCGCGCATTCCCAAGACGGCGCCGGGCACGTTCCCACCGACCGGGCCGAAATCCACGCCGCCCCAACGCAACTCGGCGCATCGGAAAGGCGAGAGCGCGGTCGCGATCGCACAGATAACGATCGACCGAGTGGATAAGAATTACCAACGCCAACGCATTTATGCCGAAAACAATGGCGAAATCAGCGCCAAGAGTTTACGAAATAACGCCCGGCCACCAATCAAAGAGCGCGGCCGCGAAGCCTCAGGCGGGCGCCTGGGCCACCGCGCGCAGTTCGGCGTCGGTGTTGACGTTCGTCAGCAGACGCGAATCCGGAAGCACGATCTGCTGGGCGTCGGACGCGTCGATCACGGCGCTCATCCTGCGCTCCCCGGCGGCGACCAGCGCGTCGATCCGATCGGCCAGGTCGGTGCGGTAGACCGCGGCCAGGTAGTGGCTGCGGCCGTCCCACGGCAACACCACCTCGGCGTTGGTCTCGGTGGCGAGGCGGACCAGGTCGTCGATCAGCTCGGCTCTCAGCAGCGGCATGTCGACGGCGCAGACGAACGCCAACCGGGCGCCGGCCTCGGCGGCCGCGCGCAGCCCCCGCCCGGCCGCCGGCAGCGGTCCCAGCCCGCGCACCTCGTCGCGGATGACGCGCGCCTGCAGCGACGGCAAGGGTTGGCCCGGGGCGGCCATCACGAAGACCGGCTCGCAGCGTTGTGCTACGACGCCGACGACATACTCGGCAAGCGTGGCGGCTCCGCCGGGTCCCGGGAGGGTGGCCTTGTCGCGGCCCATGCGCCGCGACTCGCCTCCAGCGAGGACGACCCCGGCCAGTGAAACTGTGTCGGGCATCTGGTCGGCCACCTCAGTCGACGGTCCAGGTGTCGCGCCCGCGCAGCAGCGACTGCAGCGCGGCGGAGTCGAACGGCTTCGATGCCTGGGCGGCCTGGACCTGGGAGCGTGCCGCGTCGTCGTAGGTGGCCCGGCTGATGTTGCGGAAGATGCCCAGCACGGTGTGGTCGAGGTTCTGGTCGGAAAGCCGGGACAACGCGAACGCGTAGGCCGAGTCGTCGGCGTGCGCGTCGTGCACGACGATCTCGTCGACACTCACGTCGGCGGTCTTGGCCACCTCCAGGCTGAAGCCCGACTTCACCACGCAGTATTCGCCGTTGGCGCCGAACACGATCGGCTCGCCGTGGCGGACGTTGATCACCCGCTCCTCGGCGCCCTCCTTGCGCAGCGCGTCGAAGGAGCCGTCGTTGAAAATCGGGCAGTCCTGCAGGATTTCGACGACGGCGGCGCCCCGGTGCCCGGCTGCGGCGCGCAGCACTTCGGTGAGGCCGGCGCGGTCGGAGTCCAGCGCGCGGCCGACGAAGGTCGCCTCGGCGCCCAGCGCCAACGACACCGGGTTGAACGGCTGATCGAGCGAGCCCATCGGCGTCGACTTCGTGACCTTGCCGACCTCTGACGTCGGCGAGTACTGGCCCTTGGTCAGCCCGTAGATCCGGTTGTTGAACAGCAGGATCGTGATGTTGACGTTGCGGCGCAGCGCGTGGATCAGGTGGTTGCCGCCGATCGACAGCGCGTCGCCGTCGCCGGTGACCACCCACACCGAGAGGTCCTCACGGGCCAGGGCCAGCCCGGTCGCAATCGCCGGCGCGCGGCCGTGGATCGAGTGGAAGCCGTAGGTCTCGAGGTAGTACGGGAAGCGACTGGAGCAGCCGATGCCGCTGATGAAGACGATGTTCTCGCGGCGCAGCCCGAGGTCGGGCAGGAAGTTGCGGATCGTGTTGAGGATGACGTAATCACCACAACCGGGGCACCAGCGCACCTCCTGATCACTGGTGAAGTCCTTGGCCTTCTGCGGCTGGTCGTCGGCGGACAACGCGGGGACCCCGTCGTTCTTGGTCAGCCTCGGGGACAAGCCGAGGTCTGTGCCCGCCAGGTTGCCCATCAGGTCGGTCATTCGCTAGCTCCCGCTCCAACCGTCGCTGCCGCCATTCTGGCGACCATCTTCTTGTCTTGCTCGATTTCGGCCAGCGTGCCGCCCAGCGCGGCGCGGATCAGACGCCCGATCTCGTCCGCCAGGAAGGCCACACCCTGGACCTTGGTGACCGATTGCACGTCCACCAGGTACTTGCCGCGCAGGATCAGCGCCAGCTGACCCAGGTTCATCTCCGGGCATACCACCATCGGGTAGCGCCGTAACACGTCGCCGAGGTTCGCCGGGAACGGGCTGAGGTTGCGCAGGTGCGCGTGCGCGACCTTGATGCCTTTGCGCCGGGCGCGCCGGCAGGCCTCGCCGATCGGCCCGTACGAGCTCCCCCACCCGATCAGCAGCAGCTCGGCGTCTCCCGTCGGATCGTCGACTTCCAGGTCGGGCACCGCGATGCCGTCGATCTTGGCCTGCCGAATCCGGACCATGAGGTCGTGGTTGACCGGCTCATAGGAGATGTTGCCGGAGCCGTTCGCCGCTTCCAGGCCGCCGATGCGGTGCTCGAGCCCGGGGGTGCCGGGGACGGCGAATTGCCGGGCGAGGGTCTCCGGGTCGCGGTTGTACGGCTGGAAGGGCTCGTCGGGATTGGCGAAGGCGTGCGTGATCGGTTGCAGCGAGCCGACGTCCGGGATGCGCCACGGCTCCGAGCCGTTGGCGATCGCGCCGTCGGACAACACGATCACCGGGGTGTGGTAGGACACCGCGATGCGCACCGCCTCGATGGCGGTCTCGAAGCAGTCGGACGGCGAACGCGGCGCGACCACCGCCACCGGGGACTCCCCGTTGCGGCCGTACAGCGCCTGCAGCAGGTCGGCCTGCTCGGTCTTGGTAGGCAGGCCGGTCGACGGGCCGCCCCGCTGAACGTCGATGACCAGCAGCGGCAGCTCGGTCATCACGGCCAGGCCCAGCGCTTCGGACTTCAGCGAAATGCCCGGGCCGGACGTGCTGGTGACGCCGAGGGCGCCGCCGTAGGACGCGCCGATCGCCGCGCAGATGCCGCCGATCTCGTCCTCGGCCTGGAAGGTGATCACGTTGAAGTTCTTGTGCTTGGACAGCTCGTGCAGGATGTCCGAGGCCGGCGTGATCGGGTAACTGCCGAGCACGACCTGGATCCCGGCCAGCTGGCCGGCCGTGACGATGCCGTAGGACAGCGCGGTGTTGCCCGAGATCTGGCGGTATTCGCCCGACGGCAGGACCGCCCGCGAGACCTCGTACGTCGTCCCGAACGCCTCCGTGGTTTCGCCGTAGTTCCAGCCCGCCTTGAGCGCGAGCACGTTCGCCTCGGCGACGTCGGGCTTGCGGGCGAACTTCTCCCGGATGAACCGCTCGCTGGTCTCGATCGGCCGCCCGTACATCCACGACAGCAGGCCGAGCGCGAACATGTTCTTGGCGCGCTGGCCGTCCTTCTTCGACGCGCCGATCGACTCGACGGCCCCGAGCGTCAGCGTCGTCATCGCGACGGAGTGCACGACGTACTCCTCGAGCTCGTCGGTCTCCAGCGGGTTTGTCACGTAGCCCACCTTGGTCAGGTTGCGCTTGGTGAACTCGTCGGAATTCGCGATGACCATTCCGCCGCGCGGCAGGTCCCCGATGTTGGCCTTGAGCGCCGCCGGATTCATCGCGACCAGGACGTCGGGGCGGTCGCCGGCGGTCAGGATGTCGTAGTCGGCGATCTGAATCTGGAACGACGAAACCCCGGGCAATGTGCCTGCGGGGGCGCGGATCTCGGCGGGATAGTTCGGCTGGGTCGCCAGGTCGTTGCCGAAAAGGGCTGCCTCGGAGGTGAACCGGTCGCCGGTCAGCTGCATGCCGTCGCCGGAGTCCCCGGCGAATCGAATGACAACTTGTTCTAGACGCTGGCGGTCCGACCCATTGCGAGAGGAGCCATTGGGAGAATCAGGCCCGGCCCCACTGCCGTTCGGATCCACTTATCCGCCTTCCATTCGTTAACCGGATAGGCACTTCGCGCTGGAGCATTAGGGTACGCGCCGCTGGGGCGGCTCCCTGGCCCACAAGCTTGTGTGTCACTGGTAGTACCAATTATGGCACTTCTTTAAGAGAAGCATGGGCGTCTCGAAAGCATTGCATGCAGCGGATTTACGGTTAAATGCCGAAGTCAGCGCGGGCTACTGGTGCGTAGGCGGCGAAACTGTGGTATTGGTCACGTTGATCGCCTGCCCGGCAGGCGCTGGGGCGCCGTCTCGGGCATCGCGACGAGA
Source organism: Mycobacterium sp. IEC1808 (assembly GCF_002101935.1). Taxonomy (NCBI): domain Bacteria; kingdom Bacillati; phylum Actinomycetota; class Actinomycetes; order Mycobacteriales; family Mycobacteriaceae; genus Mycobacterium; species Mycobacterium sp. IEC1808. The sequence goes on along the minus strand of NZ_LQPV01000005.1, from coordinate 301,518 downwards.
TACAACACGAGGCCCGCGGCGGCCAGGGCACCGAGGAAGGCGAAGGCGGCGTCGTAGCCGGCCGCCACCACGATCGAGCCGGCAACCAGGTTCGAGACCGCAGCGCCGATGCCCGTCGCCGCCGTCACCGCACCCAGGCTGATGTTGAACCGACCGGTTCCGTGCGTCACGTCCTGCACGACGAGCGGAAACAACGCGCCGAACACACCCGCCCCCACGCCGTCAAGCAGTTGGACGCCCACCAGCCAGTACGAGTTGTCGGACAGGGTGTAGAGAAATCCGCGCGCGGCCAAGACCGCGAATCCGACCAAGAAAATGGGTTTGCGCCCCCAGGAATCGGCCTTGGCCCCGGCGAGGTAGGCCACCGGGACCATGACGACCTGCGCGGCCACGATGCACCCCGCCATCAGCGCGGTCCCGACGTCTTTGTTGTGCAACGCCAACAACTGGCCGACCAGGGGAAGCATCGCCGCGTTGGCGAAGTGAAAGGCGATGACCGTGACGGCGAAAATCATCAGCCGGCGATTGTGCAGCAGCACCGCCAGCTGCGACGGCTGCTGGTGCGGCTCGCCCGGGGAGTGGTCCATGCCCCGCGCCACGTCGTTGTCGATCGCGTCGGCCGGAATCCGCAGGGTCGCAACGACACTGCCGGCCGCCATAGCGGCGAGCACCCAGAACACCACCGCGGGCCCAAGGAAGTAAGCCAAGACACCGGTGATGGCCGCGGCCGACGCGTTTCCCGCGTGATTGAACGACTCGTTGCGCCCAACCCGCCGCGAGAAGAGACGAGGGCCGACCGCACCGAGGGTGATCGCGGCCAACGCCGGCGCGAAGACGGAACCCGCGACTCCGGTGAGAGCCTGCAGCACCGAGATCGAGTAGAAGCCCGGAAACAACGGCATCGCCAACGATCCGGCGGTGACGGTCAGCGCGCCCGCGATGATCACCGCCCGCTTGGCCGTCGTCCGGTCGACCAGCGCGCCGGCCGGCGCCTGAGCGACGATCGCCCCGATGCCGCCGACCGCCATGACGAACCCGATCGACCCCTGGTCCCAGTGATGGGTCACCAGCAGGTAGACCGACAGGTACGGGCCCAGCCCGTCGCGGACATCGGCCAGCAAAAAGTTGAGTAGGTCCAGCCCACGCGCCAGGCGCCGCGGAACCTCGGCCGGGCTGTTCAAAGCTTCAGGCGGCCGGAATCAGGGAATTGCTTAGGCGCTCTTGTCGCGGCGCTCGCTGCGCGACGGCTTGCGCGGCACGATCGTCGGCAGGACGTTGTCCTGCACCGTCTCCTTGGTCACCACGACCTTGGCGACGTCGTCGCGGCTCGGGATGTCGTACATCACCGGCAGCAGGACCTCTTCCATGATCGCGCGCAGGCCTCGGGCGCCGGTGCCGCGGTGGATCGCCTGGTCGGCGATCGCCTCCAGCGCGTCGTCGGTGAACTCCAGCTCCACGCCGTCCATTTCGAAGAGGCGGGTGTACTGCTTGACCAACGCGTTCTTCGGCTCGGACAGGATCTTGACCAACGACTCCATGTCCAGGTTGGTGACCGACGCGACCACCGGGAGCCGCCCGATGAACTCCGGGATCAAACCGAACTTGATCAGGTCCTCGGGCATGACGTCGGCGAAGTGATCGGTGGTGTCGATCTCGGCCTTGGAGCGCACCTCGGCGCCGAAGCCCAGGCCGCGCTTGCCGACCCGCTCGTAGATGATCTTCTCCAGCCCGGCGAACGCACCCGCGACGATGAACAACACGTTGGTGGTGTCGATCTGGATGAATTCCTGGTGCGGGTGCTTGCGGCCGCCCTGCGGGGGAACCGACGCCTGGGTGCCCTCCAGGATCTTCAGCAGGGCCTGCTGAACGCCCTCGCCGGACACGTCGCGGGTGATCGACGGGTTCTCGCTCTTGCGGGCGATCTTGTCGACCTCGTCGATGTAGATGATGCCGGTCTCGGCGCGCTTGACGTCATAGTCGGCCGCCTGGATCAGCTTGAGCAAGATGTTCTCGACGTCCTCGCCGACGTAGCCGGCCTCGGTGAGCGCGGTGGCGTCGGCGATGGCGAACGGCACGTTGAGCATCTTGGCCAGGGTCTGGGCGAGGTAGGTCTTGCCGCAGCCGGTGGGGCCGAGCATCAAGATGTTGGACTTGGTCAGCTCGACGGGCTCGGAGCGCGAGTCGCGGCCCTTCTCCCCGGCCTGAATCCGCTTGTAGTGGTTGTAGACGGCGACGGCCAGGGTGCGCTTGGCGGTGTCCTGCCCGATGACGTATCCCTCCAGGAATTCCCGGATCTCGGCGGGCTTGGGCAGTTCGTCGAGCTTGACGTCGTCGGCGTCGGCGAGTTCCTCTTCGATGATCTCGTTGCAGAGGTCTATGCACTCATCGCAGATGTACACACCGGGGCCAGCAATGAGTTTCTTGACTTGCTTTTGGCTCTTCCCGCAGAACGAGCACTTAAGCAGGTCACCGCCGTCTCCGATGCGCGCCATGGTGCTGAGGGCCTACTTCCTGTTCGCCGTTCGTCGTGCTATGCCGCATGTATTCCCCGACGCTACCCGCTTGCTTGGGCCCCCCGCGACCATTACCGCCGAATCGCGTCGTTGGTATTCATGTCCGTTGTCTGCATGAAACATATAGGCAGACGGCGCCCCTCACTCGCCGAGACGCGCAATCCGTGTTTTTGGCGTGTCGCGCTCGTTACCCGATCGAGTCCAGTGGGCTGCCACAACCCTACAGTTATCGAGTGGGATTGGCTTTCGGTTTTGGAGGGCCAACCGAGCCCGTGCTGATCGGCGACGGCGGCCTGGCCACCGAGCTGGAGGCGCGCGGGCACGATCTTTCGGACCCGCTGTGGTCGGCCAGGCTGCTGGCAGACGCGCCGCAGGAGATCGTCGCCGTGCACGCCGCGTTTTTCCGGGCCGGCGCCGCGATCGCGACCACGGCCAGCTATCAGGCGTCGTTCGAGGGTTTCGCGGCTCGCGGAATCGACCGGAACGAATCCGCCGCTCTGCTGCGCCGCAGCGTCGAGCTGGCGAAGGCGGCGCGCGCCGAAGCCGACGCGGGCGGGCTGATTGTCGCCGCCTCCGTCGGCCCGTACGGCGCGGCGCTGGCCGACGGCTCCGAATATCGCGGACGCTACGGCCTGTCGGTCGCGGAGTTGCGGCGCTGGCACCGGCCGCGGCTGGAGGTCCTGGCCGCCGCTGGCGCCGACGTGCTGGCGTGCGAGACGGTGCCCGATGTCGACGAGGCCGAGGCGCTCGTTGATCTGGTCCGCTCCGCCGGCGTGCCGGCGTGGCTCAGCTACACCATCGACGGGACGACGACCCGCGCCGGACAACCGCTGGCCGACGCGTTCGCGGTGGCCGCCGGCGTCCCCGAGATCGTGGCGATCGGCGTCAACTGCTGCGCGCCCGGCGACGTGCTGCGCGCGATCCCGCTGGCCCGCGCCGTCGGCAAGCCGGTGATCGTCTACCCGAACAGCGGCGAGCGCTGGGACGGACGCGCGTGGGTCGGTCGATCGCATTTCTCGGCGCGTTTGGCCGCGCAGTGGGCGGCCGCCGGTGCTCGCATCGTCGGCGGCTGCTGCCGGGTCGGACCCGCCGACATTGCCGGACTGGCGAAGGTGCTCGTGCGTTAAGCCGTCTGCGCGGAGAGCTTGCGGTATTCCAGGACGGTGTCGATGATCCCGTAGTCCTTGGCCTCTTCGGCCGTCAGGATCTTGTCCCGGTCGGTGTCCTTGCGGATGACCGACGCATCCTTGCCGGTGTGGCGGGCCAGCGTGGTCTCCATCAGCGTGCGCATCCGCTCGATCTCGGCGGCCTGGATCTCCAGGTCGGAGAACTGGCCCTGGATCACGCCGGACAGCGACGGCTGGTGGATAAGCACGCGGGCGTTGGGCAGCGCCATCCGCTTGCCCGGCGTCCCGGCGGCCAGCAGCACCGCCGCCGCCGACGCGGCCTGGCCCAGGCACACGGTCTGGATGTCGGCGCGCACGTATTGCATGGTGTCGTAGATCGCCATCAGCGAGGTGAACCCGCCGCCGGGCGAGTTGATGTACATGGTGATGTCGCGGTCGGGGTCCAGCGACTCCAGCACCAGCAGCTGCGCCATGATGTCGTTCGCCGACGCGTCGTCGACCTGCACGCCGAGGAAGATGATGCGCTCCTCGAACAGCTTGTTGTACGGGTTGGACTCCTTGACACCGAAGCTGGAGTGCTCGATGAACGACGGCAGGATGTACCGCGCCTGGGGTTGCATTTCGGGATTCACTGGGCTTCTCCGTTGGTGATGTGAGCGGCGCGGGTGATGATGTGGTCGACGAAACCGTATTCGAGGGCTTCCTGGGCGGTGAACCAGCGGTCGCGGTCGGAGTCGGCCTCGATGCGTTCGATGGACTGGCCGGTGAATTCGGCGTTGAGCCGGAACATCTCCTTCTTGATGACCGTGAACTGCTCGGCCTGGATGGCGATGTCGGCCGCACTGCCGGTCACCCCGCCCAGCGGCTGGTGCATCAGGATCCGGGCGTGCGGCAGCGCGTAGCGCTTGCCCTTGGTGCCGGCAGCGAGCAGGAACTCGCCCATCGAGGCGGCCATGCCCATCGCGTACGTGGCGATGTCGCAGGGCGCCAGCACCATGGTGTCGTAGATCGCCATCCCGGCGCTGATCGATCCGCCCGGGGAGTTGATGTAGAGCGAGATGTCCTTGTCGGCGTCCTCCGCGGCGAGCAGCAGGATCTGCGCGCACAGCCGGTTGGCGACCTCGTCGTTCACCTCCGAACCCAGGAAGATGATGCGCTCGGAGAGCAAGCGCTCATAGACCGAGTCCGTGAGGTTGAGCCCCTGCGAGGGCGAACGCATGTCAGTCACGACTGGGTTACCTGCTTTCTCGAGTTCTTCTCTGTTCCGACCCTAACCAACCAAGCCCGCCGTGTGCCGGTCGCGCGCCCCCTTAAATGGGCCCGTTCGCTCACAGCGTCATCGCGGGTCACTTCGCCTCGTCGTCGGCCTCAGCGTCTTCGTCGGCGTCCTCGGAATCCTTAGCCTCGTCGGCCGCCTCGACCTCGTCGTCGTCCGAAGCCTCCGCGGCCTCGTCCGGAGCTTCGCCCCGCTTGCCGAAGAACTCGCTCGTGTCGATGGTGTTGCCGTCGGTGTCGGTGACGGTCGCCGCCTCCACCGCCGCAGCGACGGCCAGCCCGCGGCGCACGTCGGCGAACATGGCCCCCAGCTGATTGTTCTCCTGCAGGTAGGTGAACAGCTGCTGCGGCTCGATGCCGTACTGCCGGGACGTCATGACCAGTCGCTCGGTCAGGTCCTCCTGGCCGACCTGGATTCCCAGTTCGTCGGCCAGCGCGTCCAACAACAGCTGCTTCTTGACGTCCGACTCGGCGGCGTTGTGCGCGTCGACCTCGAACTGCTGGCGCGACTTACCCTGCTCGCGCAGCGCCTCCGCGAACTTGGCCTCGTCGTGCTCGAAGCTGTGCAGCGCGTTGTGGACGGCGCTGTCGACCTGAGCCTTCACGATCGCCTCGGGCAGCGGCACGTCGACCTGCTCGAGAATCGCGTCGATCGTGGCGTCGCGGATCTGCTCCGCCTGCTGGGCGCGCTTGACGCGGCCCACCTGCTCGCGGAGGTTGGACCGCAGCTCGTCGATCGTGTCGAACTCGCTGGCCAATTGGGCGAACTCGTCGTCGGGCTCGGGAAGTTCGCGTTCCTTGATCGACCTGACGGTGACGGTGACCTGTGCGTCCTTGCCGGCGTGCTCCCCCGTTGCCAACTTCGCGGTGAACTCTTTGGACTCGTCGACGGACAGGCCGACCAGCGCGTCGTCCAGCCCCGCGATGAGCCGGCCGGAGCCCACCTCGTGCGACAGGCCCTCCGCGGCCGCGTTGGGCACCTCCTCGCCGTCGACGGTGGCCGACAGGTCGATCGAGACGAAGTCGCCGAGCGCAACCGGGCGCTCGACTCCCTTCAGGGTGCCGAATCGCGCGCGCAACGACTCCAGTTCGGCGTCGACGTCGTCGTCGCTGACCTCGATCGGGTCGACCGAGACCTTCAGTGAGCCGAGGTCGGGAAGGGTGATCTTCGGACGCACGTCGACCTCGGCGGTGAACGCCAGCTCCTCGCCGTACTCCTTCTTGGTGACCTCGATCTCGGGCTGGCCGATCGGCTCGACCTCGGCCTCGGCGACCGCCTGTCCGTACCGGGCCGGCAGCGCGTCGTTGACGACCTGGTCGAGCATCGCCTCGCGGCCGAAACGCGCCTCGAGCAGCCTGGCCGGCGCCTTGCCGGGCCGGAATCCGGGCAGCCGGACCTGCTTGGCCAGCTCCTTGTAGGCGCGTTGGAAATCGGGCTCGAGTTCGGTGAACGGCACCTCAACGTTGATGCGCACCCGGGTGGGGCTCAACTGCTCGACGCTGCTCTTCACGGGTGTGCTCCTCGGTATTCGGTGGATCGGCGCAGTATTGGTCGGGGTGACAGGATTTGAACCTGCGGCCTTCCGCTCCCAAAGCGGATGCGCTACCAAGCTGCGCTACACCCCGCGCTGACCTCGCAGATCCTACGGCCCTTCACCGCAAAGGTGGCCGTCGGCTCCGCAGCGACCGTCAAGACGTGCGGGACCTCACGGGGCGATCACAAAACCGCTTCGATTAGATTTGATGTTCGCCGCCAGATACAGTCTCGCTCGACTAAAACTTGCGGGCGTAGCTCAATGGTAGAGCCCTAGTCTTCCAAACTAGCTACGCGGGTTCGATTCCCGTCGCCCGCTCGGGCTGATGCTTGCTCGACAGAAAGGCGCCATGAGCGACGTCGAACTGAAGGGCTCATGTGCTTCCGACTTCGTCGGTGTGCGCGACGCGTTCGAGCGCAATTTTGTGCTGCAGGGAGAGGTTGGGGCGGCCGTCGCGGTGTGGGTCGACGGGGAGCTCGTCGTCAACCTCTGGGGCGGTTGGGCTGACGCCGCCCGCACCCGGCCGTGGCAACAGAACACCCTGACGACGGTCCTGTCGGGCACCAAGGGGATGACGGCCACCTGCGTCCACCAGCTGGCTGACCGCGGCGAGCTGGACTTGTTCGCGCCGGTGGCGCGCTATTGGCCCGAGTTCGCACAGGCGGGCAAGGAAGCCGTCACGCTGGCCATGGTGATGAGCCATCGCTCCGGCGTCATCGGGCCGCGCACCCGGATGCGCTGGGAGGACGTCGCCGACTGGGACTTCGTCTGCCGGCAGCTCGCCGCCGCCGAACCGTGGTGGGAGCCCGGCACCGCGCAGGGCTACCACATGACCACCTTCGGCTTCATCCTTGGCGAGGTGTTCCGCCGCGTCACGGGCCGCACCGTCGGCGAGTACCTGCGCACCGAGATCGCCGAACCGCTCGGCGCCGACGTCCACATCGGCCTGTCGCCCACCGAGCAACGGCGCTGCGCCGAGCGAGTCAACAAGCCGCACGCCCGGGACCTGCTGGCCGAGGCGCAGGCGCCCGGCTACCCGACCAGCCTGACCGAACACCCCAAGGCGGCGCTGTCGATATCGATGGGCTTCGCCCCCGACGACGAACTCGGCTCGCACGACCTGGAGCTGTGGCGCCAACTCGAGTTCCCCGGCACCAACGGCCAGGTGTCGGCGCTGGGACTGGCGACGTTCTATAACGGGCTCGCGCAGGAGCGGCTGCTGACCCGCGAGCACATGGAACGGGTCCGGGTGTCGCAGGGCGGCTTCGAAACCGACCTGGTGCTGGGCCCGCGCGTCGCCGACCACGGCTGGGGCCTGGGCTACATGCTCAACCAGCGGTGCGTCAACGGCCCCAACCCCCGCATCTTCGGGCACGGCGGCCTGGGCGGCTCATTCGGGTTTGTCGACCTCGAGCATCGAATCGGCTACGCGTACGTGATGAATCGCTTCGACGCCACCAAGGCCAACGCCGACCCGCGGAGCGTCGCGCTCAGCGACGAGGTCTACGCCGCGCTGGGCGTCATCGAGCGCGCCCAAACGTAAGACCGCACCCCGCCGAACCGTTGCCGGCGGGGCGCGGTCATTTGGTCACGGATCAGCGATGGTCCCAACCAGGGCCGCCGGGTCCGCCCGGGCCACGCCACGGTTCGGGGTGCGGGTTGGGGCCCGGCCCGCGCCAGTTGTCATGGCAGTGCCCGCGGTCCCAATTGTCTCCCCAGCCCGGGTCCCAGAAGTCCCCGGGGCACCATTGCGGGAACGGCCCGGGCTGCGCTTGCGCCTCGGGTGACGCGCCCAGCCCCGCCAGACCAAGACCGACGACTATCGCGAAAACGGCTGCAACTAAACGTGGAAGGAGTTTCACGGCGCCATTCATACCCGACGGAAGCCGCGCCCAAACAGTAGACGCCGGCGTTTCTTGCTTAGGGTTTCCTGTCAGTGGCAGGATTCTCGTCACTTCTGGCAGTTGGGGCACCAGAACACGTTTCGGCCCTCCAACACCTGGGTGCGGATCGCTCCGCCGCACACGCGGCACGCCTCGCCCGCGCGCCGGTAGACGTAGGTGCGTGGCCGCCCTTGCCGGTACGACGGCGGCCCGTGATCGTGCTCGGGCAGCACCACGACGATCTGGCCGCGGCGCAAACCGACCTTCATCAGCGCCACCAGATCGGTCCACGCCGCGTCGAACTCCGCCTCGCCAATCGCGCGGCCGGGCCGGAACGGATCGATGCGGTGGCGGAACAGCAACTCGTTGCGATAGACGTTGCCCACGCCGGCGATCACGGTCTGGTCCATCAGCAACGCGCCAATGGGCTTGCGTGACTTGCTGATTCGAGCCCACGGCCACGCCGGGTCGGCGTCGCTGCGCAACGGGTCGGGGCCGAGCTTGGCCACCACGTCGCTGACCTGAGCTTCGTCGATGACCTCGCACACCGTCGGACCGCGCAGGTCGGTGCCGTAGTCGGCACCGACCATCCGCATCCGCACCTGCCCGACCGGTTCGGGCAGCGGCGCATCGTGGGGCCGCTCCCACTCGGTGAAGGCGCCGTACAACCCGAGGTGCACGTGCACGATGGGGCCGCCGTCATAGTGGTGAAACAGGTGCTTGCCCCACGCGCTGGTGCGCCGCAGCACCCGCCCGTCGACGACGGCCGCCGCGTCCGCGAACCGGCCCTGCGGGCTGGACACCGCGACCGCGGCGCCACCGTATCGGCGCTGATGCAGCCGGGCCAGCCGGTGCAGGGTGTGCCCTTCGGGCATCTCTTAAGCCGGGGCGCCGGGAACCGGCGGCGCCTGGTGGGTGCGCTCGTATTCGGCGAGGATGTCGATACGCCGTTGGTGGCGTTCGGCTTTCGACCACTGCGCGCTCAGGAAGGCATCCACGATCGTCAACGCCTCCTCGACCGTGTGCATGCGGCCGCCGATGCCGATCAACTGCGCGTTGTTGTGTTCGCGCGCCAGGGTCGCGGTCTCGACGCTCCACGCCAGCGCGCAGCGCGCTCCCGGCACCTTGTTGGCGGCGATCTGCTCACCGTTGCCCGACCCGCCGAGCACGATGCCCAGGCTCTCCGGGTCTGCCACCGTGCGCGTCGCGGCCGCGATGCAAAACGCCGGGTAGTCGTCCTCGGCGTCGTAGCTGAACGCGCCGCAATCGATCGGCTCGTGCCCGGATTCCTTGAGGTGGGAGATGATCTGCTGCTTGAGCTCGTATCCGGCGTGGTCGGAACCCAGGTAGACGCGCATGCCCGCCATCTTTACAGCCGCGCGCCCGCCGGGGCCAGTCGAGGGTCTAGTCGAATTCGGGCTTCTCGGTGCGGGTCCGCTTGAGCTCGAAGAAGTGCGGATACGACGCGAAGGTCACCGAGGCGTCCCAGAGCTTGCCCGCCTCCTCGCCGCGCGGGATCTTCGAGAGCACCGGCCCGAAGAACGCCACACCGTTGACGTGGATGGTCGGCGTGCCGACGTCGTCGCCGACCGCGTCCATCCCCTCGTGGTGGCTCTTGCGCAGCGCCTCGTCGTACTCCTCGCTCTGCGCGGCCTCGGCGAGCTCCGCCGGCAGGCCGGCGTCGGCCAGCGACAGCTTGATGACCTCCTCGAGGTTCTTGTCGTCCTCGTTGTGGATCCGGGTGCCCATCGCGGTGTACAGCGGGTCCAGCACTTTGGCGCCGTGGGCCTGCTCCGCGGCGATCGCCACCCGCACCGGCCCCCAGGCGTGCTTCATCATCTCGCGGTACTTGTCGGGCAGGCCTTCGCGGTTTTCGTTGAGGATGGCCAGGCTCATGACGTGGAAATGCACCTCGATGTCGCGAACCTTCTCCACCTCGAGGATCCAGCGCGACGTGATCCAGCACCAGGGACACAGCGGATCGAACCAGAAATCGGCTCGGTTTTTCCCGTTGGTCTTCTCGGACATAGCGCGGTCCTCTCCTCGAGAGCAGATACGGTCATAACACCGTTCAGCACAACCGTAGTCGCGCGGCGGGTGTTCCCGCCCCGTCGCTCCGGTTACCAGGCGTTCACCAACACGTTTAAGTTGGACGCGTGGCCCTTCCAAACCTCACCCGTGACCAGGCCGTCGAGCGCGCGGCCCTGATCACCGTTGACAACTACCGGATCAGCCTCGACGTCACCGACGGCTCGGGCGGCCCGGGCGACCGGACTTTCCGGTCCACCACCACCGTGGCGTTCGAGGCGCTCGCCGGCGCCGATACCGTCATCGACATCGCCGCCGACGCCATCCGCGGCGCCACCCTCAACGGCCGCGAACTCGACGTGTCCGGATACGACGAATCGACCGGCATCCCGCTGCGCGGGCTCGAGAAGCAAAACGTCCTCGTCGTCGACGCCGACTGCCGCTACTCCAACACCGGCGAGGGGCTACATCGCTTCGTCGACCCGGTGGACGACGAGGTCTATCTGTATTCGCAGTTCGAAACGGCCGACGCCAAGCGCATGTTCGCGTGCTTCGACCAACCCGACCTCAAAGCGACGTTCGACCTGCGGGTGGCTGCGCCCCAACACTGGAAGGTGATCTCCAACGGCGCGACGGTATCGGTGGAGGACGGCATACACACCTTCGCCACCACCCCGCGGATGAGCACCTACCTGGTGGCGCTGATCGCGGGCCCGTACGCCGAGTGGAGGGACTCCTACACCGACGAACACGGCGAGATCCCGCTGGGCATCTACTGCCGGGCCTCGCTGGCCGAATTCATGGACGCCGAGCGGCTATTCATCCAGACGAAACAGGGATTCGGCTTCTACCACAAGAACTTTGGCCTGCCCTACGCGTTCGGCAAGTACGACCAGCTGTTCGTGCCCGAGTTCAACGCCGGCGCCATGGAAAATGCGGGGGCGGTTACCTTCCTCGAGGACTACGTCTTCCGCAGCAAGGTCACCCGGGCCTCCTACGAGCGGCGCGCCGAGACGGTGCTGCACGAGATGGCGCACATGTGGTTCGGCGACCTGGTCACCATGACGTGGTGGGACGACCTGTGGCTCAACGAGTCGTTCGCGACCTTCGCGTCGGTGTTGTGCCAAAGCGAGGCAACCGAATTCACCGAGGCGTGGACCACGTTCGCCACCGTCGAGAAGTCGTGGGCGTACCGCCAGGACCAGCTGCCGTCGACGCACCCGATCGCGGCCGAGATCCCCGACCTGGCCGCCGTCGAGGTGAACTTCGACGGGATCACCTACGCCAAGGGCGCGTCGGTACTCAAGCAGCTGGTCGCCTACGTCGGGCTGGAGCACTTCCTGGCCGGGCTGCGCGACTACTTCCGCACGCACGCCTACGGCAACGCCACGTTCAGCGACCTGATCGCCGCGCTGGAAAAGGCGTCCGGTCGCGATCTGTCCGACTGGGGTCAGCAGTGGCTGAAAACCACCGGCCTGAACACGCTGCGGCCCGACTTCGACGTCGACGCCGATGGCAAGTTCACCCGATTCGTGGTGCGCCAAAGCGGCGCCGCGCCCGGGGCGGGCGAGACGCGGGTGCACCGGCTGGCGATCGGCATCTACGACGAAGATGATCCCGGTGGCGCCGGCAAGCTGGTGCGGGTCCACCGCGAGGAACTCGACGTCGAGGGCCCGGACACCGAAGTGCCTGCGCTGGTTGGGGTTTCGCGCGGCAAGCTGATCCTGGTCAACGACGACGACCTGACCTACTGTTCGCTGCGGCTGGACAGCCAGTCGCTGCAGACCGCGCTGGAGCGGATCGCCGATATCGCCGAGCCGCTGCCGCGCTCGCTGGTGTGGTCGGCCGCGTGGGAGATGACCCGCGAGGCCGAGCTGCGCGCCCGCGATTTCGTGGCGCTGGTCTCTGGCGGCGTGCAGGCCGAAACCGAGGTCGGGGTGGCGCAGCGGCTGCTGATGCAAGCCCAGACGGCGCTGGCGTCCTACGCCGAGCCGGCCTGGGCGCGCGAGCACGGCTGGCCGCAGTTCGCCGACCGGCTGCTGGAGCTGGCCCGCGCCGCGGCGCCCGGATCGGATCACCAGCTCGCGTTCGTCAACACACTGTGCACGTCCGTCCTGTCGACGCGGCACGTGGTGACGCTGGCCGACCTGCTGGATCACGACCCGTCCGAGCGGGGTCTGGCCGGGCTGGAGATCGACACCGACCTGCGCTGGCGCATCGTGACCGCGCTGGCCGCCGCCGGCGAGATCGACGCCGATGGGTCCGCGACCCCGTTCATCGACGCCGAGGTGCGGCGCGACCCGACCGCCGCCGGCAAGCGCCACGGCTCCCAAGCCGCGGCCGCACGGCCCCAACTCGAGGTCAAGGAGCGGGCCTGGACGACGGTGATGGAGGACGACACGCTGGCCAACATCACGGCCCGATCGATCATCGCCGGCATCGCCCCGCCGGGACAGCACGAGCTGCTCAAGGCGTTCACCGGGCGCTACTTCGACGCGATTGCCGGGGTCTGGACGCGGCGCTCCAGCGAGGTCGCCCAAACCGTGGTGATCGGCCTCTACCCGCACTGGGACATCAGCGAGGCCGGCATCGCGGCCGCCGACGAGTTCCTGAGCGACCCCGAGATTCCGCCGGCGCTGCGGCGCCTGGTGCTGGAAGGTCAGGCCGGGGTCAAGCGGTCGCTGCGCGCCCGCACGTTCGACGCGTCCTGATCCTGCTTTCCGGCGAGCGCGCGTGTTTGTACGCCGACACGCCGCATTCGGCGTACATTTACGCGCCCTCGCGTGGTGGGCGGAGGCTAGGCCGGCGAGATCCCGGCGCTGAGCACGCGGATCGCGCTGACCAGCCCGTCCACCAGGTGGCCCTGCTCGAACGCCGACGAGGCGGCGGCCACCCCGAGCGGCGCGGCCGACTCGGCGCCACGACCTCGTACCGCCGAGCCGTAGACCACCTCGATGACGGACTGGTCGGGCGACACGGCGAGCAGCACCGCGTTGTCGGGCGTCGGCACCTTGGCCAAGATCTCGCGGGCCCGCGCGGCGGTGTCGCTGCCCAGGTCCCCGAGGTAGATGGCGAACCGCGCCTGAGACGCCCGCGAGCCGTACTTCAGCGCATCGTCGATGGCGACCAGGTCCTTGGTCGGAAACGGGTAATGCACCGACAGCTCGCCCGGCTCGGTAACACCGGAAATCCGCCCGCTGGTGGTGATCACCGAACCCTTGGGCAGCTCGCTGCGCTCGATCGTCGCAACCTCACCATGTGCCACTGGCGCCACCTCCCACCGAGAACTCCGACGTGCCGTGTCCGTGATGCGCGCCGCCGACGTCTTCGTCGGTGGCGGCCCACAGGATCGGCGGGTGCGTCCACTTCTCCGACATCTTGTAGGTCGCGGGGTGGGGCCCCTTGTGCCGCCAGATCAGCAGGGACAGCACCACAACCAGCGCCAGCGGGATTCCGATGAAGTACAGGTGAATCTCTCCAGGGCTCACGACGCAAACCGTATCCCACCGGGTGATGCGCCCGCACACTTGGACACGGGATTGGTCAGGCTGCACCCTCGCCGAGGTACCGGGCCCAGGACGGGTCCAGCTCCTTGACCGTCGACAGCAGCCGCCAGTGCTGCCCGGTGGGCGGCAACGGCGCGCGGCGCAGCGCCCAGCCCAATTCGGCGAGCAGCTTGTCGCCCTTGCGGTGATTGCAAGTCGAACAGCACGCCACGCAGTTCTCCCAGGAGTGGTCGCCGCCGCGGCTGCGCGGCACCACGTGGTCGACGGTGTCGGCCTTGGCCCCGCAGTAGGCGCAGCAGAAACGGTCGCGGTGCATCAGGGCGGCGCGGGTCATCGGCACGCGCGCCCGGTAGGGAACCCGCACGTAGGACCGCAGCTGGATCACCGAGGGCACCACGATCGACCTGGTCGCCGAGTGGATGACCGGCCCGGCCGGGTCGTCGTGCACCACGTCCGCCTTGCCGCAGATCACCATGACGATGGCCCGCCGCATCGGCAGCGCGGTCAGCGGCTCGTAGGTGGAATTGAGCAGGAGCACCCGCCGCCGACTCCAGATCGACGCGGTTTCGTGGCGGGTAGGCGGGTGGGTATCGACGCTGTGCAGGGGTGACGCGGTTGGGGGCCCGGTTAACCCTGCCGCGGCACCGGAACTGCGGTGGCTGCGGCGTCTCTTGCCATGCGCCATAGATCCTCCGCCGATAGTCCACCATGATTCGCCGCCAAACGCACCCTTATTGCTGGTGCGCGCCGTGACAAACCGGTGAACAGAAGGCGCGACGCGGGGCCGTACGGCCTTGCCAACCCGGCGATGCACCACAATGGAGGGGATGGATCAGGTGAGCTTCTACGACGCCGTCGGCGGTGCCGAAACCTTCAATGCGATCGTGTCGCGGTTTTACGCGCAGGTCCCCGAGGACGAGATTCTTTCTCAGCTGTACCCCGCGGACGACCTGGCGGGTGCCGAGGAGCGGCTGCGGATGTTCCTCGAGCAGTACTGGGGCGGCCCGCGCACCTACTCCGACCGGCGCGGGCATCCGCGGCTGCGGATGCGACACGCGCCGTTCCGGATCACCCCTATCGAGCGCGATGCCTGGCTGCGCTGCATGCACACCGCCGTCGCCTCCATCGACTCGCAGACGTTGGACGACGCACACCGCCGCGAGTTGCTTGAATACCTGGAAATGGCCGCGCACTCCCTGGTCAATTCATCGTTCTGATCCCAGTAACCGAACGGAGCAGCATGAGCCCCGAGCCGTGGTGGTTGAGCGCGGTCTTCTACCAGGTCTATCCGCGGTCGTTCGCGGACAGCGACGGCGACGGCGTCGGCGACCTGGACGGGTTGACCGCCCGCCTGGACTACCTCACGCAGCTCGGCATCGACGCGATCTGGCTCAACCCGGTCACCGTTTCGCCGATGGCCGACCACGGCTATGACGTCGCCGACCCCCGGGACGTCGACCCGCTGTTCGGCGGGATGGCCGCGATCGAGCGGCTGATCGCGGCGGCCCACGAGCGGGGCATCAAGATCACCATGGACGTGGTGCCCAACCACACCAGTTCGGCGCACCCGTGGTTTCAGGCAGCGCTGGCCGCCGGGCCTGGCACCGACGCGCGCGAGCGCTACTACTTTCGCGACGGCCGCGGTCCCGACGGCGAATTGCCGCCGAACAACTGGACATCGGTGTTCGGCGGGTCGGCCTGGACCCGGGTGATCGAACCGGATGGCAACCCCGGCCAGTACTACCTGCACCTCTTCGACGCCGAGCAGCCCGACCTGAACTGGGAGCACCCCGAAGTCTTCGACGACTTCGAGAAGACGCTGCGCTTCTGGCTGGAGCGCGGCGTGGACGGCTTCCGCATCGACGTGGCCCACGGGATGGCCAAGCCGCCCGGCCTGCCCGATGCCAAGGACGACGTCAAGGTGTTGAGCCACAGCGACGACGACCCGCGCTTCAACCACCCGAGCGTGCACGAGATTCACCGCGGAATCCGCAAGATCGTCGACGACTACTCGCCGGCGGTGACGATCGGGGAAGTGTGGGTGATGGACAACCTCCTCTGGGCCGAGTACCTGCGGCCCGACGAACTGCATCTCGGCTTCAATTTCCGGCTGACGAAGATCGACTTCGACGCGCGCGAAATCCACGACGCGATCCAGAACTCGTTGGAAGCCACCGCGATTGAGAACGCCACCCCGACCTGGACGCTTTCCAACCACGATGTGGGCCGGGAGGTCACCCGCTACGGCGGCGGCGAGGTCGGGCTGCGCCGGGCGCGGGCGATGGCGATGGTGATGCTGGCCCTGCCTGGCGCGGTATTCATCTATAACGGTGAGGAATTGGGCCTGCCCGATGTCCTCGATCTGCCCGAGGAAGTGCTCCAGGACCCGACGTGGGAACGCTCGGGGCACACCGAACGCGGCCGCGACAAGTGCCGGGTCCCGCTTCCCTGGTCGGGCGACGCTCCCCCGTTCGGCTTCTCCAGCACCGCCGATACCTGGCTGCCGATGCCGGCCGACTGGGCGGCGCTGACCGTCGAAAAGCAGCTCGACGATCCAGACTCGACGCTGTCCTTCTACCGGCGCGCCATCCAACTACGCAGGGAGCGAAGCGAATTCCACGGCGGCGAGCTCGAATGGCTGGCCGCCGACGACGACCTGCTGATCTTCGAGCGGCACGGTGGCGCGCTGGTGTGCGCGCTGAACGCCGGTCGGCTGCCGATGGCTTTGCCGCCGGGCGAGGTGATCCTGGCCAGCGCGCCGTTGGTCGACGGCAAGCTGCCGCCGGACTCGGCGGCCTGGCTGGTCTGAGCGCCTCGAGCCCGTCAGTGCAGCACCAGCGCCGCGTGCGTGCGGCGCCGGTACACCGAGCCGAACTTGGCGTCGACCCGCAGCCAGTTCGGCAGGATCCGGACCCGGACCATCTCGTCGGCGCCGATCGCATCGGGTGATTGGGGCAGGAAACCCATTGCGGTCAAGGCGAACACGCAGCGCATCGGCAGGCCGACGCTGAGCTCGGCCGAGCTGACCCGGATGACCTCCTGGTCGAGCAGCGACACCGGGGGGCCATGAGAGCTGCTGTGCTCCTTGGCGAGTTGCGCGCCGCGCTGCGCGAGGTCCAGCATCACCCGGGCGGGTACGTCGTCGAGGTGAATGAAGCCGGATTCGGGGGGCAGGGCCCCCCGCCACGCGGAGTCCATCGCGTAGCCGGGATCGACGTAGCCCTCGGCGTCCATCGCCGAAAGGCCGCGCGCCAGCCCGTCCGCCGCGACGGACAAATCGTCGGGTCGCACCCGGCCGACCACCACCCGGCTCGCGAGCACGTCGAAACCGGTTGCCACCCAAGCGGTCAGCAGTCCGGCGGATCGGGCCCGCAGCCGGATGACCGCGGCGTCGTCGAGGCGCATCGCGTGATCGACGAACGTGGCGAGATCCCCGCGGTGGGTGGCGTCACGCAACCACACACCTCGCTCGGCTACGCCGCTTACTCCCTGAGCCACCGTTGCAGATACTCCCGATGCTGGGGTGAAAGCCGAAACAGCCGCTGCTCCTCGATGTGCACCGCGGCCAGCTGCGTCTCGGCGATGACGGCGGGCTTGGACGCCGGATCGGCGTTGACCGAGCGCACCTCGTAGCCGAGCGTGAAGTCGACCGTCCGGTGCTGTTTGGTCCAAATCGTCACCTGCAGAGGCGAATCGGCCAGGCGCAGCTGGCTCTTGTAGGTGACGCGCACGTCGGCGATCAGCAACCCGACGGTCGTGACGTCGGCGGCGAAGGGTTCCTTGAGGAACTGCACCCGCGCCTCTTCGAGGATGGTGACCATGGTGGCATGGTTGACGTGCTGGTACATGTCGATGTCCGACCAGCGCACGGGCACCGGCGCGACGAAGCCAACGCTCAACTCGACGATCCCCTGCCGCTGGTGCGGGTCATCCGGCGGATCTGCCGCGCGGCCACCGAAAGCGTCGCGAGATCCTTTGCCCCGCTTTCCTGGATCTCGCTCAGCGTGCGACGGGCCCGCTCCACCCGCGACGCGCTGATGTGTTCCCACTCGCCGATCTTCTCTTCACCGCTCTCGTCGGGCTCGCCGACGGCCAGCACGTCGAAGCACAGCGACCGCAGCGACGCATAGATGTCGTCGCGAATCGCCAAGCGCGCCAACGATTGCCAGCGATCGTGGCGGGGTAACTCCGAAACCGCCGTCAGCAGGCCGTCGGTGCCCAGGTGGTCCATCAGGGCGAAATAGGTGTCGGCGACTTCGGCGCTGTCCATTTCGGTGATGTCCGCGACGTCGATGATGTCCAGCAGGCTGTAGCGGTACAGGCCGGCGGCCACCATGTAGGACAAGTCCTCCGGTGCGCCCTGCGAGGCGAATTCGGCGGCTTCCTTTTCGACGATGGCCTTGTCGTCGCCGCGCAGCCACTCCGACATCCGCGGCGTCAGCTCCTTGACCTTCGCGGCGAACCGGTTGATCTCGGCGCCGACGGCCAACGGCTGCGGCCGGTAGTTGAGCAGCCAGCGTCCGGCGCGGTCGATCAGCCGTCGGGTGTCCAGCGTGAGCCGGTCCGACAGCGCGACGGGCACGCTCGCCGCGCGGATCTGCCGCCAGATCTCGCTCACGCCGAAGATGGCGTCGGTGGCGACGTAGGTGCGCACCGCGTCGATCGGCCCGACGCCGACGTCCTCGGTGATCCGGAACGCGTAGCTGATGCCCGCGGCGTCCACCAGGTCGTTGATCAGCATGGTGGTGACGATCTCCCGGCGTAGCTGGTGGCCGCGGATCTCCGGGGTGAACCGCTCGCGCAGCTGCGTCGGAAAGTATTGCGGCAGCCGGGATGCGAAGACATCCTGCTCGGGCAGTTCGGTGGTGAGCATCTCCTCCTTGAGCGCCAGCTTGACGTGCGCCATCAGCGTGCACAGCTCGGGAGAGGTGAGCCCGATGCCGACATCGATGCGCCGGTGGATCTCCTTCTCCGACGGCAGCGCCTCCAGCTCGCGGTTGATGCCGCGGTCTTCGAGGTACTTGATCTGCATCGCGTGCACGGGCAGCAGGCTGGCCGCGTTGGCGCGGCTGGTGCCGATCAGGTCGTTCTGGTCCTCGTTGTCGAGCAGCACCAGCCGCCCGACCTCGTCGGTCATCGACTCCAGCAGCTCCTTGCGCTCCTCGGCCTTGACCTTGCCCGCGGTGACCAGCGAGTCGATCAGGATCTTGATGTTGACCTCGTGGTCCGAACAGTCCACGCCGGCGGAGTTGTCCATCGCGTCGGTGTTGATCCGCCCGCCCGACAGATCGAATTCGACGCGGCCCAGCGCGGTCACCCCCAGGTTGCCGCCCTCACCAATGACCTTGGCGCGCACCTGGTTTGCGTTCACGCGCACCGGATCGTTGGCGCGGTCGCCGACGTCGGCGTCGGACTCGGATTCAGCCTTGATGTAGGTGCCGATGCCGCCGTTGAACAACAGGTCGACGGGCGCCTGCAGGATCGCCCTGATCAGGTTGGGCGGGGACATCTCGGTGACTTCGTCGCTGTCGATGCCCAGCGCCTCGCGGACCTGCGGGCTGATGGGGATGGCCTTCTGGTCGCGGTTGTATACCCCACCGCCCTCACTGATCAGCGACTTGTCGTAGTCGTCCCAGCTGGATCGCGGCAGGTCGAACATCCGCCGCCGTTCCTGCCACGACGCCGCCGGGTCGGGGTCCGGGTCCAAGAAGACGTGCCGATGATCGAAGGCGGCGAGCAGCTTGATGTGCTTGCTCAGCAGCATGCCGTTGCCGAACACGTCGCCGCTCATGTCGCCGACGCCGACGACCGTGAAGTCCTCATTCTGGGTGTCGACGCCCATCTCGCGGAAATGGCGTTTGACGGCCTCCCACGCGCCCTTGGCGGTGATGCCCATGGCCTTGTGGTCGTAGCCCACCGACCCGCCGGACGCGAACGCGTCACCCAGCCAGAACCCGTAGGACTTGGCGACGTCGTTGGCGATGTCGGAGAACGTCGCGGTCCCCTTGTCCGCGGCCACCACCAGGTAGGCGTCGTCGCCGTCCCGCCGGATCACCTCCGGCGGCGGGCTGACCTTCTTCGTTGCGTGGTCGACGTTGTCGGTGACGTCGAGCAGGCCGGAGATGAACAGCTGATAGCAGGCGACGCCCTCGGCGCGGGTGGCGTCGCGGTCGGCGGCGGCCTCACCCGACGGCAGTGGCGGCCGCTTGACGACGAACCCGCCCTTGGCCCCGACCGGCACGATGACGGCGTTCTTCACCGCCTGCGCCTTGACCAAACCCAGGATCTCGGTGCGGAAGTCGTCGCGGCGATCGGACCAGCGCAGGCCCCCGCGCGCCACCGGGCCGAACCGCAGGTGCACGCCCTCCACCCGCGGCGAGTACACGAAGATCTCGAATTTCGGTCGCGGCAGCGGAAGTTCGTCGATCAGCTGCGCATCCAGCTTGAGCGCCAACACATTACGGGCGCGGGCGGATCCCTCGCGGGTCACGAAGTAGTTGGTTCGCAGCGTGGCCTGCACCAGCGACGCGAACGCGCGCAGGATGCGGTCGGTGTCCAGGCCCACCACGGCGTCGATGTCCGCGGCGACCGCGGCGGCGGCCGCTTGTGCGTCGCGACCGGTCGGCGACCCCTTGGCAGCGGACGCCCGCGGATCGAAGAGCGCCTCGAACAGGGTGACGAGAGACCGCACGGTGGACGGATGCTCGCTCAGCACCGATTCGATGTGGGACTGGCTGTACGGAAAGCCGGCCTGCCGAAGGTATTTCGCGTAGGCGCGCAGCAGCACGACCTGCTGCCAGGTCAGCCGCGCGCGCATCACCAGCTCGTTGAACCGGTCGATCTCGACGCGGCCCTGCCAGATGGCGGTGACGGCGTCGGCGAATCGCTCCGCGGTGGACTCCCGTTCGGCCGCCGTCGTCGCCAGCGGGATCGTCGGGTGCGGCTGGATCTTGAACTGGTAGATCCACACGGCCAGCCCGTCCTGCCGCGTGACGGTGAACGGGCGCTCCTCGAGCACCACGACGCCCATGCTCTGCAGCATCGGCAACAGCTGGCTCAACGAGGCGGTGTGACCGCCGACGAACCAGGTCAGCTGGGCGGCCGCGTCCTCGCCGCGCTCGGAGAACACCAGCTTGACCGAATCATCGGACAGCTCTTTGATGATCGCGATGTGCTCGATGGCATCGTCGGGCGCGACGGCCTGCTTGTAGACCTCGGAGAAGGCGGCGGCGTAGTGCTCGGAGTCGGCGTGCGACACGGGCCCGTCGGAGACTTCGGCCGCGGCGGCGATCAGGCGGTCGCCCCAGGTGCGCGCGGCTTCGCTGAGCAGCCCCTGGATCCGGATGCGGTTGGCTTCCGACACGTCGACGGTCGGCGTGTCCTCGGGCAGCCGGACCATGAAATGCATGAGCGCCCAAGGTGACTCGCTGACGCGCGCGGTGAATTCCAGTCGTGTGCCGCCGAATTCGTGGACCAGGATGTCCTCGATCTGCAGGCGCACCGGGGTGGTGTAGCGATCGCGGGGCACATAGACCAGGCAGGAGACGAAGTACTGCAGGCGGTCGGCGCGCAGGAACAGCAATGCGCGCCGCTGCGATCCCAGGTCCACCACCGCTTTGGCCATCGTCAGGAGCCGTTCGGCGCTGAGCGTGAACAGCTCCGAGCGCGGCACGGTCTGGATGACGTCGAGCAGCAACTGGCCCGGGTGGATGGGGTCGCCGTCGGCCATCGCGAGCGCCTCGCGGACCCGGCTCGAGACCGTCGGGATGTCCAGGACGTCGGCGTTCATGGCGGCGACCGTGAAGAGTCCGACGAAGCGGTGCTCGAAGACCGCTCTGCCGCCCTGGCCGTCGTCCGCGTATTCGCGAACCGCGATCGCGTACGGGTAGGCGCCGTAGCGCAGGTAGCTGCCGACCACGGATTGGGCCAGGACCAGCAGGTGGTCTTCGTCGGTCAGTCGGGGGCGCGAACCGGTGCGGCTGCGCAGGACCCCGAGGCCGGTCGCGCCGTCGGCGGAGACCACGTTGTCGTGCACCCGCGCGCGTTGATAGCCCAGCAACAGGAAGTTTCCGTTGCCCAGCCAGCGCAGCAGCTGGGCGACGTCCTCGCGGTCCGGCGCCGAGAATCGGTCGTCGGCGTTGGTGTGGACGGCCTCGGCCAGCTCGCTCAGGGCACTGATCATCGAGGCGGCGTCGGTGGCGACCTGCTCGACGTCGGCCAGCACCTTGGGCAGCAGCCGTTCCACCTCGGCGAGGACCTTGCTGTCGACGGACGGCGACAGCGGGACGTAGATCCACGCCTCGCCGTCGTATTGCGATTTGCCGGGTGGTTTCGGTTCGACGCTGAGCAGCTCGCCGGCCGAGTCGCGGTGCACGTCGAACACCGGGGTCATAATGCCGGCGTAGGCGACGCCCAGCCGGTGCAGCAGCACCGTGACGGAGTCCAACAGCATGCTGCCGTGGTCAGTCACGACCTGCAGGGCGGGCCCGAATCCGTCGGGATCGTCGGCCCCGTGCACACAGACACAGCTCCTGCCCTGCGATCGGCACTCGGCCAGGCGATAGTGCGCGCGCAGCATGGCGGGGGTCACCATCGCCGCGGGGTCGACGGGACCGGGTACGCCGGCGTCCAGGGCTCCCGGTTCGTCACCACGAGGACCGCGATAGCTCTCGATGTAGGCATTGGCGATCCAGTCGGGAATGTCGTCACGCGTGGTGAACGTGGTCCACGGCTTGAGATCCTGCTTAGCACCGGGATCGATCGTCATGCCGATTGCTCCCAACTCGCGACGGACGCCATTGCCCACCGGTACCCCGCTTTTCCGCGGGGCGCCGGCAGCCCTGACATTAGTCGCGCGTCAGCTTGCGGTGGGTCACTCGGTGCGGCCTGGCGGCGTCGACTCCGAGGCGTTCCACCTTGTTCTCCTCGTACGCGCCGAAGTTGCCCTCGAACCAGAACCACTTCGCCTCGTTGTCCTCGTCGCCTTCCCACGCCAGGATGTGCGTGCACGTGCGGTCGAGGAACCAGCGGTCGTGGCTGATCACCACCGCGCAGCCGGGGAACTTCTCCAGCGCGTTCTCCAGCGAGCTCAGCGTCTCGACGTCGAGGTCGTTGGTCGGCTCGTCCAGCAGGATGAGGTTGCCGCCCTCCTTCAACGTGAGCGCCAGGTTCAGCCGGTTGCGCTCACCGCCGGACAGCACGCCCGCCGGCTTCTGCTGGTCCGGCCCCTTGAAACCGAACGCCGACACGTAGGCCCGGGACGGGATCTCGTTCTGGCCGACCTCGATGTAGTCCAGCCCGTCGGAGACCACTTCCCACACCGTCTTCTTCGGATCGATGCCGGCGCGGGTCTGGTCCACGTAGCTGAGCTTGACGGTGTCGCCGACCTTGACCGTGCCGCTGTCCGGCTGCTCGAGGCCGACGATGGTCTTGAACAGCGTGGTCTTGCCGACCCCGTTGGGGCCGATGACGCCGACGATGCCGTTGCGCGGCAGCGTGAACGACAGGTCCTTGATCAGGGTGCGCCCGTCGTAGCCCTTGTCGAGGTGGTCGACCTCGACGACCACGTTGCCCAGCCGCGGACCCACCGGGATCTGGATCTCCTCGAAGTCGAGCTTGCGAGTCTTCTCCGCCTCGGCGGCCATCTCTTCGTAGCGCTGCAGGCGTGCCTTGCTCTTGGCCTGGCGCGCCTTGGCGCCGGAGCGGACCCAGGCCAGCTCCTCGGTCAGCCGCTTCTGCAGCTTGGCGTCCTTGCGGCCCTGCACGGCGATCCGCTCGGCCTTCTTCTCCAGATAGGTCGAGTAGTTGCCCTCGTAGGGATACGCGCGACCGCGGTCGAGCTCGAGGATCCACTCGGCGACGTTGTCCAGGAAGTAGCGGTCGTGGGTCACCGCCAGGATCGCCCCCGCGTACGCGGCCAGGTGCTGTTCGAGCCACTGCACACTCTCGGCGTCCAGGTGGTTGGTCGGCTCGTCGAGCAGCAACAGGTCCGGTTTGGACAGCAGCAGCTTGCACAGCGCCACGCGGCGCCGCTCACCGCCGGACAGGTTGGTGACCGGCTCGTCGGGCGGCGGGCAGCGCAGCGCGTCCATCGCCTGCTCCAGCTGGGAGTCGAGGTCCCACGCGTCGGCGTGGTCCAGCTCCTCCTGCAGCCGGCCCATCTCCTCCATCAGCTCGTCGGAGTAGTCGGTGGCCATCAGTTCGGCCACCTCGTTGAAGCGGTCGAGCTTGACCTTGATGTCGCCCAGGCCCTCTTCGACGTTGCCGCGGACCGTCTTTTCCTCGTTCAGCGGCGGCTCCTGCTGCAGGATGCCGACGCTGGCGCCGGTGGCCAGGAATGCCTCGCCGTTGTTGGGTTTGTCCAGGCCGGCCATGATCCGCAAGACGCTCGACTTGCCGGCGCCGTTGGGGCCGACGACACCGATCTTGGCGCCCGGGAAGAAGCTCAACGTGACGTCGTCCAGGATCACCTTGTCGCCGTGCGCCTTGCGGACCTTCTTCATCGTGTAGATGAACTCAGCCATGCCGCGGTTTTGCCTTTCTGGTCTTTGAGAGAGATCTCGCGGACCATCCTAGGCATCGCGCGGCGGCGCCGATCCCGCAGCTAAGCCGTCAGCGGCAGCACTGCCGAATCGTCGGACTCGACGCCGTCATCGGCATCGGTGTCCTCGCCGGCGGCATCGGCCGCTGGCGTCGTGGACGGCGGGGCATCCGCGGTGGTCGGCCCGGTGTAGCCCGGCCTCTCGATGCGCACGATCGCGCGCGAAACGTCCGGCCCGACGGAGGTCGCCCGCATCTCGAGCGATGAGCGGCGATTGCCGTCGCGGTCCTCGTACTCGCTGGTGTAGACGTGGCCCACGACGATCACCGGCGCGCCCTTGCCCAACGCGGCGCCGACGCCGGTGACCAATTTGCCCCAGCAATTGACGTTGATGAACAGCGAGTTGCCTGCCTCCCAGCCGCCGTCGGCTGCGCGCCGCCGGGAGTTGCTGGCGACGCGGAACTTGATGACCTCCTGGGTGCCGACCTGGCGGCGTTCGGGGTTGTTGACGATGTGGCCGACGACCGTAAGCGGTGTTTCAAACATGGGGTCATTTCCCTTTCTCGATTGCATTTCGCTCTGTGGTGACCATTGACCCCGGCACTACCGACTGACCGCACGCAAAGATGCCGCTAGCGGCCCGCGCTCGTCCACCTCTGTGGAGAAAACCGCGACTGTGGATAAGTCCGCGCGTCGGTTGCGCGACTCTTCCCGACGCCAGCCAGACGAGTGGTACCATATCTTGTACCACTAGCAAGGAGGACCTCGGTGGCGATCACTGCGAGCGAGGCGCGCAAGAACCTGTTTCCTTTGATTGAGAAGGTGAATGCCGACCGGATGCCGGTTGAGATCACGTCGAAGGCGGGTCGCGCCGTGCTGATGTCCGCGGACGACTGGGAAGCATGGCAGGAGACGGCGTACCTGTTCCAGTCCCCGGCGAACGCCCGCCGGCTTCTCGACGCCGCTGACGCCCTGGATCGGGGTCGCGGAATCCGGGCCGATCTCGCCGAGTGAACATCGTCTTCTCGCCTCAGGCGTGGGAGGACTACCTACACTGGCAGACCGCCGACCGTGCGGTGCTCAAGCGGATCAACAAGCTCATCGCCGACGCTTGCCGGTCGCCGCAGGAAGGCATCGGCAAGCCGGAACCGTTGAAATACGGGCTCGTCGGCGCTTGGTCTCGACGGATTACCCAAGAGCACCGACTGGTCTACCGCGTTGTCGGCGATGACCTGCAGATCCTGCAGACCCGGTATCACTACAGCTAGCCGGGCGGATGCCACGCGATCTCGGCGGAAGGCCCGCGAGCGTAACCTCACTGCGAAATTCGCCACGGATATCGCCGTGGCGTTACGCTCGCGGACGCGCGCTACCGGGTTTTTCGCGCCGCGCCAGCTCGGCCAGCATCGCGTTATAGGCGGCCAGCTCGGAGTCGTCGTCCAGATCGGCCGCCCGGTCCAGCCGCCGGGCGGTGCGCTTGTCGCTGCGCGCCCACTGCACGAGCAGCGCGATCATGACGATCACGAGCGGCACTTCGCCTGCGGCCCAGGCGATTCCACCGCCCAATCGCTGATCTCCCAGCAAATCGGTGTGCCAGCTCAAACCGAGTGAGCGGTAGTAGTCGGCGCCGAGCACCTTCCGCCAGCCCATCAACACCACCCCGAAGAAGGCGTGCAGCGGCAGCGAGGCGAACACCACGCCGACCTTGGCCAGCGGCGGGATGGGACGCGGCGTCGGGTCCACCCCGATGACGACCCAATAGAACAGGTAGCCGCTGAGCAGGAAGTGCACGTTCATCGCCAGGTGCCCGGCGTGACTGCTCACTGTGGTGTCGAAAAGGTTCGAGAGATACAGCCCGTAAAAGCCGGCGACGAAAAGCACCGTCGCGACCACGGGGTTGGTCAAGAACCGCGACACGTGGCTGTGCAGCGCGGCCAGCAGCCACTCCCGCATGCCGGGCGGGTCGTCGCGGCCGGCGGCGGGCAGCGCCCGCAACGCCAGGGTGACTGGGGCACCCAGCACCAGCAGGATCGGGACCAGCATCGACAGGCCCATGTGCGCGACCATGTGCATGCTGAACATCGCCGGCATGTAGCGACCGACACCCGACGAGGTCACGAACAGCAACGTCAGGCAGCCCAGCAGCCAGGACACCGTCCGCCCCGGCGGCCAGTGATCGCCGCGGCGGCGCAACCTCAGAACGGCCGCCACGTACAGCGCGGCGAACACGATCGCGGCGGTGCCGAAGATCAGGTCGAAGCGCCAGTCGAGCAGGATGCGGACCGCGGTGGGAGGTCCGTCAAAGTCGTAGCCGATCTCGGCTTCCGGGATAGTGGGCAGCCGGGCCGGGGGCGGTGGCGGCGCGGTGCGGCCAAGCCCGACGGCAATGCCGAACGTTAGGCCGAAGACCGCGGCCTCGATCAGGGCGAGCCTGATCAGGAGCCGGCGCGCTCGCGGCGAACTCGGATCGCCTTGCAGCGCAACCACTCCCGAGCGTCGCTGGCGCCAGCCGAGTGTGCCCAGCGCGCACAGCGCGACGAATTTGGCGACGACCAGCCGCCCGTACCCGGTCGTCAACAGATCGGACGGCAGCACCCGCACCAGGGCGTTGACCACTCCGCTGATCGCCATCGCCACCCAGCACCACAGCGCGACGGTCGAGAACCGTCGTGCCGCCAGGCCCAGGTGGTCACCGCCGCGCAGCCCGTGGGCGAGCAGGGCGAGCAGGCCGCCGGCCCACACACTGGCGGCGACAAGGTGGATCAGCAGGCTGTTGGTGGCAAAGTCGTGCGAACCACCGGCCGACGAATGACCGGTTAGCCCGAGCGGAGCCAGCGTCACCAGCGATCCGGCCAGCAGCAGCGGCGTCCACGACCAGCGCAGCACCGACAGGCTCGCCACGGTGACGACCGCCGCCAGGATCGCGGTCCAGCGCCAGGCCGAGGCGGTGTTGACCAAGCCGGCCAGCGACCAGACGGTGCCCGGGTCGAGGTCGCCCAAGCGGTGACCGGACACGTCCGAGATGGTCAGCGGGACGAGCAGGGCGGCGCACACCGCCCAAACCCCCGACGCGACCGTCCCGAGGCGAAGCGCGCGATAGCCACCGACATCGAGGACGCCGCTGCCCTGCGGCGGCACCAGAAACGCCGCGAACAGGAACGACCCGACGGCCAGCACCGCGGCGATCTCCCCCACCGCGCGGACGAACGGCAGCCCCAGCGTGGTGGCCGGGCCGGGGTCGGGCAACCCCGTGGCGGTCAGCGCGCCGGCCAACGAGAGCGCCCCGATCCCCGCGGCCGTGCAGCCCGCAAGCATCGCGACGCCGATCAGCACCGGCCACACCCGCGCTGCGCGGGTAGCCACCGGCCGGTCAACGGTCATGCACCCAGCGTATTGGGCGCTGCCAACTACCGAGCTTGGCCGTCCAGCCGCTCCCGGCGCGCGCGGGCCTCCCGGGCGATGAACTGCTCGCGCGCGATCCGGCCGACGTACTCGGAATCCTCGAGGATGTCGCGCAGCTCCTGGCGGAAAGCGGTCCGCCGTTCGGCGAGGTCGGGGGCCGGCGCGACCAGATCCTGATCGACGACGACCTGATACGCGGTGGCGAACAGCAGCGTCGATACCGATTCGCTGCTGCGGACCCTGGTCTGCGCGACGTATTGCCGGCCCACCCCGAGCGCCGACTCGCTCAGCTCCTTGGGCCCGACATCGGCCGGCGCGTCGCGCAACACGTCGGCGACGATCTCGTACGCCTCGAAGAACACCCGCAACATGGCTTCCGCCATCAACGGGCGCTTGGCGAACAGCATCGCGTGGATGTCGTCACCGCCAGCGGTGACGTGCGCCTCCCAGTCGTCGTGCCACGCCATCTCTTCGGCGATGTGGTCCCGGAACGCCGCCGAGTCGGCGAAATAGAAATCGAACTTCAGCAGATCCCGCAACCGCATCGCCTGCGCCCAGAACGCCGCGATCCGATCGCCATCAGGATCGGTGACGCGCCGGGCATGCGCCAGCGCAAGCTCCACGAGCGAGGTCTCTAAAAAGGCGTGGATCAAGGAGTTTCGGTAGAACGCCGCGGCGTGCTGCTGCTCGGGCGCGATTCGCCACACCGGCTCCCGGCCACCGTCGACGCGGGTGATCGGGTGTCCGTTGGACAACGTGTCGACCGCGGCGAGCACCCCGTCGCGCCGGCGCAACCGCAGGGCGCTCGTCGACATCGGGGTCTGCTTGCGCTCCAGATAATCCAGCGAGTCCTGCAGGGTGTGGTGCAGCTGACCGAGCGTCAACGCCGCGCCCCGCGTGGTGAGCAGCAGCGCGCACACCAATCCCGTCGCGGTCACCGGCGTAGCCTGCAGGATCCGCCACGCGACCTCAAACGACATCTTCTGCAGCGCAAGGCGTTTGGCGCCCTCATCCAGCGCGCGTGCCCCGTGCGGCGGACCGAGGTACTGCCGCATCGAGACCGCTTCGGGGAAGCGCACATAGATCTTGCCGTAGTTGCGCTCGCCCTGAGCCTTGATGAAGTTGTAGAGCCAGACGACGCCCTCCGGTGTCTTCTCGCCGCCGCGGGCGTAGGCGGCGTACTCGGCGGTTTCGTGCAGCTGGTCGAAGCCGATCGACACCGGCTGCAACAAGATGTCTTCGCTGCGGCCGTCCAGGTACGCGTCGGCGACGTACGAGAGCAGACCGAGCTTGGGCGGCAACATCTTTCCGGTGCGCGAGCGGGTGCCCTCGATCGACCAGCTCAGGTTGAACCGCTTCTCGACGATGTAGCCGACGTATTCGCGCAGGACGTACTTGTAGAGCGGGTCGTCACCGATGTTGCGGCGGATGAAGATCGTCCCGGCACGGCGCAGCAGCGGACCCATCACCCCGAAGGACAGGTTGATGCCGGCGAACATGTGCACCGGAGGTAACCGGTTCTCCTGCATCGCCACCGGCACCACCGCGCCGTCGATGTAGGACCGGTGCGAAAACAGCAGCACGGCGGGATGGGTTTCCAGCGCGGTGCGCATCGCGGCCACCTGGTATTCGTCATAGTCGATCTGGGGGTCGAATCCGCGGCTGAGCGCCCTACCCAGGACCCCGACCAGGTCGACGGACACCCGGCTCCACCCGGTGGACAGTTCGTCGAGCATCTTGCCGGCTTCCTCGACGGTGGCGCCCGGGATCTTTTTCAGGCCGGCGCGAAAACGCGTGGAGGCCAGGATCTCTGGCTTGACCAGCCGCGGCGACTTGTACTGCGGCCCCAGGATCCGGTATTCGGCGCGTTCCAGCGCCAAGATGGCCCGGCGGGTGACGAAGTGCGCGAAGTCGTGTCTGTCTTCGCCGACGGTGGTGTCGCGCCACTGCTGGCGCAATTCGGAGACCTTCGCCGGCTCGCCGGCCACCACCCGCGCGCGTAGCGGGTCATTGCGGATGATGTGCCGCTGCTGACGTGGGTTGGGGTGGTAGGGATCCTGGCCCGGAAGCAGCCCGGCGAGCTTGGCGACCCGACCACGATTGGCGGCCGGCAGCCAGAACACCCGCACGGGAACGACCGAGCGGTCGTCGTTGGATTCGGACTCGAGCCGCTCAACCAGCTCGGGCAGCGCCGTGGGCGGCGCGTTTTCTTCGGGCAGCGCCAACACCTCGAACGTCGCGTCGGGGTTGCCGGCACGCTCCTGATCCACCCACGCCATGACCAGCTCCCGCTCGACCGGAGAGGCCATGGACGCCAATATCAGCGAGTCTTGTGCGGCGACGACGGCGCTGATATCCGCGGCCGGTTTGGTCACTGCCGCCCTCTCGGCGCGGCACCCGGCGACTCGCCGCTGACGGTTCCCTGCCCGCCGGGCCGTTGCGCCTCACCGTCTTTGAGCGCCACCTGAGACTCGTTCGGGTTCGCCTTCGCCGGCTTTGCCTTGGGCGCAGCCTTTTTCGCGGCCTTCTTGGCGGGCGCCTTTTTCGCGGCAGCCTTCTTGGCGGCCGACTTCTTCGCCGGCGCCTGGGCCTTTTTCGCCGCCTTCTTCTCGGCGTACAGATCGACCTCGGGCAGTTCCTCGACGGGCCAGTTGGCCAGCGTGTCCAGGTAGAGCTGGCGCACCTCGGCGATATGGTCAGGCAGATTCTCAACGGTCCAGTCGTCGACGGGAATTGGCGGGAACACCGCGACGTCGACCGTGCCGGGGTTGATGACGGTGGAGTTTCGCGCGGCGACGATCTCGGCGTTGCGGATGACGATCGGGACGATCGGGATTCCCACCGCCATCGCGATGCGGAAGGGCCCCTTCTTGAACGGCCCCACTTCGGTGGTGTCGACCCGGGTGCCCTCCGGCGCGATCACGATGGAGAGCCCGTTGCGGGCCCGGTCCTCGACCGTGTGCATCGTCTCGACCGCGGCGACCGGATCGTCTCGGTCGATGAACACGGTGTCGACCAGCTTGCCGAGCGTTCCCATGATCGGGTCTTTCTGCAGTTCCTTCTTGCCGACGCCGACCCAGTTGTCGCGCACCAGCGCGCCCGCGATTACGGGGTCAACCTGGTTGCGGTGGTTGAAGATAAAGACCGCCGGCCGCTGCGCGGTCAGGTTCTCCTGGCCGATGACGTTGAGCTGCACCCCGGCGATCGCCAGCGACAACTGGGAGAAGGTGGAGGTGAAGAAGTTCACGCCGCGCCGACGGCTGCGGGTCAGCACTCCGATGCCGACGGCGCCGGCGGCGACCGGGAACATCGAACTGAAGCCCGCGAGGGTTCGCAACTGCCGCTGCAGGCCGAGCCGACCCCGGCTCTCGAATCTCAGGATCGGCCAGCCGCGGCGCTTGGCCACCGCGGCCATCTTTCCCTCGGGGTTGGTCGGCCGTGGATTGCCGACCAGATACATCAGGGCGACGTCCTCGTCGCCGTCGGCGTAGAAGTAGCTGTCCTTGAGGTCGATGCCGTGCTCGGCGGCAAATCGTTGCACGGCAGCGGCTTTGCCCGGCCCCCACAGGATCGGCTTCTGCACACCGCCGGTGAGTATCCCGTCCTCGTTGGTCTCGAACTTGTTGGTGAGCATGTTGGAGATCCCGAGGAAGCGCGCGACCGGGTTGACCTGAATGGTCAGCGCCGACGAGCTCAGCACCACGGTGTGGCCGCGGGCCACGTGCGCGCGCACCAACTCGCGCATCTCGGGGTAGATCCGCGACTCGATCCGTTGCACGAAGAGCCGCTCGCCGATCTCCTCCAGGTCGTCCAGCAGCCGCCCGGCCAGCGCCGCGGCGGCCTTGCCGATGAGGTCTTCGAACTCGATGCGCCCCAGGGTGTGGCTCAGGCCGGCCTGAACCATGCCGAGCAGCTCACCCACCCCCATGTCGCGGCGCAGCAGCCGCTCCTGGGTCAGGATGACGGCGGTGAACCCGGCGACCAGCGTGCCGTCCAGGTCGAAAAACGCGCCGATCTTCGGCCCGGGCGGGCTGGCCATGATCTCGGCGACCGAGCCGGGCAACCGCATGTCGCCTTCCGGTTTCTTTTGCGCGCCAACGTTTTTGGCCGGCTCTTGCGAGGTGCTCATGAGCTCGCCACCGATCGCGCGGAGACGGCCGGCTCTGTGAACGAGGCGGGCACCGCGCGCGGCGCCGGATCACCCGCCAGCGCCAGGATCTCGTCGAAGCCCTCCAGCAGGCACTGGGCGAACAGCGGCTCGTTTCGCACCGAGGCCCGGTCGTAACGCACGGTGATCGTGCACCACCCGCCCCGGGAGATCAGCACCACCATCATCGCCACCCCGGGCAGCGGGCCGATGCCATACTGCCGCAAGACCTTTGCGCCGGCGATGTAGGTGTCCCCGGGATAGACCGGGACGTTGCTGGCCTGCACGTCGGAGCCGATCACCGAGCCGGTGATCCCCTCCAGCACCGGCGTGGGCAGCACGCTGAGCACCGGGGCGATGGAACCGATGATATTCATCGCGGGCTCGTCGCGGCGCTGCGTCATCTGGGCGCGGATCTTCTTCATCCGGGCGACCGGATCGGCGGTGCCCAGCGGCGCAGCCAGGTTGACACCGGTGAAGCGGTTGCCGCCGGCCGTGTCGGCGTCTGCACGCAGGCTCACCGGCACGGCCATCGGCAGCGTGCTGATGGGCACGCCGAGGGCGACATGGTAGCGGCGCAGGGCGCCCGACAGGCCGGCCAGGTAGGCGTCGTTGATCGATCCCCCACCGGCTTTCGCGGCCCGGTGCAGGTCGGAAAGCGGAATGTCGATCGCTTCGGTGCGCGTGGCGAGGCTGCGCCGGCGCAGCAGCGGCGACGGCTCGGCGGCGCGGTTCATCACCCGCACGCCCGACATGGCATAGCCGACCACTCCGCCGACGGTGGAAACCGGGTCCAGCACCGCCTTGCCGGCCGCCGACACCACCCCGGACACGGCGCCCACGACGCCGTTGACGATCGCCAGGGGCAGGCGGTTGATGCCTTGGCGCATCAGGTCATTGGGCGTCAAGTCCTGCGGAACGGGTTGCGGCGGCGTCGGCCTGGCCGGCGGCTCCCGCTCGAGGTCGTAGATTTCGGCGAACATCTCGACGCCGCCAACGCCATCGGTGACCGCGTGGCTGACGTGCAGCAGCGTCGCGGCCCGGCCCTCGGCCAGGCCTTCCACCAGCGTGGCGGTCCACAGCGGCCGCGAGATGTCCATCGGCGACTGCAGGATCACCTCCGCCAGGTCGAACACCTCGCGCAGCGTGCCTGACCCGGACACCCGCACCCGTCGCACGTGGAAGTCGAGGTTGAAGTCGGGATCGACGACCCAGCGCGGTGACGCCGTCGGCAACGTCGGTACGACAACCTTCTGGCGCAACCGGCGCACCCGCCGGGAGGCGTTTTCGAATCGGGTCCGGAACCGATCCCAGTCCGGTGTGGTGTCGAGGAGTTCGAGCGCCATGATCCCGGACCGGGTCCGGGGGTTCGCCTCCCCCCGATGCATCAGATAGTCCACCGGCCCGAGCTCGTCGGCCAATTGAATGGCCTCGACCGACTCAGCCATGATCGCGAACTCGACGCGCCAACGTTGTCACCGCTGACCAAGCCTCCTGTCTGGGACCCGCAAACCGGATTGCCCAACCCACGCTAGTCGGCTTGCCGCGCTGGTGAAAGGCGCGATCCAGTCGGCATCAAGGCAGCAAAGCGGCCCCTGCTCAGCTGGCCGAAGTCGCCGACAGCGGCAACGAACCCGCCAGCGAGCCGCCGCGGCCGCCGTAGACGATGCCCAGGAAGTCGGCGACGGCCCCGGCGGCCAACCGCGACCGCACCGTCGGTGTGATGTCGAATGCGTGGTGCGCGTTGGCGAGTTCGGCGTAGCCCACCGTGGCGGCCCCGGCATCCCGTAGCGCCGCGCAGAAGACCCGAGCCTGGCCGGTGGGAATCAGTTCGTCTTTCTCACCATGCAGCACGAAGAACGGCGGGGCCTCGCTGTGCGCGTAGGTGATCGGCGACGCCGCCCTGAAGCGCTCAGGGTTCTCGCTGTAGCGGGACTTGAGCACGAAGTGCTCAAGGAACGGCAGCATCATCTCGTGCATGTTCTCGAAGTCGGTGAAGTCGTAGACGCCGTAATAGGGCGCGACGGCCTGGACGGTGGTGTCCGCGTCCTCGAAGCCGGGCTGGAAAGTCGGATCGTTCGGGGTGAGCGCGGCGAGCGACGCCAGGTGACCGCCCGCGGACCCACCGGTGATCGCGATGAACTCGGGATCACCGCCGTAGTCGGCGATGTTCTCGCGGACCCATGCGATCGCCCTCTTCACGTCGATGAGGTGCGTGGGAAATGTGCAGCGTGGGCTCTTGCTGTAGTTGATCGAGACGCAGATCCAGCCGAGCTCGACCATGTGGCTCATCAGCGTGTAGGCCTGATGGCGTTTGCCGTTGACCGACCACGCCCCGCCGGGGACCTGAATCAGCACCGGCGCGCGCCGGCCGGGCGCCAGGTCGTGACGCCGCCAGATGTCCAGCAGGTGTTCGCTGCCGCCGGGACCGTAGGAGATGTCGGACGTCTCCGCGGCGTACCGGCGGTGCGGCCCCGGCCTGCGCAGCAGCCCGCCGCGCGGCGCACCCTCGGACTGGACATAGGCCGGGTGGCGAACAAGACCACGAAAGTCCGGCCCGAAGCACTCGACGAGCGCGGCGGTGAGGGCTTGGTCGGCTTTCTGCGCGGCCCACGAGGTACCGACGCGGCCGATGGCGGGTTGCGATACCCGGGACAACGCGTGCCCCGTCACCACGTGCGGGGGAAATTCGGTGGAGAGCCAGCCGGCAAACCAGCCGACCGCGAACGGCGAGCCGCGCAGCAACAGCGCACCTGCGCGGTACGTGTCCCTGGCGTCAGCCGCCAGTCGCAGCGCCTGCGCGCCGGCCTCCGAGCAGCGCGAAGTCAAGTTCAAGGCCACGCTCATAACAACGCACCCCTCGACGGCTATGCACACGCTTCGTTGCGGTTAACGGCTGATGATCAACCGGTGTTGTGCGTGTGTCGAGGTCTCACACCATAACCGATAAGTACGGCGGCGGAAGACTTTTCGGGCGCGTCGCGTTCAGCCAGTCTTTCGGCGTGTCGCGTTCGATAGACTGACCTGCACATTGCCTCCGTAGCTCAGGTGGATAGAGCAAGGGCCTTCTAATCCCTAGGTCGCACGTTCGAGTCGTGCCGGGGGCACTGGGATTTTTGCGGCCCGCAAGTCACTCGTCCGCGGCGTCTGCGGCGGCGATCAACGCGCTGCCCAGCTTGCGCGCTTCGCTCGACGTGATGACCGGGGTGTGAGCGCCGTCGATGATGATCTTGCGCTCGGCGCGCCCATCCACGTACTGCCGCCCGATGACCGACACCACGATGTCCTCGATGTCGGCGCATCGGCCGTGGTCGGTGACGTGCTTGATCCTCCACTCCGGTCCGTCGAACACCCTGAAGGCCGCCCCGAAGCTCTCCCATTCGTCGACGCAGGTGGCCCCGTTGGGGGCTGCGAGGTCCCGCGATCGGGCTGTGGTCATGGTCGGTTCTCCTTGGGTTGTGGGCGCCAACTCTAGCCCGGGTTAGTCACTTGACTACACCACAGCTTCGACGTGTAGTCAAGTGACTAACCCGGGCGATACTCGGCTGCGGACGTGATCGTCGTCACGCCGCGACAGCACAGCCTCAAGAACTGATGGCAGCCGACGAAAGCGTCAGCCGAGGCCCGGCCAGGTTTGCCGCTACCGATGGCTCTCGACTTGCAATGAGCGCCGGGGTGGCGACGGCTGCTAATCCCTGGGTTGCACGTTGGAATCGCGCCCGCCACCCATCAACTACGTGAGTGACTCTGTCACGATCTCGCCGCGGGCTGACCGCGGCGCTTACGTGGTGCAACAGCGCGCAGGGAATCGACCAGCCGGTCGATCACCGCTCCGGCGTCGTCTCGCGCTTGCCGCCGATCGTCTGCGCGCGCGATGTAGAGAGTTGCCTCGCGAAGCGCGCCCAGCAATGTCAGCGCCGTCGCCTCAACCGGCTGCGGCGGGATGCTTTTGGACTCGATGGCCTCGGTGATCAGAGCCTTCACCAGTCCGATGTTGTAGCGCTGCCCGATCTCGCTCCAGCGTTCCCACCCCAGCACCGCAGGGGCATCCATCAGGACGATGCGTCGGACCTCGGGGGCAGCGCAGGCGTCCAGCCAGAAGGCCGAGCCCAAGCGCATGATTTCGATGGGGTCAGTCTCGCCTGAGGCGGCGATCGTCTCGCCCATCCGTGCGGCCATTTCGCCCTCGACTTTCTCGAAGACCGCGGCGAACAATTCCGTCTTGTCGGCGAAATGGTGGTAGAGGGCTCCGCGGGTTACACCGGCGTCGCGGACGATCGCTTCCATTGAGACGTCGGCGAAGCCCGGGGATGCGAACAAGGGCCGGGCGGCGGCAATCAGCGCATCACGGGTGTCGGCTGCGCGTTCGGCCTGCGTGCGACGCTTTTCCTGCATCGGGCCCACGGTTCATACATACCGCATGCTTCCGATGCAGACGGCATCTAGCGACGGACGCGCCGCCGGTCAAAAGACCCGGAGCTTGCGGATCGTTTCGAGCGTCGACAGATCCCCTTCGGCCCGCACCCCCAGCTCCTCCCAGGTGCCCCGCTGAGTCACCCACCGCACGAATGCCAAGGAATCGGAAGTGATGTGGGCGGCGACCTCGGCGCCGTCACCAATGCGCAGCGTTCGCGAGCACAATCCATCCAGGCGAACCTCGACAGCATTCCCTATCGCGTCAAGGAGGCTCGCATTCTGTTGCGGCAACGACGCGGCGATCCAGTCAAGCGTCGGGGCAAGCCGTAACTCGTCGGCAGGCGGCGGGTCCCCAACCAAGGGCCCATCCGGGGAGAACAGGTCGTAGCGGATATGGATGAAGGCCTCGAAGGCGAAGGCGGCCGGCACCATCGAAGCGGGATAGGTGCCGACGTCACCCAGTGGGACTTCGAAGTCCTGATCCGCGACGGCAGCCAGCATCTCCAGACCCCTCAGGCTGACCTGCTCATAGTCGGCCACAACTTCTTCGGGGGTCATCGAGCGGCGCGATTCGACGTAGAGGTCCGCCGCGCGTTCGGCGGGCAGACCATCCGGATCGGGCAGGTTGGTCGGGTCGACGGCCAGCCAGAAGCTGCATGCCATGTGGGACACGAGGTCCTGCACCGACCAGCCTGGGCACCCACTTTCCTTGGCCCACAGCGCCTTCGGAATCTGCGGGCACAACGCCAACATGACTTTGCGGTCTTCTTCGATAGCCCTCAGCGCGAGGGTCATACGATCCATCCCTTCATTAGATACATACGGTATGCATGAAGATACATACTGTATGTATCCTCAGCAAGCCCCCGATATCCAGGCATGACGGCCGCTATCGACGAAATCCAGTACGGGGCGCCGGAAAGGCAGCCTCGGCGACGCGAGAAGAGGCGAGAATGGCGGCCATGAACGAACCAGACAACCTCGGCATCGACATGGCGCTCTTCTGCCCGGCACAACACCACGTCGGCAACCTCAGAAAGTTTGCAGCCGAGATCGGCTATCAGCCGAGAGGCGGAATGCTCGCGGCGTGGCCGCAACACCCGTCGGACTCGTGGTGGGAAGTCCGATGCCCCGACGGCTGCCCCGGCGTATTCGGCGGCGCCGTGGATCCGATCCGCCAAGAGGTGAAGCGGCTCGCAGATGACCCCAGCCGCACGAATGCTCACTACACGCTGAAGCAGGTCGGCTGAACGCGCGAAGACCACGCGACAGTTTCTGCGCCCAATTCAGCGGCGAAATCACGGATCATTTGCGCGCGGCGATGCTCCAAACCAACGGGCCGCGGGAATGCCGAATATTTATAGAAGACCGCCGGCGGGACGTCGACGGAATTACCTCAGAATTAACTAGGAGATCGCTTTGACGCGCGCGCGGCGCCCTAAGATCGCCGGGCATGAGCGCTCCTACCAGCACCCCTTCGCCCGGGCCCGGGTGGTGGCTGGCATCCGACGGTCAGTGGTACCCGCAGCGGTGGGAGAGCAATTTCATCTACCGCACGAATGAGTCCCTGCAAGCTGTCGTCGAGGAGGTCGCCGAACTGTCGAAGGCCTACGGGGAACAGGGCTGGGAGATTGTGAACTCCTCGGTGCAACGCACTCAGGTCGCCCACCACTTCAAAGGCTACGACAAGGACGGCGAGCTGTATTTCGAATGGAGCATGGTCTGCACGCTCAAACGGCCGCTCCGTCCCGGCTAGGGATTGGGTCCATCCACCGAAACGAAACCCGTTGTGCACCTTGGCCGGCGTCCGGGACCGACCGGTTGAACGCGCAATGAACCTCTCGGCAACTTCGGCGGCCCCCGTCTAGCACCGGCGGCTGCACAGTGGTTCGATCGAAATCGAAAGAGATGCAACGATTTCAGGAGAATCCATGGCAACTCTGCCGGTCCAGCGTCAAACCAGAACCCTGATGCCCGATCTCACCGAGCTCTTCAGCGGCACCCCCCTATTGTCGGGCCTGCGCCCGCTTTTCGACCGCAACCTGCTGCGGGTCGAGGACGAGTTGCACGACGGCCGCTACGAGGTTCGCGCCGAGATCCCAGGCGTCGACCCCGCGAAGGACATCGACATCACCGTGCACGACGGGATGCTGACCATCAAGGCCGTGCGCAGCCAGGCCGTCGAATCCCACGGTCGGTCCGAATTCAGCTATGGGGCCTTCGCGCGCTCCGTTCCGCTGCCCGCCGGGGCCGACGTCGATGACGTCCACGCCACCTACGAAAAGGGCATCCTCGCGGTCTCGGTGCCGGTGCCCAACGGCGCGCCGGCGGCAAAACGCATCGAGGTCGAAATTCGGGAGTAATTTCGCGGCCGTCGGCCGGTGAGTCCCCGGGCGTGCCATCCGGTGGTGCGATGCGGGCGGAACGCTTCGATCCCGATATGTCAGCATTGGAATCGTGAACGCACGCCAATTGGCTCGTTTGCTTGTTTCCGCGGTGGTGACGACCGGGGCGGCGCTCCTGGGCGCACCGATCCTCGCTCCAGCCGCCTCGGCCGCACCCTGCCCCGACGTCGAGGTGACATTCGCCCGCGGCACCGATGAGCCGCCGGGCGTCGGCGGCGTCGGGCAGGCTTTTATCGACTCGCTACGTTCGCAGGTCGGCGGTCGGTCCCTTGGGGTGTATGCCGTCAACTACCCGGCCACCGAGGATTGGCCCCCGTCCGCATCCGCCGGCGCCGTCGACGCGAAGGCGCACGTTCAATCCATGGTCGCGACCTGTCCCAACACCAAGCTGGTGCTCGGCGGATATTCCCAAGGCGCGATGGTGATCGATCTGATCACCATCGCCCGAGCGTCGATCGCTGGCTTCAACGCCGACACGCTGTCGGCCGACGAGGCAGCCCACGTGGCCGCCGTCGCCGTGTTCGGGAATATGGCCGACAGGGTTGTAGGGCCCATGAACGAGGCCAGCCCGTGGTACGGGGCCAAGGCCATCGACGTGTGCGCGCCCGGCGATCCGGTGTGTTCTGGGGGCGGCCTGTCGCTGCCCTCGCACGACCAGGTGTTCTCCC
The DNA here is from genome assembly GCF_002101935.1 of Mycobacterium sp. IEC1808. Classification (NCBI taxonomy): domain Bacteria; kingdom Bacillati; phylum Actinomycetota; class Actinomycetes; order Mycobacteriales; family Mycobacteriaceae; genus Mycobacterium; species Mycobacterium sp. IEC1808. Next base: position 262,073 of record NZ_LQPV01000005.1, on the reverse strand, counting down.
CGGAGCACTTGTCGTATCAGAATTCCGGGATGCCCGGTCAGGCAGCGAGTTTCGTGGCGAGTCACCTCTAGCCACAACCGTTGTAGCGCAAGGCATTCAGCTCTCACGGCGCGAGCCGGACAAAGCCCGGCGACGGATCCGCGGGGACCCCGCCACCATTTCCGCCAGGGCTACCACCGCCGTTGCCGCCGCCCGCGCTACCGCCGCCGCCGCTGCCTCCGGCGCCGCCCGGCTGCGGACCCCCTGCGGGCTCCATCTGCTGCGGTGGCGACGGCGGCTGCTGTGGCGGGGACTTCGCGGTTTGCGGCGGGGGAGGCGGGTGCTTTGGTGCGGACGGCGCCGCTATCGGCTGCCGTGGCGTCTGGATCTGCGCTGCTTGCGGTGGCGGTACCGGAAGTTGCGGCGGATTGGGATCGTCGATCTCTCCGGACGGGACCGCCACGGGCAACTCCCGAAGATCGCTCCGCAAGTCGACCGCCGGCCGTGTGACCCGCTGCGCGGACTCTTCCCACCCGCTGGGATTGGTTCTGAGGGAAGCGATTTTGCCCCGATCGTAGGGACAGTAGGCCCCGACCGCGGCGGTGATGAAGCGCGCCTCGGTGCGCGCGAGGCGGCCGAGGTCGAAATCGCGCTCGCCCGGGTCGATGCCAACCGCATTGTTGACCATCGCGTCCACCAAGCCGGCCGCCGGCATGCCGGCGTCGAGCGTGCGGCACACGTCATGGCCCGTTTCGATGAGGCTCGGGACGCCACGGAGTGCGGGGATGCCTTGTTGATCGAGCAGTGCCAGGAACCGGTCGTCTTGGCTCGGGTCAGCAATAGCCGCGCCGCCGCGCACAATTGCAGCTCCAGTTAGCACCGCAACGGCGGTAATCAGGGCACCGGAGCGGCCGGTGGGGCCGGTGAACATAGGAGGGATTTCCGTTCTGGTCGGGCCGTCGCGTGACGGGCGAATTGCCATGTACACCACGCACGTGCGCCGCCCCTCCGGTTTCACGGTGCACGTGCCAACGCTGCTATACCTTGAATCCGTTCACCATTTGTTCATCGTTTGTTAACCAATCCGTTCATAATAAATCACCGCGATTCCGCCGTAAATACCCGATTTTCTGAGCCGGGCCGGATCAGCTCAAACACCTTGCGGTACAAGGCAACAGAGATTCCGTTGACACCGAAAGCCGCTACGCAATCGGTTACAACGGCCCGGACGCGCCGCGATTAGCAGTCGATCTCTGCGTTCAGGTCGAATTCGGCGAAGGTGTGCGAGACGCTCTCCCGCAGCTCATCTTTGGTGTTCGACCGCCCGAGAATATAGGCAGAGATTCTGATGAACATCTTGCCGCTGCCCCGACCCGAACCCAGGAACAGTTGTCCGCCCATCGCCTCGAGCATGCTTTTCTTCATATCGGGCTCGAGGTTTCGCATGTACGCATAATCGGCGTCGGTGCCGTCGGGCCGATTCGCCGATGGGGACAGGTCACCGACGTTGGAGCACGTGACCGGCAGGGTGGAGCCCCCCGTCGCCATCCCCGCGACCTTCCTGGCCGCCCATACCGGCGTCAACGCGGCCAGCGGCAGCGGCGCCAGCCACTCGTTGTCGGGGTCCTCCATCGCCTCGAGGATCGTTTGCGTGATCTTGGCCTGCATATCGGCGAGATTCGTCGTCGCGTGCGTCGGGTCGACCGGGACGTCGACACTGGTGAGCGCGTTGCCACGGGTATCGCCTTCGGTCCGCAGCGTCACCATGAAACGCAGGGTGACGGTCCCGTCGTCCTGAACGCGGCCCATCCTCACCGCGAGCCGGCAGGCGATTCCCGCCACCAGTGAATTACTGCTTACCGCAAGGCTTTTCGCGCGGGCATCCCATTCGGCAAGGTCAATGTATGCCGTGACGGCGGGCACCTCTACCGGCCGGTCGTCGACCGACGTCCTCGGCGACGGTGGTGCCGCCTTGATCGACGAGTTCAGCTCCTTGCGGTCACGCCGCGCCCGGCGCGCCACCGCGGCCAACGCGTGCCCTATGTCCGGCAGGTCCTTAACGGTTTGCCGCAGATCCTCACGCACCGCCCGCCCGAGGGTGCGCGATCCCGCGGGGGGATAGCCCAGATCGCGCGTCCTGCCCTCGGCGGCGTCTTCTATCGCCTGGCCGAACGCGATTGCGTCGACGATCGTGTGCGAGGCCACCAGGCTTACCGCGGTGCCGCCGTCCTCGAGCGGAAGCACGCCGAGGTGCCAGGCCGGCCCCCACTCCGGGTCGATGGGCAGGCGGGCCCGCTCGTCGGCCCACGCGTTCACCTGGGTACGCGGACGTGGCGTCGCGGCAAAGTCGATCTCCTCCGGCGGCGGTGCCTGCACCCAGCGATCGCGCGCGAATGGCAACGTGGACCGTTCGATCCGGCGTCCCAACAACCCGCGGCCAAGGTTGCGGTGAAAACGCTTTAGCCCCTCGACGTCGATGGCGCGGTCGTAAATCCAGGTGACCTGAATCAGCGCGCCGTGAACGGCGCGCAGCGCGAGGAACGCCGCCTGGTCCAGGTATGCCAGCCGGTTGTCCACCGGCTCGTCGCCACGCGTCGCGACCTGAGCCGCCGGGGCGGCGGGCGCGACGGCGTCGGTGAGTAGCTCCGCGAGGTGTCCGGCGAGCTTCGCCGGGGTGGGGTGGTCGAAGGCCAGCGTTGCGGGCAGGGCGAGGCCGGTGCGTTGGTTCACCGTGTTGCGCAGTTCCAGGGCCGTCAGCGAGTCAATGCCGAGTTCTTTGAAGGGACTGTCGGGATCGAGTGCGGCCGGGTCGGGGTGGGCCAACACGGCTGCCGTGGTGGCGGTGACCATCGCGGTGAGGGTGTCCAGCCGTTGTTGCGGCGTTTGGGTGGCCAGCGTGGCGGCCAGGGTGCGCGGGCTGGCGGTGGCGGCCTGGCGACGGCTGGTGGTCAGGGCGGACAGGATCGGGTCCAGCGTGCCGTTGCGCGCCTGGCGGGCCAGTGCGCCGGTGTTGAACGGGCTGGCCAGCAGGTTGGTCGGCTGACTGGTGAGCGCGGCGTCGAAGAGCGCCAGGCCACGCTCGTTGGTGATGGGGGTGAGCCCGGTGCTGCTCAGGCGGGTCAGGTCGCTGGTGCTGAGGTGGGCGGTCATCCCGGACGGGGTTCGCCAATAGCCCCAGGCCAGGCTGGTGGCCTGGCGTTGGGTGTGATGCCGGTGGCGGGCCAGCGCGTCCAGGAACGCGTTGGCGGCCGCGTAGTTGGCCTGCCCGGCGCTGCCCAGGATGCCCGCGGCGGAGGAGAACAGGACGAACGCGGCCAGGTCGCGGTCGGCGGTGAGGTGATGCAGGTGCCAGGCCGCGTCGGCCTTGGCGGCCAACACCGCATCGAGCTGTTCGGGGCTCAAATCGGTCACCAGCGCGTCGTCGAGGACGCCGGCGGCGTGGATCACCGCGGTCAACGGGTGCTCGGCGGGGACCGTGCCGAGTGCTGCGGCTACCTCGGCGGGGTCGCTGGTGTCGCACGCGGCGATCGCGACGTGGGCGCCGAGCCCGGCCAGGCGCTCTTGCAGTTCGCCGGCTCCGGGCGCGGCGATTCCGCTGCGAGACAACAGCAATAGATGTTCGACGCCGTAGCGGGTGATCAGGTGTTCGGCGAACAGCGCGCCCAGCATCCCGGTGCCGCCCGTGATCAGCACGGTGCCTTGGGGATCCAATACCGCGGGCGGGATCAGCACGATCTTTCCGGTGTGGCGGGCTTGGCTCATGTCGCGGAAGGCTTGCGGGGCGTTCAGCAGGCCGTAGCTCGTGGTGGGCAGCGGCTTGAGCACGCCGGCGGCGAACATTTCGGTCAGCGCCGCCCAGGCGGGCTGCAGGGCTTCCGACGGTGCGCTGGATAGGTCGTAGACCCGGTAGTCGACTCCCGGATGGGAGGCGGTGATGTCGTCGGCCCGGCGGATGTCGGTCTTGCCGATTTCGACGAAACTGCCTCCGCGGGGCAGCAATTGCAGCGACGCGTCGATGAACTCCCCTGCCAGGCTGTTGAGCACGACGTCCATGCCCTGCCCATCGGTGGCGGCCTTGAAGGTGTCGACGAAATCCAGGGTGCGTGACGACGCGATGTGCGCGGGGTCGAGCCCCAGGCCCCTGAGCACATGGTGTTTGTTCGGATGGGCGGTGGCGAACACCTCGGCACCGAGGTGGCGGGCGATCTGGATGGCGGCCTGACCGACGCCGCCGGCGCCGGCGTGGATGAGCACGCGTTGGCCGGCCGACAACCCGGCGATCTCGACCAAAGCCGCGTAGGCGGTGAGGAATACGATCGGCGCGGATGCCGCCTGGGTGAACGACCATCCGTCCGGGACGTGCACCACCATGCGCTCGTCGGCGATCGCGGTGGGCGCGAACGCGTTGTGCGGGAAGAGGCCCATCACCGCGTCACCGGGACGCAGCGATGCGCCGGGGGCCGCGTCGAGGACGACCCCGGCGCCTTCGCTGCCCATCCCGTCATCGGCGATGGCGCCCAACGCCACCACCACGTCGCGGAAGTTCAGCCCGGCGGCCCGGATCTGAACGCGAATCTGCCCCGGCGCCAGGGTATTTGGCGAATCGGTGGGGAGCAGGGTTAGGTTGGTCAGGTCACCTTTGCCGGTGGTGCCCAACTGCCAGTCGGGAGCGTCGGGTGGGGTCAGGGTTGGGATCCGGGCCACGCGCGGGATGTGCACGACGCCGTGGCGCACGGCCAGCTCCGGCTCGCCCGCCGGTCGCACCGAAACGATGGCCAGCAGGGTGGCGGCGGTGGCTGGGGTGTCGTCCGTGTCGATCAGGGTGATCCGGCCGGCGTGCTCGTTCTGAGCGGTGTGTATCAGCGCCCAGACCGCGGCGTGCGCCAGATCCGGGACGGCGTCATAGGCGCCGATGCTGACCGCAAGGCGGGTGACGATCACCAAATGTGCGTTGGCATTGTCCGGACGGGTCAGCCAGCCCTGAAGCTGGGCCAAGGCATGTCGGGTCAGGGCGTGCACCCGGCGAAGTGGATCGGTTTCGGTGGGTCGCGGTAGGGGCCAGATGACCAGCTCCGGGCATGGGGTCAAGGTGGCCAGGTCGTCGTGAATTGTGCCGCGGGACAGGCCATTCGGCAACTGCTCGGGTGAATCGGTGCACACCGCCCATGCCGGTGGTTGATCCGCGGACACACCGGGCAGGTCGGACAGCGACGGCCAGGTCAGCTCGAACATGCTCTCGGAGAGCCCGGCCGTCGAAGCGGGCCGGCCGAGCTGGTCGGACATCGCGCGCAACGTCACCGCGCCGATGGTGATCACCGCAGCGCCGGTGGGGTCAGTGGCGTGCAACGTGAACGTGTCCTCGCCGGTCCGGGTGAGGTGCACGTGCAGCTCGGTGGCCGCGGTGGCATGTAAAGCAATTCCGTTGAACGCGTACGGAAGCCGCGGCGAGCCCGAGTCATTCCCGTCCAGCACGGAAGCCAAAGGGTGCAGGGCCGCGTCAAGCAGGGCCGGGTGAATGCCGTAACCGGCGACCTCCGTGCCGGCGGGCAGCGCCACCTCGGCGTAGACGACGTCGGGTCGGGCCGCATCGGTGCGGATGCCCCGAACCGCCCGGAACGAACCGCCGTAGTTATAGCCCTGCTGAGCCAGCCGGTCGTAGAAGTCGTCCTGGTCGAGCGCCTCCGCACCCAACGCCGGCGGCGGGGAACCGGCGGCCGGCTGGCGGACGGTGAGCGCGCCGCTGGCGTGCAGCGTCCACGCGGCACGAAGCTGGCCGCCGGCGCGCGAGTGCACGCTGAACGGGCGTCGGCCCAGCTCGTCGAGCGGGTGCACGAGGACCTGCAGATCGGTCGGCGCCTGCTCCGACAACACCAGGGCGGTGTGCAGGATCAGCTCGTCGATCATCGGGGCACCGGCCAGCTCCCCGGCCCGCAGGATCACTTCGATGAATCCCGTCGCCGGGAACAAGATGGTGTCGTTGACCCGGTGCCCGCCCAGCCACTCCTGGGTGGCCGGCGACAGCCGCCCGCTGACCATGATCTGGTCTTCGTCGGCCAATTCGGCGACCGCACCCAGCAAGGGGTGCTCGGCGCGGTCCAGCCCTAGGGCAGCGGCGTCATCGAGCGGCGTGGGGGCGAGCCAGTAGCGGCGGTGGTCGAAGGGGTAGGTGGGCAGCGCGACGGTGCGGGCGTGGGGGTAGAGCGCTTGCCATGAGGGGCTGTGGCCGTGAGTGTGCAACTGCGCCAACGCCATAGCCAGGCTGTCGTGGTCCGGACGTTCCCGGTGCAGCGTGATGACAACCGTCGACTGGGCACGCCCCGGGCTCTGCGCCAGCGTGTCGGCCAGCGCGGGCGCCAACACCGGATGCGGGGACAGCTCGACAAACGTGCACTCGCCGGCGGCCAGCCGCTCGAGGACCCGATCATGGAAGCGCACCGGCTCACGCAGGTTGCGATACCAGTACTCGGCATCCATCGTGGTGGTGTCCAACGGATCACCCGAAACCGATTGTCCCACCGTTGAATACAGGGGGACGCGCGCCAGGGCCGGGTTCAGCTCGCCCAGCTCAGACAGGAGCCGCTCGCGCACCGCCTCGACCTGCGCGCAGTGCGAGGCGTAATCCACCGCAATCGCCCGGAACTGGATGCCGTCGCGCTCACAGGCCGCGCTGAACTGCTCCATCGCGGAAGGCTCGCCGCTGATGATGGTGTGCGACGGGCCGTTGATCGCCGAGATGCTCAGCGCCGCACCCCACGGTTGGAGCAGGGGCTCGAGTGGCTCGGCGCCCAGCAGCACCGACGCCATCGCGCCGGCACCGCACAGTTCGCCCAGCGCCTGGCTGCGCCGCGCCACAATCTGGGCCGCCTCGGGCAAGGAAAACACCCCGGCCAGATACGCCGCGGCGATCTCGCCCTGCGAGTGTCCGATCACCGCATCCGGGGTGACGCCGTAAAAGCCCAGCACCTCGGCCAAAGAGACCATCATCGTAAAGAGCACCGGCTGAACGACATCGACACGATCCAGCGACGGGGCGCCTGACTCCTGCAACAAGACCTCGCGCACCGACCAGCCGGTGAACGGGCGCAGCGCCTCGTCGCAGTCATCGACCATCGCCGCGAACACCGGATGGCGTTGATACAACTCGCGGCCCATGCCGGGGTATTGGCCGCCCTGGCCGGGCAGGACGAAGACCGTCTTGCCGCGAACCTGCGCCAGGTAGTGGTGCTCAGTGAGCTGCGGGTGGACGTGGCCGTCGCGCAACGCGTCTAACGCGCCCAGCAGGTCTTCGCGGGGATCGGCGCTGTCGACCGTTCCGATGATCGCCGCGCGGTATGGGTAGTGGGTGCGGGTGGCGCCAAGGCTGTAGGCCACGTCGACGAGATCCAGTTCCGGATGACCGAGCAGGTGTTGGTGCAGCCGGTCGGCCTGCGCGCGCAACGCCGCGGGGGTGCGCGCCGACACCGGCCACATCCGCAGTCCGAAGTCAATACCCTCGGGTTCTTCGGCCGGCTCGACGGGCGCGGTGGGTGCTGCTTGGAGGATCACGTGGGCGTTGGTGCCGCTGATCCCGAACGACGACACGGCCGCCGTGCGGGGGTGATCGGTGACCGGCCACGGAATCGCTTCGGTGAGAAGGCGAACCGTGCCCGCCGACCAATCCACGTGCGGGCTCGGAGCCTCAACATTCAACGTCGGCGGCAGGCTGTCGTGATTGAGCGCCTCGATCATCTTGATCAACCCGGCCACCCCGGCCGCGGCCTGGGTGTGACCGATGTTCGACTTGATCGAGCCCACCCACAACGGGTGATCCGCCGAGCGGGCCGCCCCATAGGTGGCGATCAGCGCGCCCGCCTCGATCGGGTCGCCGAGAGTCGTGCCGGTGCCGTGCGCCTCGACCACATCGACCTGATCCAGCGCGACACCCGCGTTGGCCGCGGCCTGGGTGATGACGCGTTGTTGAGAGGGCCCATTGGGCGCCGTCAACCCGTTGGAGGCGCCGTCCTGGTTGATCGCCGAGCCCGCGATCACCGCCAGCACCGGGTGGTTGTTGCGCTGGGCATCGCTGAGCCGCTCCAGCACCAGCACCGCGGCGCCCTCGCCCCAGCCGGTGCCATCGGCGTTGGCGGAGAACGCTTTACAGCGCCCGTCGGCCGCCAGCCCGCGCTGGCGGGCGAACTCGGTGAACACCGACGGCGTCGTCATCACCGTGACACCCCCGGCCAGAGCAAGAGACGACTCCCCATTGCGCAGCGACTGGCACGCCAAATGCGTGGCGACCAACGACGACGAACAGGCGGTGTCAACGGTGATTGCGGGGCCCTGCAACCCCAGCGCATAAGCGATTCGCCCGGACGCCACACTTGGGGACAGGCCGGTAAGCGCGTAGCCCTCCACGCCTTCCGAGCCGCCCCCGCCGTAGGATTGCGACCACGCGCCGACGAACACGCCGGTCTCCGTACGCACCAACCCGGCCGGGTCAATTCGGGCCGTTTCCAACGCTTCCCAGCACACCTCCAGCAGCTGGCGCTGCTGGGGATCCATGGTTTGGGCCTCGCGTCCCGAGATCCCGAAGAACTCCGCGTCGAAACCGGCCGCGTCCGCCAAAAATCCCCCGGAGCGGGTGTAGGTCTTGCCCACCGCATCCGGATCGGGGTCGAACAACTCCCCCAGATTCCAGCCCCGATCGGCCGGAAAACCCCCGACGGCGTCGGTGCCGGTGGCCACCAAATCCCACAATGCCTCCGGCGAATCCACCCCGCCCGGGAATCGACATGCCATGCCCACCACCGCAATTGGCTCGTCCACCGCCACCTGCGATTCCACCGGCGAGGCGGCCGCGACCGGCCCGATCAGCAGCTGGGCCAGGTGGGCGGCCAACTCGTCGGGGGTGGGATAGTCGAACGCCAGCGTCGCCGGCAACGGCAGCTCGGTTTCGGTCCTGAGCCGGTCGAGCAATTCGGTGGCTTTCACCGAGTCAAAACCCAGGTCCCGAAACGCCGACCCGGGGTCGATGTCGTCCGGGCTCGGACGCCCCAACACCGTCGCCGCCTGCGCGCAGACCATCCCCACCAGCAAGTCGTGTTGCTGCTGGCTTAGCGTGCGAACACGTTGGGCCAATCCCGAGTCGGCCCCGGCGTCCGCGGCGGTGTCCTCGACCGCGCGCGGCTTTGACGGGCCGATGTGCGCGTCCAACCGGGTGAAGGCGCCCTGCCGATAGAGCTTTGAGCAATCCCGTCGCCTCACCTTGCCGCTTGTGGTGAGGGGAATCGAATGTGGGGGCACCAGTACGAGATCCGCGACGCTCAGTTCGTGCGTCCTCGAGATGGCCGCGATGATTTCGCGCCGGGTGGCGATCAACCGTTGCGCGTCCTCTTCGGAATCGCCGCCGGGCTTGAGTTCGACGATTGTGACCAGTTTCTCGGGACCGTCATCATCCGAAACCGCGATCGCCACGCAGCGGCCGCGGGTGATCTCTTGGATCGTCGCCTCGATGTCGTCGGGAGAATGGTTGCGCCCGTAGACGATCAAGAGATCCTTGATCCGGCCGACGATGAACATCTCGCCTTCGGAGTAGAAGCCGACGTCTCCCGTCCGCAGCCAGGGCCCTTCCGGTGTGCCGTCCGACGCGCCGACGATCGTTCTGCCGAAAACACGTTCTGTCTCTTCGGGTTTCTGCCAATAGCCCGAGCAAACGTTCTCGCCGATCGTCCAGATCTCGCCGACCGTTCCCTCCGGGCACTCCATGCTCGTCTCGGGGTCGACGATCCGCACGATCGGCCACTTCGGCATGCCGTAGCTGACCAGCGGGATACCGGCGCCCTCCGCGCACCGCTCGCCGCGTCCGGCGGTCATCTGCTCCGAATCGAAAGACACGGTCACCGGCGGGTGGCCCGCCTCGCGCGTCGCCACCACGAGCGTTGCTTCCGCAAGTCCGTAAGAGGGACGCAACGCCTCGGGGCGGAAGTTGAAGCGGGCAAACCGGTCAGCGAAGCGCCACAGCGTCGGGGGGTTCACGCGTTCGGCGCCATTCAGGATCGTGTGCACGCCCCCGAGGTCCAGCCCGGCCAGGTCGTCGTCGGACGTCTTTCGCGTCGCCAATTCGAAGGCGATGTTGGGTGCCGCCGAGAAGGCGTGCGGGTTGCCGCCCAGCATTTGCATCCACCGCGCCGGTCGCTGCAGGAAGGACGGCGGGCTCGTGAGCACGGTGGGGAATCCCCACAGGACCGGGAAGGCGATGCCCAGGATCAACCCCATGTCGTGGAACAACGGCAGCCACGACACCACGGTGGTGTCCGGCGGGGCCATTCCCCCGTCCGCCTCGTAGTACATGCTCATGATCTGCTCGCAGTTGACCTGAATGTTCTTGTGCGAGACGACGACTCCCGCAGGAGTGCGGGTCGATCCGGAGGTGTACTGCAGGTGCGCGATGCTGGTCTGGCCACCGGTGTCCGCACCGGCCGCAAGCCGCGAGTCAAGATCCAGCCGATCGACCTCGACGACCGATGGCGCTCCGGGCTCCGATTTCGCGTACTCGGCGATGATGTCCACAGCAGCGGATGTGGTCAGAATCGTCGAAGGCGACGCGTCATGCAGGACGGCGCTAACCCGCTCGTCGCTGGCGCCACCCACCGGCATCGACAGCGGAACCGCGATCTGACCGGCCTGCAGCGCGCCGAGAAAGCCGACGACGTACTCGAGCCCCTGCGGCGCCAGGATGACGGCGCGGTCGCCGGTAGACCCGCAAGCTTTGAGTTCCCGTGCGAGGTTCAGCGTGCGGCGATACAGCTGTGACCACGTCAGGCTTTCCGCAACGCCCTCCCAGTCGTTCTCGTAATCGACATAGGTGAACGCCAGGTCGTTGGGCCGCGAGCTGGCACGCTCCCGCAGGACCTCGGGAATGGAATGCTCAAGCACAGCTTGACGATACCGATGAACGCACGGGGCGTCGGCGAAACCGCCCAGCCCAGAAAAGCCGCTGGCGCGCGGTTGAGCACGTGCGTTTTCGCTTCGGCGCCCGGCTGCTACGCGGGCAGGTGCAGCCTCATGACCTCGATCAGGTGACGTCCGACGTCGTCGAGCGCATCGGTCGACTGCGTCGCGATCGCGAGGATGACGGCGCCTTCGATGGCGGCGACCGTGAGGGTCGCCAGTGAGCGTGCGTTGTCACGATCGGCGCCGGAGCTCACCAGCCGGTCGGCGAGGATCGTCTGCCAGTCACCAAAGGCCTCGCGGGCCGCCTCCGCGGCCGCCGGCGCCTCGGAGCGACCCAGGACGGCTGCCACAATCGGGCAGCCCGCTTGGAGCTGCGTCGCGGTCAGCTGCGCCTTCCACGCGTCGATGAAGGTCTGCACCGCCTCGGCGGGATCGCCGCCGTCGTCCCCCGACCGGATCACCGCCGTCAACTCGTCCCCCGCCAGGCGGGTGGCTTCGGCGACGAGCTCGGCCTTGCCGCCGGGAAAGTTCAGGTAGACGGTCCTGCGGGCGACTCCGCTGTCCTCCAGCAGCGCGTTGAGGCCCGTTCCGGCGACTCCCCGCCGTCGCACCAATCCCGTGACGCTGGCGATGAGAGCCTCCCGCGCCGACATATCTCGCCGCCTTTCGTTGCACCCAAGGCTTGAACTATACCAATCGGTCTACTAGCCTCAACGCCATGACGAGCACCAACGAGCAGAAGACGCTGCGAAAGTTCCGCAGGGAACGTGCGATCGGACGCTATCTGCTCAACCCGGCCGTGAAGGGGCTGAGCGCGATCGGGGTGCGCACCGCCATGGCCACCGAACTGGAAACCATCGGCCGCAAGACCGGCCAGGCGCGTCGCGTTCCGGTGTCGGCCCAATTCGACGACGACGGCGCTTGGGTTATCTGTCAGCACGGCAGCCGGTCCGGCTGGGGCAAGAACATCGCCGACAACCCGAATGTTCGTCTGCGACAGGGCAATCAGTGGCGCACCGGGGTCGCGACATTCCGGCCGGACGACGACGTCGTCGCGCGCGCCCGCAAGTTCGGACGGCTGGCGGCCAAGATGGTGAAGGCGTTGGAGACGACGCCGGTGTCCGTCCGGATCGACTTCACCTAGTTGCTAAGCGCCCGGCGCGTACTGCCAGACCGCGTCGTGGCCCGCCGCCGTCGTCGGGTTGCACCACATAGTGCGTCCGGCGGCATCGCGGGAGGTGGTGTTCCGTACGGAGCACGGTTGGCCCGCGGCCGGGAGGTTGAAGTAGGCGACCGCCATACCGATCGCGATGATGAGCGCGGTGGCGGAAGACACCATCGCCAACCGGAGGAATCCGAGTTTCCTGTTCGCTTTCTGCTCCTCCGTGGTGCGCATGGGTGCTCCTCCCGTCTGACGCCGGATCGCTCGTTTCTCGTGAACCGAGCATCGGCGGGAGGGCTTGAGGGATCCTCAATGGATCCTTGGCGGGCGTTTGGGCCGGTGAGCGCGCCAAGTACCGTTATCCGGGTGAGCCAGTCCGACCCCGTCCTGTACAGCGTCGACGCCCGCGTCGCGCTCATCACCGTCAACGACCCCGATCGGCGCAACGCCTTCACCGACGAGATGTCGGCGCTCCTGCGCGAGGCTGTGGAGCGGGCCGAGGCCGATGCCGACGTGCACGCCGTCGTGGTCACCGGCGCGGGCAAGGCGTTTTGCGCCGGCGCCGACCTCAGCGCCCTGGGCGCCGCCGGTGCAGGTGCGGCGGAATCGGGGCTGCGGCGCATCTACGACGGCTTCATGGCCGTCGGCAACTGCCGGTTGCCCACAATCGCCGCGGTCAACGGGGCGGCCGTCGGCGCGGGCCTGAACCTGGCGTTGGCCGCCGACGTGCGCATCGCGGGGCCGGGCGCGTTGTTCGACGCCCGTTTCCAAAAGCTTGGCCTGCACCCCGGCGGGGGCGCGACCTGGATGCTGCAACGCGCGGTGGGTCCCCAGGTCGCGCGCGCTGCCCTGTTGTTCGGGATGCGCTTCGACGCCGAATCCGCTGTGCGGCACGGGTTGGCGCTCACCGTCGCCGACGATCCCGTCGCCGCGGCGCTGGAGCTGGCCGCGGGTCCCGCGGAGGCTCCCCGTGACGTGGTGCTGGCGACCAAGGCGACCATGCGCGCCACGATCAACCCGGGATCGGTGGACACCGAGCAGCACGACCTCGCCATGCGCACGGAGCTCGGCCCGCAGGCGTTCTCCATCCAATCGCCGGAATTCGCAAGCAGATTGGCCGCGGCGCGGCGCCGTTAGCCGCCTACCACGTCCGCGACACACGCCGAGGGGCGTCGCCGTCAGTTAAGTTTCAGGTTGAGCACTAGCCGGTGGGATCTCCCGCGCAATGGGTGTGGTCCTTCAAAACCGTCCCGCCGGCGGAGTTCGCCACAGCGGCCGCCTCCGCGTCCTCACGTGTGGCACCCCAGCCGCCGAAGTATCTGGTGTGCGCCGGCGGCATGGCGATCGCCACGCACCCGCCCGGCCCGCTGGCCAACAGGCGACAGTCGCTGATCGTATTGCGACATGCCGACATCACCGTCTTCTCCGCGTCGGATTGGCTGCTTCCCCCAGTGGTGAACTTGATCTTCCCCGTGGAGTCCGAGATCGCCATGGCGATCCACGGGTCGTCGGCATGAGCGAGCGGCGTCGCTGCGAATGCCATGCCGATGGCAATCGCTGCCGCTGCCGGTGTCTTCATGGCGCTCCCCGCCCCTTTTCCGTTGCGCTGCGCCGCAGTGGCGCAGGTAAACGCGAGGAGACGATTCTCCCCCTTCGCCGCCTCCGGCGCGACACCAGCCAGGCGGCCACCGCGCTGGCCTGCGCATTTGTCGCGAAGCGGCGGGTTTTCAAATCGCGGCGGGACGCAACCTGTGATACACCATCAAAAGCGCCCGACGCGCGTGATCGGGTGCAGACGGGAGCGAGAGCATGGCAATCGCACGGGGGTTGGCAGCAACCGCTATGTTCGCCGGTTTAGTCGTCGGCGTGGCCGGGACGGCGTGGGCTGACACGCCGACCATGGACGGCAGCTACACCGAGACCGCGACACTGCCTTCCGGTGGAACCCTCACCTCCAGCTGGACCGTCAACTCTTGCGGTGACGGATGCATCTACATCAAGGCGGGGGCGGGCGGTAGCCAGGCGCGGTTGGTCGATGGTCAATGGGTGCTCGACACGCTCAACAACATCAGCTGCGCGGACGGTTCTTACACTCAGTACGGTTCGAGTTCGCACATGACGTGGGATCCGAACACCCTCACCGGAACGGCTCAACACACTTACATCGTGCCGGCCTGCGGCCGACCGGCGGGCTACACCGAGACCGACCAGATAAAGATCGAACAGACCCCCTCGACGTCGGCGACGCCGACGCCGACGCCGACGCCGACGTCCTAGAGGTCGAGCAGGGCGGTCTCGGGCGCCTCGATCAGATCCCTTAGCTCGCGGACGAATTGCGCCACCTGGGCGCCATCGGCGACGCGGTGATCGAATACGCACGTCAGGCTCATCGTCGAGCGGACGACGACTTCGTCGCCGACGACCACCGGGCGTGGCCTGATCGCTCCCATGCCCAGGATCGCCGCCTCCGGATGGTTGATCACCGGCACGCCCTCGTCCACGCCCAGCGCCCCGAAGTTCGACACGGTGAACGTCGAGCCGAGCAGCTCCGCGGGTGTCAGGCTGCCCTCCCGCGCGCCGGCAATCAATTCGGCTGTCCTGCTGGCCAGTTCGCGGGTCGTCTTGTTCTGCGCGTCGGTGATCACCGGGACCAGCAGCCCCCGCTCGGTGGCCACGCCGAACCCCAGATGCACGCCGCGATGGACCTGGACCTGCGGGCCTTCGGGCGAGTCGACCCAGGTCGAGTTGAGGATGATGTTGCGGCCCAGGGCAATAACGAGAAGCCGCAGCGTCAGCACGAACGGCGTGATCTCCGGGTGAGCGGGACGACAACGGTCGCGCAGCCGCAGCAGCGCGCTGCAATCGACTTCGACGCTGACCGTGGCGGCCGGGATTTCCTTGTGCGACAACGCCATCTTCTCGGCCATCCGGGCCTGCACGCCGCGAACCGGCCGAATGTCAGTCCCCGTCCCCTGGGCGGCCGCCAGCACGTCCGCCCGGGTGATGATCTCACCCGCATCGCGTCGGATCGAGGCGAGGTCGACTGCGAGTTCCTTGGCCAGCTTGCGCGCGGGTGGGGCGGCGAGCGGCCGGGCGGCCCGTCGGCTGGCGTCGATGGCCGCGTCGGCGCCGTAGCCGACCAACGTCGGCGCCGCGGCCTCACCGTTGGTGGCGGTGGCCGCGGTGTCGATGCGGACCAGCACCGCGCCGACCTTGAGCACATCGCCCTCGCCCCCGTTGGTCTCGACGATTCGCCCGGCGTACGGGCTCGGGATTTCCACCTCGGCCTTGGCGGTCTCCACCGAACACAAGACCTGGTTCAGCTCGACCTCGTCGCCGGCGGTGACGTACCAGCACGACACCGTCACCTCTTCCAGCCCCTCGCCGAGGTCGGGAACCCGGAATGGCTTGACGCGCTCGTCGGTGCTCACGGCAGACCCAGCACGCGCTCGACGCAGTCCAGCAGCCGGTCGGGGCCGGGTAACCACAGCCTTTCCAACCGGGCCGGCGGATAGGGCGTGTCAAAACCACAGGCGCGCAGCACCGGTGCCTCCAGCTCGTAGAACATCTCCTCCTGGATGCGGGCGGCCAGGCCGGCCCCGTAGCCCAGGCTGCGCGGTCCTTCGTGCAACACCACGCAGCGCCCGGTCCGATGGATCGACGCGGCGATCGTGTCGAAGTCCAGCGGGACCAGTGACCGCAGATCGATGACCTCCAGGCTCCAATCGCGTTGACGCTGGGCGTCTTCCGCGGCGGCCACGGCGGTGCTCACCAGGCTGCCGTACGTTATGACGGTCACGTCGCGGCCCGGGCGCCGCACCATCGCCCGCCCGATCGGCGGTTCCGGCCGGCTCACGTCGACCAGGTCGCGGCCCTGGTAGCGCCGCTTCGGCTCCAGGTACATCACCGGGTCGGGGCAGGCGATCGCGTGGCGAAGCAGCCAATAGGCGTCGGCCGGGCTGGACGGCACCACCACCTTCAAGCCGGCGGTGTGCGCCCAGTAGGACTCGGTGGAGTCCGAATGGTGTTCGGCCGCACCGATTCCGCCAAATGACGGGATCCGGACGGTGACGGGCATGTTGATCTCGCCGCGGGTGCGGGTGCGGTACTTGGCCAGGTGGCTGACCACCTGATCGAAGGCCGGGTAGGAGAATCCGTCGAACTGGATCTCCGGCACCGGGACAAATCCGCGCAGCGCCAGTCCGACCGCGATGCCGACGATGGCCGACTCCGCCAGCGGCGTGTCGAAACACCGCCCCTCGCCGAAGGTTTCGGCGAGCCCTTCGGTCACCCGGAAGACCCCGCCTTCGACGGAGACGTCCTCGCCGAACACCAGAACGCGATCGTCGGCGACCATCGCGTCGTGCAGCGCGCGGTTCAGCGCCTGCACCATGGTCAGCTGTTGCGCTCCGGTTGCCGCATCAAGGGCAGGCAGGCCCGGGGGCTCGGCGAGCTGGGTCATTCGAGCCTCCCCAGTTCGGCCCGCAGCTGTTGGCGCTGCGCCTCCAGCCCGGGCGTGATCTCGGCGTACACCGTGGTGAACACCTCGTCGACGTCGACGTCGGGCGCGTCGAACACCGCGTCGCGCAGTTCGGACCGCATCCGCTTGCCACGCGCGGCGACCCGCTCCTCCAGGCGTTGCGACCACAGGCCCTGGCCCTGTAAGTACGTGCGGTAGCGCGGGATCGGGTCCAGCGCCGCCCAGCGGTCCACTTCGTCCTGGGTGCGGTATCGGCTCGGGTCGTCGGCGGTGGTGTGCGGGCCGAGCCGGTAGGTGACCGCCTCGATCAACGTGGGGCCGCCACCGGCCCGGGCCCGGGCGGCGGCCTCGGCCGTCACCGCGTAGCACGCCAGGACGTCGTTGCCGTCCACCCGGATCCCCGGCATTCCGTAGCCAATTGCCTTGTGCGCGATAGAAGGTGCGGCCGTCTGCTTGGACACCGGAACCGAGATCGCCCACTGGTTGTTCTGCACGTAGAACACGCACGGCGTCGCGAAGACGGCAGCGAAGTTCAACGCCTCATGCACGTCGCCCTCGCTGGTGGCGCCGTCGCCGAGGAAAGCCACCGTCACCGAATCCTCCCCCAGGCGTTGCGCGGCCATCGCCGCGCCGACGGCGTGCAGCGTCTGGGTGCCGATCGCGATCGACATGGGGGCGCAGCATTTCTTGGTGAAATCCAGGCCGCCATGCCACGTTCCCCGCCACGCCGCCCCCACATGCCCGGGCGGGATGCCGCGCACCAGATACGCGCCGAGCTCACGGTATTGCGGAAACAGCCAGTCGGTCTTGCGCAGGCAGGCCGCGGCGCCGACCTGGGCGGCTTCCTGGCCGCGGCACGACGCGAACAGCGCCAGTTGCCCTTGGCGCTTCAAGTTAACGAACTCGGTGTCCAGCTCGCGAGTCACGACCATCATCTCGTAGAGCCAGCACAGCGTCTCCGGCGGAAGGTCGCGGCCGTAGCGGCGCTCGGCGGTCGGCGTGCCGTCGGCGGCGATGAGCTGGACCGGCTCGAGGTCGACGGTCATCGGCTTCTGCGCGAATTCCGTCATACCGCCTCCTTGGCGATCGCCAGCTACCCGAGAGCCTGCGCTCGCCGCGAGACTGGCGTATCCCCCATTATGCAACCAAATACGAAGACACCGCGTTGATCACGGCTGAGGCGAAAACGTGTCGCGCTTTACTCGGACGCGGACTCGCCCGCCCGCCGCAGCAACATCTCCGCGTGCTTGAGCACCGGCGAGTCGACCATCTGGCCCTCGAACGCGAACACGCCGCGCTCCGAGCGCGCTGCCGACAGCACTCGTCGCGCCCAGTCCAGCTTCTCCTCGCTGGGGCGGTAGGCCTCGCGCACGACGGCGACCTGGCTGGGGTGGATGCAGACGGTGGCGTCGAAACCTACGGCGACGGCGTCGTCGGCCTCGGCCCGCAGGCCCTCGATGTCGCGGATGTCCAGATGGACGGCGTCGAGCGCGATCCGGCCGAACGCGGACGCCGCGAGCAGTGCCGCCGACCGCACGTGCCGGGCGACGTCGCGGTAGGTGCCGTCGGCCAGCCGGCTGGAGCTGCCGCCGAGGGTGGCAACCAGGTCCTCGGCACCCCACATCACGGCCGCGGTGCCCTCGGCCGCGGCGATCTCGGCGACGAACACCGCGCCGCGCGGCGTCTCGATCAGCGCGACCACCTCGCGCGGCGCCAGCGCGGTGACCTGCGCGGCCGATTCGGTCTTGGAGAGCATCACCGTGGTGTAGGCGGTCTCGGCCAGGGCCTCCAGGTCGCGGGCGTACTCGTCGGTCCCGGCGGCGTTGATCCGCACCACGGTGCGCTCGGGGTTCAGCGGGGTTTCCCGTAGTGCCTTGCGGGCGGCGGCCTTGTCGGCTTCGGCCACGCCGTCCTCGAGGTCGAGGATCACGACGTCGGCCGCGGCGGCGGCCTTGGCGAAACGCTCGGGACGGTCGGCCGGGCAGAACAACCAGGCCGGCCCGGCGGCGCGCAGGTCCATCACGACTCCTCTGTGTCCGGCCGCTTTTGTACCAGGGTGGTCCGCACCGCCCGCGCCACGACGTCGCCGTGCTGGTTGCGGCCCGTGTGCTCGAGGGTGACGATGCCCTCGCGGGGCCGGCTCTTCGACTCGCGCTTGTCGGTGCACACGGTCTCGGCGTACAGGGTGTCGCCGTGGAAGACGGGCTTGGGGAACGACACCTCGGAGAAGCCGAGGTTGGCGACGATCGTGCCGAGCGTCAACTGCGCCACCGACAGCCCCACCAGCGTGGAGAGGGTGAACATCGAGTTCACCAGCCGCTCGCCGCGGAAGCCCGGCTGCTCGGCCGCCCACGCCGCATCCAGGTGCAGCGACTGGGTGTTCATCGTCAGCGTGGTGAACAACACGTTGTCGGCCTCGGTGACGGTGCGACCGGGCCGGTGCAGGTAGGTCGTGCCGACCTCGAACTCCTCAAACCACAAGCCCCGCTGGATGATCGACCGGGGTCCCGTCATGAGCGCCGCTCTCCCTCATCGCTCCACTCTGCATCGTCGCCGGCGCGCGTCACGACAGCCCCAGCGATCGCGCGATCAGCATCAGCTGCACTTCCGTAGTGCCTTCACCGATCTCGAGGATCTTGCTGTCGCGATAGTGGCGCGCCACCGGATATTCGTTCATGAAGCCGTAGCCGCCGTGAATCTGGGTGGCGTCGCGGGCGTTGTCCATCGCGGCCTCGGAGGAAA
Organism: Mycobacterium sp. IEC1808; assembly: GCF_002101935.1. Taxonomy (NCBI): domain Bacteria; kingdom Bacillati; phylum Actinomycetota; class Actinomycetes; order Mycobacteriales; family Mycobacteriaceae; genus Mycobacterium; species Mycobacterium sp. IEC1808. Next base: position 242,778 of record NZ_LQPV01000005.1, on the reverse strand, counting down.
TCATCTTCGCGATCGCCGCCTCCTTCTTGAAGGGCTTGCCCGCCAACATCTTCGCGGCGGCCTCGTAATACGCCGTGCGGGCCACATGCGCGCGGGCTTCCATCCGCGCGATCTTGAAGCTGATCGCCTGGTAGGAGCCGATCGGCTGGCCGAACGACTGACGTTCCTTGGCGTACTTGACGCTTTCATCGACGCAGCCCTGCGCGACCCCGGTCGCCAGCGCGGCGATCGCGATGCGGCCCTCGTCCAGGATGGACAGGAAGTTCGCGTAGCCGGTCCCACGGGCACCCAACAGGTTCTCCTCGGGGACGCGGGCGTCGGCGAAGCTCAGCGGGTGGGTGTCCGACGCGTTCCAGCCGACCTTGTTGTAGACCGGTTCGACGGTGAAACCCGGTGTGCCGCTGGGCACGATGATCGTCGAGATCTCCTTCTTGTCGCCCGCGAGCGTTCCGGTGACCGCGGTGACGGTGACCAGCGACGTGATGTCGGTGCCGGAGTTGGTGATGAATTGCTTGCTGCCGTTGATCACCCACTCACCGTCGTCGAGCCGGGCGGTGGTGCGGGTGGCGCCCGCGTCGGAGCCGGCACCCGGTTCGGTCAGCCCGAACCCGGCCAGCGCCCGGCCGGCGGTCAGGTCCGGCAGCCATTTCTGCTTCTGTTCCTCGGTGCCGAACCGGTAGATCGGCATCGCGCCGAGCCCGACGCCGGCCTCCAGCGTGATGGCCACCGACTGGTCGACCTTGCCGAGTTCTTCGAGCGCCAGCGCCAGCGCGAAGTAGTCGCCGCCCATGCCGCCGTACTCCTCCGGAAAGGGCAGCCCAAACAGGCCCATGTCGGCCATCTTGGCGACGACCTCGTACGGGAAGCTGTGTTCCTCATCGTGTTTGGCGGACACCGGCGCGACCACGGTCCGCGCGAAGTCGGCGACGGTGTCGCGAAGGTCCTCGTATTCCTTGGGTAATGTTCCCGCAGTGATTGTTGTCGTCATGATCCGTCCTTAATTCGAGCCAGTACCTGATCGACTTTCACCTGATCGCCGACCGACACCAGCAGCTCCGCTCGGCCCGAAACCGGTGCGGGTAGAGAATGTTCCATCTTCATCGCCTCGACGACGACGATCACGTCGCCTTCGGAGACCTCGTCGCCGGAGCTGACCTGCACGGCGATCACGTTGCCGGGCATGGGGCTGACAACCTCGGCCGGCCGCTCGCCCGCCGCGCGGTGAATCTTGTGTTCCTCGGCCTCGCGCAGGTGCCAGGTTCCGCGCTCGTCGGCGATCCACAGGTGCCGGTCGGCCTCGGCCCACCAGTAGTCGCGGCGCCGCCCGCCCAGCGTCGCGCTCATCCGTGGGCCGTCGAGTTCGGCACTGGCGGAAACGATCTCGCCCTCGCCGACCTTAACCCGGGCGGCCTCGGGCGTTCCCCACACCGACACCGTCTCGCTGCGCAGCGGGGTCCGCATCGCGGTGCGCACCGGCGCGGCGCCACCGCCGACCCGCCATCCCGTCGGCACCGCCCACGGGTTGCCCGAGGCCCGAAGGGCCTTGACAGACAAAGCCCACTGGCGGTAGAGCCCGCCTGCGGCGAGCACGTCGTCGGGCGCCGGCGCCGGCGCGAAGTCCGCCAGCCGCTCGTCGAGCAGCGCGGTGTCCAGATCACCGGCACGCACCCGCTCGTCGGCCAGCAGGAAGCGGAGGAATTCGACGTTGGTCTGGACGCCGAGGATCACGGTTTGCCCCAGTGCCCGATCGAGTTTCGCGAGCGCCTCCGCGCGGTCGTCGCCGTGGGCGATCACCTTGCTCAGCATCGGGTCGTAGTCGCTGCCGACCAGCGTGCCGGGCAGCAGCGAGGAGTCCACCCGCACGCCGGCACCCGACGGTTCGGACACCGCCAGCACCTCGCCGCCGGTGGGCAGGAACCCGCGCGCGGGATCCTCGGCGTACACGCGGGCCTCGATCGCGTGCCCGCGCAGTTCGATGTCGTCCTGGGCGAAACCCAGCTTCTCGCCGGCGGCCACCCGCAGCTGCCACTCCACCAGGTCCAGGCCCGTGACCGCCTCGGTGACCGGATGTTCCACCTGCAGGCGGGTGTTCATCTCCATGAAGAAGAACTCGTCGGGACGATCCGCGGAGACGATGAACTCCACCGTCCCGGCGCCGACGTAATCCACGCTGCGGGCGGTGTTGCAGGCCGCGGCGCCGATCCGCGCCCGCGTCGCGGGATCGAGCAGCGGCGAGGGCGCCTCCTCGATGACCTTCTGGTGGCGCCGCTGCAGGCTGCACTCGCGCTCGCCAAGATGGACCACGTTGCCGTGGATGTCGGCAAGCACCTGCACCTCGATATGCCTGGGCCGCAACACAAACCGCTCCAGGAACAGCGTGTCCTCGCCGAACGAGGAGGCGGCCTCCCGTCGCGCACCTACCAGCGCCTCGCGCAGCCGCGCGGGCTCCTCCACCAGCCGCATGCCCTTGCCACCGCCGCCGGCCGACGGCTTGATCAACACCGGATAGCCGATCTCGTCGGCGGCGGCAACCAGCTCGTCATCGGTCAGGCCCGGCTTGGCCACCCCGGGCACCACCGGAACGTCGAAGGCGGCCACGGCGTTCTTCGCGGTGATCTTGTCGCCCATCACCTCGATCGCCCGTGGCGGTGGGCCCAGGAACACCACCCCAGCGCGTTCGCAGGCCGCGGCGAAATGCGCGTTCTCCGAGAGGAACCCGTAGCCCGGGTGAATCGCCTGGGCCCCGGTGCGCACCGCGGCGTCGACGACCTTGTCGATGTCCAGATAGCTTTCGCGGGCCGCGGCGGGGCCCAGACGCACGGCCGTGTCGGCCTCGATCACGTGCCGCGCGCCGGCGTCGGGGTCGCTGTAGACGGCGACCGACCGGATGCCCAGCCGGCGCAACGTGCGGATCACCCGCACCGCGATCTCGCCGCGGTTGGCCACTAATACGGTGTCGAACATCGCCTCACATCCGAAAGACGCCGTAGGAGACCGGTTCCAGCGGCGCATGGGCGCACGCCGAAAGCGCAAGCCCAAGAATCGTTCTGGTGTCGGCCGGGTCGATGATGCCGTCGTCCCACAATCGCGCCGTCGAGTAGTACGGGTTGCCCTGGTCCTCGTACTGCGCCCGGATGGGCGCCTTGAACGCCTCCTCGTCGTCGGCCGACCACGGCTTGCCCGCGGCGCTGAGCTGCTCGCCGCGCACCGTCGCCAGCACCGATGCGGCCTGCTCGCCGCCCATCACCGAGATGCGGGCGTTGGGCCACATCCACAGGAAGCGGGGCGAATACGCGCGTCCACACATCGAGTAGTTGCCCGCCCCGTAGGAGCCGCCGACGACGACGGTCAGCTTGGGCACCCGGGCGCAGGCCACGGCCGTGACCATCTTGGCGCCGTGCTTGGCGATGCCGCCGGCCTCGTAGTCGCGGCCAACCATGAACCCGGCGATGTTCTGCAGAAACAGCAGCGGAATCCTGCGCTTGTCGCACAGCTCGATGAAATGTGCGCCCTTCAAGGCGGATTCGCTGAACAGCACGCCGTTGTTGGCGACGATCCCCACGGGATGGCCCTGGATGCGCGCGAACGCCGTCACCAGCGTCTTGCCGTAATTGGCCTTGAATTCGCTGAATTCGCTGCCGTCGACCAGGCGCACAATCACCTCGTGCACGTCGTAGGGCACGCGGGGATCCGGTGGCACCACGTCGTAGAGCTCCGTCTGCGCGTGCCTGGGCTCGACGGACGGTCGCACCTCCCACTGGGCGGGCTCACGCGGCCCGAACGTGGCCGCGATCGAGCGGACGATCCGCAGCGCGTGCTCGTCGTCGTCGGCGAGGTGGTCGGTGACGCCGGAGACCCGCGAGTGCAGGTCGCCGCCGCCGAGTTCCTCGGCCGACACGATCTCACCGGTGGCGGCTTTGACCAACGGCGGGCCGCCGAGAAAGATGGTGCCCTGCTCGCGCACGATGACGGCCTCGTCGCTCATCGCCGGCACGTAGGCGCCGCCCGCCGTGCACGACCCCAACACCGCGGCCACTTGCGGAATCCCCTTGGCGCTCATGGTCGCCTGGTTGTAGAAGATCCGGCCGAAGTGCTCGCGGTCGGGAAAGACCTCGTCCTGGCGCGGCAGGAAGGCGCCGCCGGAGTCGACCAGGTAGATGCACGGCAGCCGATTCTGCAACGCGACTTCCTGCGCGCGCAGATGCTTTTTGACCGTCATCGGGTAGTAGGTGCCGCCCTTGACGGTCGCGTCGTTGGCGACGATCACGCACTCGCGCTCGGATACCCGGCCGATCCCGGTGATGATCCCGGCTCCCGGGGATTCGTCGTCGTACATGCCGCCGGCCGCCAGTGGGGCCAGCTCCAAAAACGGGCTGCCGGGGTCGAGCAGGCGGTCCACCCGCTCGCGGGGCAGCAGCTTGCCGCGGCTGACGTGGCGTTCCCGCGCGCGTTCGTTGCCGCCCAGCGCGGCGGCGGCCAGCTTGGCGTTCAATTCGGCGACCAGCCGCCGGTGCTCGTCGGCGAACGACGGCGCGGCGGTGACGGCGGTGCTCATGTGGGCCTCCCGGTGGTCGCCGGTTTCAGGGGCGGTTCGGTTTTGGCGATCACCTCGTCGACCGAGACCTCGGGGGCGGTCTCGACGAGGTGCAGGCCGTCGTCGTGCACGTCGATGACGGCGAGGTCGGTGATGATGCGGTCGACGCAGCCGACGCCGGTCAGCGGAAGGGTGCACCGCTCAACGACTTTCGGGCTGCCGTCCTTGGCGGTGTGTTCCATCATCACGATCACCTTGCTTGCGCCGTGCACCAGGTCCATCGCGCCGCCCATGCCCTTGACCAGCTTTCCCGGAATCATCCAGTTGGCCAGGTCGCCGGTCGCCGAGACCTGCATTGCGCCGAGCACCGCGACGTCGAGGTGCCCGCCGCGGATGATCCCGAACGAGGTCGAGGAGCCGAAGAACGCCGCACCCGGCATCGTGGTGACCGTTTCCTTGCCCGCGTTGATCAGATCCGCGTCGACGTCGTCGGGCCTGGGATACGGCCCGACACCGAGTATCCCGTTCTCCGAATGCACGACAACTGTGACTCCCTCGGGGATGTGGTTCGGGATCAGGGTGGGCAGGCCGATGCCGAGGTTGACGTATTGGCCGTCCTCGAATTCGGCGGCCACCCGCGCGGCCAGGCCCTCCCTCGTCCAGCTCACGGGCGCACCGTCACCTTCTCGATCGGCTTGCCGGGATCAGGCACGTGCACAACCCGGTGCACGAAGACACCCGGGGTGTGCACCGCGGCCGGGTCGATCTCCCCGGGCTCGACGAGGTGTTCGACCTCGGCGATGGTGATCCTGCCGGCCGTCGCGCAATCCGGGTTGAAGTTGGCGGCGGCCGCCCGGTAGACGAGGTTGCCGTGCCGGTCGCCCTGCCACGCGTGCACCAAGGCGAAGTCGGTGCGGATCGCGCGCTCCAGAACGTAGGTGACGCCGTCGAACTCACGGGTCTCCTTGGGCGGCGACATCACGGCCACCCCACCCGCAGCGTCGTAGCGCCACGGCAGGCCGCCGTCGGCGACCGGGGTGCCGACCCCCGCGGGCGTGTAGAAGGCCGGGATTCCCATCCCGCCCGCGCGCAGCCGCTCCGCCAGAGTGCCCTGCGGGGTGAGCTCGACCTCGAGCTCGCCGGCGAGGAACTGGCGGGCGAATTCCTTATTGTCACCGACGTAGGAGGCGACCGCCCGGCGAATTCGCTTGTGGTGCAACAGCGCTTCCAGGCCGATACCGTAACCGCCGCAATTGTTGGACACCGTCTCCAGGTCGCGCACGCCGGAGTCGACCAGCGCCGAGATCAGCGCCTCCGGGATGCCACAGAACCCGAATCCCCCGACCGCCAGGGACGACCCGTCGGTTATGTCGGCCACGGCGTCGGCAGCCGCCGTAGGTGAGGTGACCACCTTGTCCATCGCCGCAGCAGCCTCCTGATTTCAGTTAATCCTCATTAACTGGCGTGAGAATACCATCGCCGAGCACGCTGCGTCCAGGGCGCTCAGCCCTGGTCACGCAGGTACTCGATCGCTTGCTCGCGTATCTCGGTCTTGCGTACCTTGCCGGTGACCGTCATCGGGAACTCGTCGACGATCCGCAGGTAGCGCGGGACCTTGAAGTGCGCGATCCGCCCGGCGCAGAACTCGCGCAGGCCCTCGATGGTCAGCGCCGGCGCTCCAGCGCGCAGCATCACCACCGCCATGACCTCCTCGCCATACCGTTTGTCGGGCACCCCGATGACCTGGGCGTCGACGACGTCGGGGTGGGTGTACAGGAACTCTTCGATCTCGCGCGGTGAGATGTTCTCCCCGCCGCGGACGATGAGGTCCTTGATGCGACCGGTGATCTGGACATAGCCGCATTCGTCCATCACGGCCAGGTCCCCGGTGTGCATCCAGCCGTCCGCGTCGATAACCTCGGCGGTCCGCTGCGGGTCGTTCCAATACCCGGCCATCACCGAATAGCCCCGCGTGCAGAACTCGCCCGCCACCCCGCGCGGCACGGTGTGCCCGCCCGTCGCGTCCACCACCTTGACCTCCAGATGCGGACCCACCCGGCCGACCGTCGCGACCCGCCGTTCCAGTGAGTCGTCGAAGCGCGTCTGGGTTGACACCGGCGATGTTTCGGTCATGCCGTAGCAGATGGAGACGCCCGGCATGTGCATGCGCTCGATCACCTTGCGCATCACCTCGACCGGGCAGGGCGAGCCGGCCATGATCCCGGTGCGCAGGCTGCCCAATTCGTAGTCGTCGAAATCGGGCAGGCCGAGCTCGGCGATGAACATCGTCGGGACGCCGTAGAGGCTGGTGCAGCGTTCGGCCTGCACCGCCCGCAGCGTAGCGGCGGGGTCGAAACCCGGCGCCGGAATCACCATGCACGCGCCGTGACTGGTTGCCGCCAGGTTGCCCATCACCATGCCGAAGCAGTGATAGAAGGGCACCGGGATGCAGATCCGATCCCGCGCGGTGTACCCGAGCAGCTCGCCGACCAGGTAGCCGTTGTTCAGGATGCTGCGGTGGGTCAGCGTCGCCGCCTTCGGGTATCCCGTTGTGCCGGAAGTGTATTGGATGTTGATCGGGTCGCGGCAACCCAGGCCGGCCGCGATCTCCGCCAGCCTTGTCGGGTCGGCATCGGTGGCGGCCAGCTCGGCCCAGCGCTCGCCGTCCAGGAGCACCACCTCGCTCAGGTCCGGGCAGTGCGGCGCCACCTCGCGCAGCATGGCGGCGTAGTCGGCGGTCTTGAAATCGCGGGCGGCGATCACCATCGCGACCCCGGATTGCCTTAACGCATAGTCCAATTCGCGTTCCCGGTAGGCCGGGTTGATGGTGACCAGCGTCGCGCCGATGTCGGCGGTCGCGTACTGGACGAGCACCCACTCCCACCGGTTGGGCGCCCAGATCCCGACCCGATCGCCCCGGCGAATTCCGGCACCCACCAATCCCGTTGCCAACCTGCGCACGGAGGCCAGCAACTCGGCGTAGCTCCAGCGTTGCCCCGCGGCCACGTCGACGAGTGCGTCGCGTTGCGGATGCTCGGCGGCCGTGGCGGCGAGGTTGGCCCCGATCGTCATTTCGAGCAACGGCGGATCGCTCGGCCCCCGGTCGTATGAAAGGTGTGCCACGGCGCCTCCGGCTGGTTCGGTTACCCACCGTAAACCCTTCTCGGACATCTGTAACCGGGCCGCGCTCGTGCTAAGTTAGTGATGATTAACCGAGCGGACGGAGACCCGTCGTGACTGCTTCCGCACCGGAGGGCCGGCCCGCCCCGGCCGACGCCCCAAATCGCCGGAGCCAGTTGAAGTCCGACCGGCGCTTGCAACTCCTGTCGGCCGCCGAACGGCTCTTCGCCGAGCGCGGCTTCCTGGCGGTGCGCCTGGAAGACATCGGCGCAGCCGCCGGGGTCAGCGGCCCGGCGATCTATCGCCACTTCCCCAACAAGGAGTCGATGCTGGTCGAGTTGCTGGTGGGGATCAGCACCCGCCTGCTCGCCGGCGCCCGGAGCGCGCGAGCCCGCAATGCCGACGCGACAGCCGCGTTGGACGAGCTCATCGACTTCCACCTCGACTTCGCCCTGGGTGAACCCGACCTGATCCGGATCCAGGATCGGGACCTGGCGCACCTGCCCGAGGCCGCTGAAAAGCAGGTACGCAAGGCGCAGCGTCAATATGTCGAGGTTTGGGTGGGTGTACTGCGTGAGCTCAATCCCAAGCTGGCCGAGGCCGACGCCCGGCTGACGGCCCACGCGGTGTTCGGCCTGCTGAACTCGACACCGCACAGCATGAAGTCGCCGGACGACACGCGGTCGCGACCGGCTCGCGCGACGCGGTCACGCGCGGTCATGCGGGCGATGACGGTCGCCGCGCTCAGTGCTGGCAATTACTGCCCCTGAGTCGCGTACTCCGGAGTCTCACCGCCGAACCGCCCGGCCCAGGTACCCTGCAAGCCATGAGGTGGACATGAACGATCCACGTCGACCCGAGCGGTTTAGTCCCCCTCTATCTGGGTCAGGACCGGCCGGGCGGCAGGGTTACCCGTATCCGCCCGTCGACCCCGCATATGCCGACCAGGCGGGGCCCTACGCGCCCACCTACGGCGGGTATGGCTCGCAATGGACCTCCGGTCTGAACGACACCAAACAGTTGCCCGGGTACTGGCAGCAGGAGCTGCCGCCGTCGGGTGAGGCACCGCCCGAGGGGGCCGCGCCCCCGGCGCCGGGGGGCCGGAAGCCGCCGCGCTGGTTGTGGATCGGCGCCGGTGTGGCGGTGCTGTTGGCGGTCGCGCTGGTGATAGCGCTGGTGCTGGTCAACGACGCGATCAGGAACCAGACCGTTGTTCCGCCGCTGCCGGCCATGCCCGGTTCGACCGTGGAAACGCCGACGCCGAGCCCGTCAACCCGGACGACCCCGCCGTCGCGCACCTTCCGGCCGTTGCCGCCGCCGACGGCGTCGGGCACGCCGCCCGAGACGACCGGCCCGGTGGAGATGCAAGACGTCGTCTACAACGTCACCGGCGAGGGCCGCGCGCTCAGCATCGTCTACATCGGCACCGGTGACATGCTGCAGACCGAGTTCAACGTCGCGCTGCCGTGGAGCAAAGAGGTCAGCCTGTCCAAGTCGGCGGCGCATCCGCCGAACGTCACGGTCGTCAACTTCGGCCACAACGTCACCTGCTCGCTGACCGTCGCCGGGGTCCAGGTGAGCCAGCGCGAAGGGGTGGGCCTGACGGTCTGCGACGCGCGCGGCTAGGCCTACGCGGGCTGGCCGGCGCGCGCCGGAACCCGAACCACCAGCATCGCCACCAGTCCGGCGGTCAGCACCAGACAGATCCCGCCAATCCCGGCACGCACGGCGCCGAAGACGTCGACGAAGACGGAGAACAGCCATGGCGCCACGAACGCGACGGCCCGTCCCGTCATCGTGTAGAGGCCGAACGCGACGCCCTCCCCGCCGTCCTTCGCCAACTGCAGCAGCAGTGCGCGCGACGACGCCAGGGAAGGACCGACGAACATGGCCAGCAACAGTCCGCAGAGCCAGAACGCGTGCGGACCGGACACCGCCATCATGGTGGCCGACACAGCGATGAGCGCGACCAGCGAGCCGACGATCACCGGTTTGGATCCGATCCGGTGGTCGACGAACCCGCCGGTCATCGCGCCGATCGCGGCCACCACGCTGGCCGCCACGCCGAACACCAGCACGTCGGCCTGGGACAGGCCGTACACGTTGACGCCGAGAACGGCGCCGAAGCCGAAGATGGCCGCCAGTCCGTCCCGGAACAGCGCGCTGGCCCCCAGGAAATAGACCAGGTTGCGGTTGCGGCGCCACTCTGCGCGCACCTCTGCCCACAGTTTGCGATAGCCGCCCAGCATGCTGGTCGCGCGCGACGTTTCGCCGGAGTCCGGCAGCCGGTGGGCGACGAACAGCAGCGGTAGCGCCAGCACGGCGAACCACGCCGCGGTCAGCAGCATCGCCGCCCGGACATAGAGCCCGTCGTGGACGGGCAGGTGCAGCAGCCCGCGCTTCGGGCCGGTTCCGGCGATGAACCCGAAATAGACCAGTAGCAGCAGGACCACACTGCCGGTAAACCCCGACGCCGCGCCGAAGCCGGAGATGCGCCCCGCCGTCTGCGGCGTCGAGACCTGACGCAGCATGGCGTTGTAGGGAACCCCGGCGAGATCACCGCACGCGGCCGTGGCCGACAGCAGCACCAAGCCCGCCCACAGATAGCTGGGATCGTCGCGGATCAAGAACATCGAACTGGTCGACGCGACGGCGAGACCGCTCAAGACCGTCAGCACCACCCGCCGACGGTGCGGGGCCTCCACCCACACCCCCACGACCGGCGCCAGCACCGCGATGGTCAACCCCGCGACCGCGAGCGAGCGACCGAGCCAACTCGCCGGCGAGGTTCCACCGGACATTCCGGCCCCGACGCTACCGGTCAGGTAGACCGAGAAGACGAAGGTCGCCACGATCGCGTTCATGCCGAGGGAGCCGCAGTCCCACAGCGCCCACGCCACCACCTGCGATGGCACGGGCCCGACGGCGTCCGGCCCTCGCTGACTCATGCTCGGCACTCTATTGGGTGCGAGGCTGTCTACCATTGGCCGCATGCCGGTCCCAGCTCCCAGTCCCGACGCGCGCGCCGTTGTCACCGGGGCTTCGCAAAACATCGGCGCGGCGCTGGCCACCGAACTCGCCGCCCGCGGGCACAACCTGATCGTGACCGCGCGCCGCGAGGACCTGCTCAACGACTTGGCCACCCGGCTGACCGACAAGTACGGAGTCGTTGTCGAGGTGCGCCCCGCCGACCTGGCGGATCCGACGGAACGGGCGAAACTGTGCGACGAGCTCGCCGCCCGGCCCATCTCGATCCTGTGCGCCAACGCGGGGACGGCGACGTTCGGTCCGGTCGCCGGCCTCGACCCGGCGGGCGAGAAGGCGCAGGTGCAGCTGAATGCCATTGCCGTGCATGACCTTACGTTGGCGGTGCTGCCCGGCATGGTCGAGCGCAAGGCGGGCGGCATCTTGATCTCCGGTTCGGCGGCGGGCAATTCGCCGATCCCCTACAACGCCACCTATGCGGCCACCAAGGCGTTCGCCAACACGTTCAGCGAATCGTTGCGCGGCGAACTGCGCAACTCTGGTGTGCACGTCACGCTGTTGGCGCCGGGGCCGGTTCGCACCGACCTCCCCGATGAGGCCGAACGGTCCCTGGTGGAGAAGCTGGTACCCGACTTTCTGTGGATCTCGACGGAGCACACCGCACAGATTTCCTTGGATGCGTTGGAGCGCAATAAGATGCGCGTGGTGCCCGGCCTGACGTCGAAGGCCATGTCGGTGGCCAGCGGGTACGCCCCTCGCGCAATCGTCGCGCCGATCGCGGGCAGTTTCTACAAGAAGCTCGGCGGTGGGTAGGGGCTACTTCCGGCGGCTCTCCAGTTCGTCACGAAGGGGTTCCCTTTGTCGCCGCCAATGGCGCGCAGGCTCAGAACCATTCCGAAGTGTCGCCCTGAGTGCGGCGCGCCGGTCTCGGGCGTGTGTTCGGGGTCACCGAAGCGGTATCCGCCGAACGACAGGCCACGCCCGGCGAACCCCTTAGACTTCCCCCCATACGGGGAGCGACGCGGGTATTCTGCACAGACAGTGCATTTCGTTCGGGGGGAGATGACGAACATCGCCGAGGTGCAGCGCGGTCCGACCAAGACACGGACCCGTCCCGAAGACATCCGGGCACACTACGACCTCTCAGACGACTTCTTCGCGCTGTTCCAGGACCCCAGCCGCACGTATAGCTGCGCCTACTTCGAGCCGCCGGATCTCACGCTCGAAGAGGCGCAGTTCGCCAAGATTGACCTCAACCTCGACAAGCTGGACCTCAAGCCGGGGATGACGCTGCTGGACATCGGCTGCGGCTGGGGCACCACCATGAAGCGCGCCGTCGAAAGATTCGACGTCAACGTCATCGGCTTAACGCTGTCCCACAATCAGCATGCCCATTGCGAACAGGCCCTCAGCGCCATCGACGGCACTCGGTCGCGCGAGGTTCGGCTGCAGCATTGGGAAGACTTTTTCGAGCCCGTCGACCGGATCGTATCGATCGAGGCCTTCGAGCACTTCGGACACGAGAACTACGGCGACTTCTTCAAGCGGTGCTTCGACATCATGCCGGACGACGGTCGGATGACGATCCAGAGCAACGTCAGCTACCACCCGTACGACCTGGCCGCCCGCGGCAAGAAGCTGACCTTCGAGACGATGCGATTCATCAGGTTCATGATCACCGATATCTTCCCCGGTGCGCGGCTGCCGTCAACGTCGATGATGATCGAACACGCCGAAAAGGCGGGATTTATTGTGCCAGAACCGGTTTCGTTGCGTCGGCACTACATCCGGACGCTGCGTCTCTGGGGTGACGCGCTGGAGGCCAACAAGGAGAAGGCCGTTGAGGTCACCTCCGAAGAGACCTACAACCAGTACATGAAGTATCTGCGCGGTTGCGAACATTACTTCTCCGAGGAGATGTTGGACTGCATTTTGGTCAGCCACCTCAAGCCGGGGGCCGTCACGCACCCGGCTGATAAAACGCCGAATTTGCGGTAGGCGCTACTTCCGGCGTCGTCCGCCGGTACCGAAGATCGCTTTCACCGCTTCGCGGATCGCGGTGTTGATGCCGCTTTTCACCGTCGGGTTTTTCAGGACTTCCTCCCACATGGCCGGACCCTTCGGTTCGGCCGGCTCCACGGGAGCGGGCATCGGCGGAATCGGCTCGTTCGGCGGGACCGGCGGGTAGTCGGACTGGGCTTGCGGAACTTGCGGACCGGCCTGGGGCTGCGCCGGTTGTTGAACCGTTTGCCCGTACTTGGCTTGCAGCGGACTGCCTTTGGCCCCTTCCGTGATCGCGTCGGTGCCGATCGAGGCCATCAGCGAACGAGGCACCCGCATGCGGGTCCACGCGACCGGCGTCGGCGCGCCCTTCTCCGACAGCACGGTCACGACGGCCTCGCCGATCCCCAGCGACGTCAGCGCCGACTGCAGGTCGTAGACATCGGTTTTCGGATAGGTGCGCACGGTCTTGGACAGAGCCTGCTGATCGTCGGGCGTGAACGCCCGCAACGCGTGCTGCACCCGAGCTCCCAGCTGAGACAACACGTCATTGGGTATGTCGGTGGGTAGCTGGGTGCAGAAGAAGACCCCGACACCCTTGGAGCGGATCAGCTTGACGGTCTGTTCGACCTGCTCGAGGAACGCCTTGGACGCGTCGGCGAACAACAGGTGCGCCTCGTCGAAGAAGAAGACGAGCTTGGGCCGGTCCACGTCGCCGATCTCGGGGAGTTTTGCGTACAGGTCGGCGAGCAACCACATGAGGAAGGTGGAGAAGATGACGGGACGCACCGACTGACCGGTGAACTCCAGCAGCGAGATGATGCCCTGGCCCTGGCCGTCGGCGCGCAGCAGATCGTTCGGGTCGAGCTTGGGCTCGCCGAAGAACGTGTCGCCACCCTCGGCGTCGAGGTTCACCAGCGCCCGCAGGATGACGCCCGCCGTCGTCGCCGACACGCCGCCCAGGGACTTCAGGTCTTCCTTGCCCGCGTCGCTGGTCAGGTAGCTGATGGCGCCGCGCAGATCGTCGGTGGTGACCAGCCGCCAGTCTCGACCCTTCGCCCAATGGAAGATCAACCCGAGGGTCGACTCCTGGGTCGCGTTGAGCCCCAATACCTTTGACAGCAGAACGGGGCCGAAGCTGTCGACCGTCGCACGTATCGGCACGCCGATTCCCTTGGTACCCAACGAAAGGAACTCCACCGGGAACGCCGTCCCCGTCCAGTTGTCGCCGGTGTCTTTCGCACGCGCGGCGGTCTTGTCGTTGGCTTCTCCGGGCCGGGACAGCCCGGACAGGTCGCCCTTCACATCGGCCATCAGCACGGGCACGCCCGCGGCGCTGAGCTGTTCGGCGATCAGTTGCAGCGTCTTGGTTTTGCCGGTTCCCGTCGCCCCGGCCACCAGCCCGTGGCGGTTGACGGTGGCCAGCGGGATGCGAATCTGCGCGGTCGGGTCCGCCGCCCCGTCGACGACGACCGTGCCCAATTCCAAAGCCTGGCCCTGGACGGCGTAACCGCTGGCAATCCGCTGCGCGGGTGTCGCCGCTGATTCGGTGGTCATCGTGCTCGCCCCTCTTTCCGAGTCGCGCCCGTCCGGTCCGGCACACTCACACTACTTCCCGGGCCCTGGCAGAGGCAGAGCTCAATTGCGCATACGCTGAGCGCTGTGCGCGACGAATTGGTGTGGATCGACTGCGAGATGACGGGGCTGGACCTGGCCTCGGACAAGCTGATCGAGATCGCGGTGCTGGTCACCGACGCCGAGCTGAACGTCCTGGGCGACGGGGTCGACGTGGTGATCCACGCCGACGACGCCGCGCTGTCGTCGATGATCGACGTGGTCGCCGAAATGCATTCGCGCTCGGGGCTCATCGACGAGGTGAAAGCGTCCACCGTCGACCTGGCGACCGCCGAGGCGATGGTGTTGGACTACATCACCACGCACGTCAAGCAACCCAAGACGGCGCCGCTGGCCGGCAACTCGATCGCCACGGACCGTTCGTTCATCGCCCGCGACATGCCGAAGCTGGACTCCTACCTGCACTACCGGATGATCGACGTCAGCTCCATCAAGGAACTCTGCCGGCGCTGGTATCCGCGCATCTACTACGGCCAGCCCGCCAAGGGGCTCACGCACCGGGCGCTGGCCGACATCCACGAATCCATCCGCGAACTGCAGTACTACCGGCGGACCGCATTCGTGCCCCTGCCGGGGCCGTCTACCAGCGAAATCGAGATGGTGGTCGCCGATCTTCAGGACGCAGAGAATCCAACTCGAACAATCGATTCGGAGACCGAGCCACCGAGCGGCTAGTATCGATGATCGCCGCTCGTTGGCCCAGTTACGGGTGCCGGCTCGCGGCAATGGTGGCTGTAGTTCAGCTGGTAGAGCACCAGGTTGTGATCCTGGGTGTCGCGGGTTCGAGTCCCGTCAGCCACCCCAACAGGCCGGAGGGCGTCTCGTCCTCCGGCCTTTTTGTAAGGGTGCGGTTATCCCGGCGCCAGCGGCCGTTTCAGTGTGCAGACGATGCTCCACTCGAAATAGTGGTCGCCGCCCTTGTCGTAGTCGCTGAAGTGGCGGGCGACCTGGACGCGTTGCACCGAGGAGCCGACGATCTCCCAGCCCTGCTCTCCGTAGACCTTGGACTGGCGGGCCGCCTCTTCGATCACGGCGTCCAAAGACTCGTTCGTGTAATGGACGAAGGTGGTCTCCCAACGCTGCGGGTACCAATTGCCGTCCGACGCCAGCCACCAACCGGGCCCGGGGGAAGGGGTGCTCATGGCCCGGCACCCTACAACGTTCAGGTCGCGGACGAATGAATGAAACGTGAAAGACGCATTGCCGAGCCGCCGGAACGGGTCGCCAGGTTAGGTATTCGCGTTACCGGCCTGCCACACCGGCCACGGGACGTTCCAGTCGCCCAGTCCCTCGGTGCCGGGCAGCGTCGATCCCACGGTGTGGACCACCTCGACGATGTCGCCGCTCTTGCTGTGGTCGTAAAACCACTCGGCGTTGCTCGGGCTCACGTTCAGACAGCCGTGGCTGGTGTTCGTGTGGCCCTGAGCGCCGACCGACCAGGGCGCGGAATGCACGAAGACGCCGCTATACGAAATCTGTGTGGCCCACTCGACATCGGTGCGATACCCGTTGGGCGAGTTGACCGGCACGCCGTAGGTCGAGGAGTCCATGATGATGTGCTTGTACCGACCGCCGACGATATAAAAGCCGTTTGCCGTGGGCGTGCTGTCCTTGCCCATCGAGGTCGGCATCGTCTTGACGACTTCGCCGTTGACGCGCACGGTCACCATCTTGGTGTTGTCGTCGGCCGTCGAGATGACCTCGTCGCCGATGGTGAAGTGCGTCTTGACGTTGTCCTCGCCGAACATCCCGTCACCCAGATCGACGCCGTAGGTGTTGACCGCCACGTCGATGGCGGTGCCCGACTTCCAGAAATGCTCTGGGCGCCAACGCACCTCGCGGTTGTTCAGCCAGTAGAACGCGCCCTCGACGGGCGGGTTGGTGGTGATGACGATCGCCTTCTGCGCCGCGGCGCGGTTGGCGATGTTCTCGTCGAAGCGGATCGCCACCGGCTCACCGATGCCGACCACCTCACCGTCGCCCGGCGCCACGTAGGGCATCGTCAGGTGGGCCGGTGAACTCGTCTGGAAGGTCATCTGCCGGGTCGCGGCCCCACCGAGGCCCAGCGCCTTCACGTTCAGCGTGTAGCGCCGGTTGTAGCCCAGTTGGTCGGTCGTCGACCAACGCAGCCCGTCGGGGCTCAGCTGCCCATTGACCATCTTGCCGTTCTCGTTGACCATCGTGACCGACCCGATAACACCGTCGGCAACGCTGACCGTCACCGGCGCGTCCACCGTGACGCCGACGGCGCCGTCGGTCACCGAGGTGGTGAGCTTCGGGACCAGCAGGTCGGCGAATGGGGTGCCCTTGTCGAAGATGACCTTCGCCGGCGCGGCGGTGTGACTGCTGCTGCAGGCAACGGCGACGACAGCAAACACGACCATGGCGACAGCCAGCCATGATCGACGTCTGCGCAAAGGCGTCATCGAGCGACCTTCCAATTCGATCGGCATATTCGGTCACCGCTGACCAGAGTGGAAGCATTGTAATTGGTTTTTGGCTGCTCACAATGCGCTATGCGAACGGATTGCGCAGTCCGCCTGCGAAACCCGCGGACCGCCGCGCACGCGATTACGTCGGTTGGCTGACCCGGCGCCGGCCGGCCTCGACGCCATCGCGGGTCACGACGGCCTCGACACGGGCGAGCTTGAAGATCGCTGCCGTCATGACCAGCGCAGCGACCACCAGGGCGGCTATGCCGGCGCGGCCCGCGTTCAGCGTCTCGCCGAGGACGACGACGCCCAGCACCGCCGCCACCACCGGCTGCGACATCTGCAGCGTGGGCATCGAAGCGGTCAGGGGCCCGGCCCGGAACGCCGCCTGACTCCAGACCACGCCCCCCGCCGCGGCCAGCACGCAGGCGTACAGCTCGGGGGTTCGGGCCACGGCCCACCCGCCATCGCCGAGCCGGGCGACGACCTCCTTGGTCAGCACCCCGAAAACACCCCACAGCGACCCCGACACGAACGCGAACAGCGCGGCGGCCATGGCACCACCCCTAATCCGGCCGGCCACGACGCACGCCACCAGCAGCGGCGCAAGCACGACAGCCACGGCCAGCCAGGTTCCCAGCGGGGCGCTCGAGCGACCGGCTCCTGGGTTGCCGACCACCACGACCACGACCACCGCGGCGGTCAGCAAGCCGCCCCAGATCCACTCGCCGACGGTCACCCGGCGATGCCACAACCGGGCGTTGATGGGCAGCGCGAACAACAGCGAAAGCATGAGCAGCGCCTGCACCAGCAGCACCGATCCCTTGCCCAGGGCGGCCGCCTGCAACGCGATGCTGGCTACGAGCAACAGCGCACCCCACCACCACCGCCGGTTGCGCAGCAGGGTGCCGAGCAATGCGATGTGGCCGATCGACCTGTCCTCGATGCAGTGCGCAGCCCGTTGCTGCAGGACGTCGCCGATGGCGATGCAGAGCGCGGAGCTCAAGGCCAGGACGGCGGCGCTAACCACGCTCTGTCACCGCCCGGCTGGGCCATCTCCTGATCCGGGGCTGCCGCGGCTCGTGGGCGTCGGCGGCCCAACGGCGCCGACCAACCTTGGCGGCGTCGCCCTCCCCCGTCGCCAACCGTTCACGCAGCCGAACCAACGGCCGGGGCGCCCACCACGTCCACCGGCCGAGCAGGTGGATGAACGCGGGCACCAGGACCATCCGCACCAGGGTGGCATCGGCAAGCACGGCAAGCGTCAGGCCGACACCCAGCATTCGCATGAACGAGACGTGCGCGGGGATCAGCGCGGCGAATGAGATCGACATCACCAGCGCGGCGGTGGTGACGACCCGGCCGATGCCGGCCAGGCCCAGCGCCGTGCTTTCGTCCGTGACCGCATGCGCCTCGGCGGGATTCGGTCGCTCCTCGCGGGCGACCGGAGAAGCAAGCCAGTATTCGTGGATCCGCGAGACCAGGAAGACCTCGTAATCCATGGCGAGCCCAAATGCGATGCAGAACAACAACACTGGGATGTTGGCGTTCAACGTCCCGTTCGGTGTGGTCCCGAATGCGCCGAGGTGCCCGTTCTGGAAGATCCACACCATCGCGCCGAACGCCGCCGTCAACGACAACACATTGCACACGAGCGCCTGCAGCGGTAGCACGGCGCTGCCGGTTAGCAGGAACAGCAGGGCGAACGTGATGACGGCGATGAGCGCCAGCACGGCCGGCAGCCGCTGGGTGATCGCGTCGACGCTGTCGCGGTTGATCTGCGCGAGCCCGGTCATCTCCACCGACCGCCCGCCCGGCCCGCTGACCGCGTGCAACCGGTCGAGCTGGGTGTTCGACGCCTGCGAATACAGCGGCGCGGTGGTGGCCACGGTGAGGAACGCGCTGCCGTTGGCCATGCCGGTGGCCGCGGCGGGCGGCCCGGCCAGGGATCCGGCCACGAACATCCCGGTGGGCGCCGTGACGGCGGACACGTCGGGTACGCGCGACAGCGCGGCGGCGTAGCGCTCCAGGTCGGCGGTTGTCACCCCGCGGGCGTCGGGGAGGACGACGGATATCGAGGTTCCTAATCCGTTGCCGAAATCGTTGTCGAGCATGTCGGCCACCTGGCGCGCCGACGCCGAGCGGGGCAGCACGCGCTCGTCCGGGAAGCCCCACTTCACCCCCAGGAATGGGGCGCCCAGCAACAGCAGCAGCGCGACGACGGCCAGGCCGACCGGCATGGCGTGGCGCAGCACGAACTTGGTCGACCGGTACCAGAACAGCGAATAGACCGGCTTGTGGGCATGGTCGCGCCACGACTTCGACCGCGGCGGCACCCGGCGCGCGAACCACCGGCGGACGTCGAGCGCGTCCAGTCGTGGACCCAGCAGCGTGATCGCCGCCGGCGTTACCACCACCGTGGCGATCGCCACCATCACGGCGGTGGCCACGATGGTGTAGGCAGACGATTTCAAGAAGTACATGGGGAACAGCGCCATCACGGCCATCGACAACCCGACGGTGGTGGCCGAGAACAGCACGGTGCGACCAGCGGTGGCCATCGTCCGAAACAGCGCTCGATCCCGTTCGCCGGAGCGTGCCAGCTCCTCGCGGTAGCGGCTGATGATCAGCAGGTTGTAGTCGATCGCGAGGGCAAGACCCATCGCGATGCTCAGGTCCAGGGCGTACGTCGATACGTCGGTCGCGAAGCTGATCAGCCGCAACAGCGACATCGTGCAGACGATGACCAGCCCGCCCACGCCGATCGGCAGCGCTGCGGCCACCACCCCGCCCAGCACCCAGACCAGCACCGCGAAGCTCAGCGGGATCGCAATGGACTCCATCAACAGCAGGTCGCCCGCGTTTTGGTCATTGATCTGCGCATACGCCACCGCCATGCCGCCGGCGCGCACGGTGACGCCGTCGCGGTCGTGCACCAGCTCGCGGGCGAGGATGCTGGCGTAATCCTGTGCGTCGTTCTCGCCGCCTTTCAGCCCGGCCACGATCAGGCCGGACGACCTGTCCTTGCTGACCAGCTGGGTAGCGACCTGCGGCGGCGACGTCCAGGCCGAGGACACATTCAGCACCCACGGCGACCGTTCCAGGTGGTCGACGATGTCGGTGGCGACCTGGCGCGCCGGGCCGCTTTGGGCGCCGGTGGGGTCGGTAACGGCGATCAGCATCTGCTGATCGGTTTGGTTGAATCGGTCCCTGAGCAGGGCGGTCGCCCGCGCGGATTCCGACGTCGGGTCCTGGAAGCCGCCGCCCGACAGGCGGTTGACCACCGGTATTCCGAAGATGGCGGCGCCTATCAGGATCAAGAGGGTAGCCGCGATGATGCGACGCGGCGCGGCAATGGCGAGCCGCGTGATTCCTTGCAGCATGGGGTATGGCTATACCCAGACGAGGGCCGTCCGACCCACCCAGCGGTGGGTTGCCCGCGTCAATTGACGTTTGACGGTCCGACACCCGGGTATCGAACGAGAGCGGGCCCCCGGTATAAGGATTCGGCGTCCGGAGCGCCGATTCGGCTGGGCTAGAAGCGGATTGGACCACCAATGAACACGACCGACGACGCGATCATAATTAGGCATCCGACCGAAAATGACTGGCAGGCGGTCTATGAGAACCAGGCTCGCACTTTCGGGGACCCGGTGGACCCGCGCGCCGTGGAAGCCTGGAAACGCCGCGTCGAGCTAGAGGACATCCTGGTCGCCGAGGATGTCTCGGATCCCGAGCATCCGACCCTGGTGGGGACATCAATCATCTATCGCGCCCGGCTCACCGTGCCCGGCGGCGGCAGCCTGCGGGCCGCCTGGCTGACCATGATCGCGGTCGCGTCGACGCATCAGGGAACGGGAATTTGGGCGCAGCTCAGTGCGCAGGGGCTGGGAAAGCTTCTCGAGCGCGGTTACCCGATCGTCTGCGGAGTTCCCACCCAGACCGCGATGTACGACGGTTTCGGCGCCGGTGTGGCGAGCTACGCCCACTGCTACTCCATCGACCGCCGCTTCGCGAAGCTTCGAGACGCACCGAACGGCAACCGAGCCCGCGAGGTCAACGCCGCGGAGGCGAAGGAACTCTTGCCCGAAATCTACGAACGGTGGTGCGCGGTCACGAACGGCGCGGTGGAGCGAGACGACGCATGGTGGGCCGACTTTTTGGAGGACAGGCCCACCCAGCGGGGCACCGGGTCAGCGCTGAACTTCACCGTTCACCCGGACGGCTTCCTGGCGTACCGCGTCGTCGGTGCGGGCAAACACGCCTTTCGGCCGCCGTTCGGCTCCGTGCTCGTCGAAGACTTCTGCCCCATCACCGACGAAGCTCACACCGAGCTGCTGCAGACGCTGTTGGCCTTGGAGATGTTCGACAACATCGAGATCGACGTACCGGTCGATGATCCGCTTCGGCTCAAACTGCGCGACCAACGCACCGCCCAGACCACGGGGATGAGCGATTTCCTGTGGGTGCGGATCAACGACGTGCCCGAAGTGCTTGGCGCACGCGAATACTCCGCGGACACCGACCTCGTGCTGGAGGTCACAGACCCGCTCAACCTCGCCGGCGGACGATTCCAGCTCCAGACCCGTGACGGTGCCGGCAAATGCACGCCGCACGAGGGGCCGGCGGACGTCGAAATCGGCCTGGCCGAATTGTCGACCATCTACATGGGGGCGCATCGCGCCTCCGAACTGGTGCGAGCGGACCGCCTCACCGAACTGCGGCCGGGTGCCATCCGCGAACTGGACGCCGCGTTCAGCACCGAGCGCGCGCCCTACTGCGGGACGCTATTTTGATAGTTCTTGGCGAACAAGACCTTTCCTACGCCACCGGGCGGGGGACCACCCGCTCGCGACTCAACCGCTATCCTGGGGGGACATCGGGATTTCGCTTGGCGGCAGGACGCCTGTTATTGTCGCCTACGCGGTCTCGGCCGTAGACGGCGCCGTTAGCTCAGTTGGTAGAGCAGCTGACTCTTAATCAGCGGGTCCGGGGTTCGAAACCCTGACGGCGCACTTTTAACTGACGCGTCTCAACGACGCCTCAACCTGCAACCGGCGTGCTGTCCCGGGCGCTGCTCTGCACATCCGCGTGCCGCGGCTGGTACAGCAGCGCGCGAACCAGCGGGCGCGGGCCGACGGACCGAAGCATCTGGCTGGCGGGGCGGACGCGTACCCGTTTTGGCCACCAGAACCAGCGTCCCATCACCGTCATGATCGACGGCGTGATGAGCGATCGCACGACAAAGGTGTCGAACATCAGGCCGAGCCCGATCGTGGTGCCGAACTGGCCGATCGCCCGGAGGTCGCTGGTGATCATCGTGGCCATGGTGACGGCGAACACGAGACCGGCGGCGGTCACCACCGGGCCGGTGAGACCCATGCCGCGGATGAGACCCGTTTTCAGGCCCGCTCCGATCTCTTCCTCGATTCGCGACACCAGCATCAGGTTGTAGTCCGATCCCACAGCCAAGAGCACGATCAACGCGAATTCGGTTGCCACCCAGTGCAACTCGAAATTAAGGAGGTGCTGCCAGATGAGTGTCGAGAATCCGAAGGCGGCCCCCAGCGACAGCACGATCGTGCCGACGATGACGCCCGCAGCGACCAAAGCGCGGGTGACGATCACCATGATGATGAAGATGAGCACAATTGAGGCCACCCCGGCGATCATCAGGTCGAACTTGGCGCCGTGGGCGATGTCGTTGAACGTCGCAGCGGTGCCGCCGAGGTAGATGTCGGCGTTCTGCAGCGAGGTGAGTTTGATCGCCTCCTTGGCCGCCTGGCGCTCTTGCTCGACCGACGCGATTCCCTTCGTCGTCGCCGGATCCACGGCGTGGGTGATGATGAACCGGGCGGCCTTGCCGTCCGGCGACACCATCAAGCTCAACCCCAACTGGAAGTCGGGGTTCTTGAAGATCTCGGGGGGCAGGTAGAACAGGCTCTCGATCTGAGAGTCGTTGAAGGACTTGCCCATTACGGCGTTCGTGTCGGTCAGCCGATCGAATTGATCGACCAGGTTGTCGAACGTGCTGTAGATGGTCAGTGTCGTGTCGCGGATCGCCTTACTGACGGCAATATTCTCGGGAATGATCGCCAGCAGCTCGCGGGTGGCCTTTGCGGTGTCGGAGAGATCGCCGGTGAGGGCGTGGAACTTTTCGGCCAGCTGGTCGAATCCGTCCAACGCGTCGAACAGCGATCGCAGCGACCAGCAGATCGGGATGTCGTAGCAGTGCTTCTCCCAGTAGAAGTAACTGCGAATCGGTCTCCAGAAGTCGTCGAAATCAGCGATGTGGTCCCGGATCTCGTCCGTGATCGCCGCTGTCTCCCCCGTGGTTTTCGAGCTGTCCTCCGCAGCGGCCGCGAGCTTTTGGGTCACCGCGTACTGGCGCTCCAACAGCGCGATCTGAGTGTCGAGGAAACCGGTGATCTTCTTGATGTCGGCGACGCGGTCTTTGAGGTAGTTCAGGTTGCTTCGGATCGGCGCGGTTTGCACGCTGAGCTGGAACGGGACGGACCCGTCCTGGATCGGCGGCCCCAGCGGTCTGGTGATGCTCTGCACCCGTTCGATGCCGGGCACCCGGAAGATGGCTCCGGCAATCTTGTCCAGGACCAGCATGTCGGTGGGGTTACGCAGATCGTGGTCCGATTCGATCATCAGCAGGTCCGGATTCAGCCGGGCCTGGGTGAAGTGACGATCGGCCGCGTCGTATGCCTGAACTGAGGAAGCGCTCTTGGGTAGGTAGTACAGGTCGTTGTAACGGGGGTTGAAGCCCATCAGCCCGATGGCGCCGACGATCGCCAGGATGACGGAGGTCGCGAGGATGGGCGCCGGCCACCGCACGATGGCTGTCGCCAGGCGGCGCCACCGGGTGTAGTTGAACTTGCGCTTCGGGTCGAAAAGGCCGAAACCGCTTGCGACTGCGATCAGCGCCGGCGTCAGGGTCACCCCAGCGGCCACAACGACCAACAGACCGATTGCGCATGGGTATGCCAGCGAATTGAAGTAGGGCAGTCGAGTGAAATGCAAACAGGCCAGCGCGCCGACGATCGTCAAACCCGAGCCCAGCACCACCTTGGTGACCCCGGCGAAGGTGTCGTAGTAGGCGGCTTCGCGGTCGAGTCCCCGCTCGCGACCCTCCTGGTAACGGCCCACCATGAAGATCGCGTAGTCGGTGCCGGCCGCGATGGCCAGTGCCGTCAGCAAGTTGACGGCAAACGTCGAAAGCCCCATGATGCCGGTGTTGCCCAGCAGCGCCACCACGCCTCGGCCGGTGGCCAGTCCGACGAACAGAATCACCATCGTCAACAGCACAGTGCCGATGGACCGATATACGAACATCAGCATGATCGCGATGATGATGACGGTGATGATCGTCATCTTGAACAGGCTCGCGTTACCCACGACGATCGTGTCGTCGGTCAGGGCCCCCTGACCCGCGACGTAGGCCTTCACCCCCGGAGGGGGTGTCGAGTCCGCGACGATCTTGCGAACCGCGTCGACCGACTTGTCGCCGACAGCGCCGCCTTGGTCGCCGCGCAGGTTGACCTGGACGTAGGCGGACTTGTGGTCGTAGCTCTCGACACCCGAGGCGGTGAATCGCTGTCCCCAGAAGTCGAGCGCATGCTCGACGTGCTTGGTGTCCTGCTTCAGCTTCTTGACCAGATCGTCGTAATAGCGGTGGGCGTCCTGGCCGAGCGGCTGGTCACCGACGAGGGTGACCAAAACGAGGTTGTCGGAGTCGTACTCCTTGAACTTCTCCCCGATGTGCTTCATCCCGGTCACCGAGGGCGCGTCGGATGGCGAGAGCGGCACCGAGACGTCCTCGGCAACTTTCTCCAACTGCGGGACGAAGACGTTGACGCCCACCGCAATCAACAGCCAGATCACTACGATCGGCAACGCCAGAACGCGGATGGCGCGGGCCAGACGCGGCTTGTGCTCGACTTCGGCACGTTGCGCGACGGGTATCTCGTCCGTGTCGCTCGAGTTATCGGTCACGCGGATTTGTCCAAGCAGGAGACCTGCGCATCACGCGTGTTGACTTGTTGCTGATCGACCAATTTGCCATCGACGGTGATCCGGCAGCCCATCGACGGGCCGTCGCCTTGTGCGACGACGTACGCGAAGATGCCGGGCATTTCCGCGACGATCGTCTGCGACCACGGCAACGTGGTGAAGTTGGCCTTCTGCGGTTGCGCGTCGGCATCCATCCAGTTGACGACGCCGGTTGTCCCTGGTGGTCCCAGGATTTCGTAGATGGCGGTCTTGGCCGCGTAGGGCGGGGTCGCGTCGCGCGGGTCGGGCTTGGGTAGGCCGGGTCCCGGAAAGACGCCGCTGAGGCGCTGCACCGCAACGCCGCCGATGACCACTGCCACAACGACAACCAGCGCAACCCATGCCCGCTTGAGTAGCCTCAACACCGTCCCCTCCGACTAGGAATGTGCCACGGGTTCACCGTCTACGCATCTCGGCGCCCGCGCAATCGCTAGCCAACGCCATGACGGTCGAGTTAATTCCTGCCTGGCGCGCGGTCGCTCCGAGCCGCACGGCAACCGCACCGCTCGTCGTGCCCCAGCTGGCCAGTTTGCTGGGCGACGACGCAACGGCAGGGTGAGCTACTCGCGCGGACAGCAATAAGCGACGCTCGGCAAAGGACATCCACGACCGCGCGGAGCGGGAGGCGTGGAACAACTTGCGCTACAAGCGATTTCACTGTGAGGCACTGATTTATGGTGTAGACCTCCAGCCGTCGTTCTCATCGGGATGGCCGCGCGGTCGTGCCGAAATTCAGTGTCCGGAAATAGCCGATTCGCCGGCGCAAACTTGTTACAAGACGTCCATTGTTGTCACGGGTTGAAACCAGCACAGATTTAAGGCAATAGCGCGTACGCTGATCGACATGGCTACCAAGGCCAAGGTCAAGGTCTGCGTACATTG
Source organism: Mycobacterium sp. IEC1808 (assembly GCF_002101935.1). NCBI lineage: Bacteria > Bacillati > Actinomycetota > Actinomycetes > Mycobacteriales > Mycobacteriaceae > Mycobacterium > Mycobacterium sp. IEC1808. Next base: position 217,131 of record NZ_LQPV01000005.1, on the reverse strand, counting down.
CGGCCATACGTTCGATCCGAACGATCGACGGCGTGACCTGTCCGATCCGGACTGGCTTCCGGCCGCCTCAATTTATTGCTCGCATGAATGCGCCGACCGGTTCCATTGCGATATGGGACATTGCTGCTCGACCCGTGCGAAAGAGAAGGCTCGTCGCGAAGCCGCCAAGACGGCGCGATAAACAACGGCTCCCCAAATACGGGACTCGCCACTTTTTGCGATGGTCAGCGATCCCTGATCCGGCGGACCACGACGATCACGACGACCGACGAGATCCCCACGAGCGAAGCGATCACCACGGGCTTCTTCACGAATTCGACAGCGCGGGCCTTGAGGTCGTCGGCGAGACGGCGGGGGTTGGCGCGCTCGGCGAGTGAGTCGACGGTGGCCGCCAGCTGGTCGCGGGCGAGGTCGATGTCCCGCTTGATGGCCTCGGGGTCCCGGTCCGCCACGTGTCTGTCCTCCAAGTCCCAGTCTTCAGGTGATGCACCTGCCCGCACTACCCTAGATCAGCCGGCGATAACCCCATCGCGCCGGTGAAGAGAAAGGACCCGTCTTGACCGAGACGACACGGCTCGCCCCGGGCGACAAGGCGCCCGCCTTCAGCCTGCCCGACGCCGACGGCAACACGGTGTCGCTGGCCGACTACAAGGGCCGCCGAGTGGTCGTCTATTTCTATCCGGCCGCCTCGACACCGGGATGCACCAAACAGGCATGCGACTTTCGCGACAACCTGCGCGAGCTCAACGAGGCCGGACTGGACGTGGTGGGCATTTCGCCGGACAAGCCCGAGAAGCTGGCGAAGTTCCGCGACGCCGAGAAGCTGACGTTCCCGCTGCTGTCCGATCCCGACCGCAAGGTGCTGACGGCGTGGGGCGCCTACGGGGAGAAGCAGATGTACGGCAAGACCGTCACCGGGGTGATCCGGTCGACCTTCGTGGTCGACGAGAAGGGCAAGATCGCCGTCGCGCAGTACAACGTCAAGGCCACCGGCCACGTCGCCAAGCTGCGGCGCGACCTCTCGGTGTAGTCGAGGATTGAAGATCCCACCACAGCGGCAATCATCTGGTGGACAACTCACGAAGTTATTCGGCGACACGTCGGTGGCGCTTCGCGAGATGGCTGGCGATTGTTGGCATCCTGATGATTGATGGGGGACTTCGGGGCAATCGGAGCTTGGCTGTTGTTGGCCGTCGTCATCGTCGGCGCAGTACTGATAGCGGTCAGCACCGTCCAGCTGGGCAGCCGAGTCCTTTCCGATGACACCGGCCCGGAACATAACTCGGCGCTTTCGCCGTATGTGACGGTTGTGGGACTGGTCTACGGCGCTCTCCTCGGTTTCACCGTTGTGGTCGGCTGGCAGGAATTCCTGTCCGCCGAGGTCAATGTTTCCAACGAGGCATCGACATTGACGACGATGTACCGCCAGACCGTCGCCATGCCGCAGCCCGAGCAATCGCAGATCCGCGAACAGCTGCGCCAGTACGCGGATGGGACGCAGGGCCCGGAGTGGGGCAAGCAGGATTTCGGCCGCATCAGCAATCGTGGGCGGGCCGCGATCACGGGAATGTATCGCATCGTCGGCGGTCAGCAGTCCAATGCCGCGTCGAGCCCCATCAGCCAAGATTTTCTAGGCCGGCTGACCGCCTTGGCATCCGAACGCAGCACCCGGATCCTCGATGCCAAGCCACGAATACCGCCGCTGCTGTGGTGTTCGTTGATCTTCGGCGGGTTGGTGCTGATCACGCTCACCGGTTTCTTGCGCCTGACGAGCAACCGTGGTCACATGGTCCTGACGAGTACCGTCGCTGTCCTGCTCGGCTTACTGCTATTCCTCGTCTTCGTGCTTGACCATCCTTTCGGCCCACTAGGCGTCACCTCGCAACCATTTGCCCACGCGGTTGCGGTTTTTGACGAGGTCGACCGCGGAACGTGAGGATTGTCGAGCGGGTTCGAATAGTGAGTTCCGATTACGTTGAGATGCACTGCACCAGGTTGGCTTCGCCCGCCCCGGTCTTGGACTGGGTGTCCTTCACCGTCCCGTTGACGGTGATCGTGCACGTCGTCTTCTGACCTGTCGGATTCGCGGCGACGCTCAGCACCGCCGATGGGCTGGTGTCCTTGCTGGTGAACGAGACCGACCACGGCACAGGCTGATTGTTCAGAATCTGCAGGACACCTGTTGCGTCGTAATACGACACCGCCGCCAACGGGGCATCCGACGTCACGGTGTACACCACCGCATCGCCCGGTGCACCGGCCGCGACCGGCGCCATCGTCAGCGACGCCACGACCGATAGCGCGAGGGCTAGGGCAAACAAGGACTTCATCAGTTCTCCGTTCTCGCCCCCGCCCACGGGTACTTTGCGCCCGCTCGCGCGTTTCAGCAACTCGTAGACGCAACGCCGGTCCGGTCGCGCACAAGGATCTCGCAAGCGTCATGGGGCAGACTTATGGCGCGTTCCTAGATGGAGACGTGTAAGGAGCCGACGATGAGGGACCGAGAAGACCCCGAGCAGTACATACGCGACCTGGAGCGCGGCGTCGGCCAGCCACCCGTGACGCCGCCCCAGCCCTTCACGACCGACTCGGGAAGTGGGGCGGTACCCGGCGAGTCTTTGTGGCGGCGGTTTCCCAGCTTGGTCGAGCTGGCGAAGAATCCCCGAAAAAGATTTCTCCTGATCTGTGGGGTCGCGGCCCTGATCGCCATCGGGTGCTACATGGCGACTCACTACAACAAGGACACCGTGCACGGGCACCTCATCATGATCAACGCCGGTACGACGGGCACGATCGACTGCAACAACGGAAACCTCGAGCTGGACGGGGGCAACAACACCTACACCGTCACCGGCCACTGCCTGCGGCTCGACATCCGAGGTAGCGCAAACAAAGTCACCGTCGACAGCGCCGACACCATCGGCATCATCGGCGACGACAACCTGGTGACCTACCGGGGTGGCGCGCCGACGATCAACAGGACGGGAAGCAACAACATCGTCTCGCAGCGCAACCGCTAAAACCTAGGCCAGCTTGGCCAGCAACAGCGCCTCCGCGATCGCCGCGCGCTCCAGCACGCCCAGGTGCACGCTCTCGTTGACGCTGTGCGCCTGGGTCGCAGGGTCTTCGACGCCGGTGACGAGGATCTTCGCCTTCGGGAACGCGGCGGCGAACTCCGCGATGAACGGGATCGAGCCGCCCATGCCCATATCGATCGGCTCGGCGCCCCAGGCCTGCCGGAAGGCCGCTCGCGCCGCGTCGTAAACGGGGCCGCTGGCGTCGATGGCGTAGGGCTCTCCCTTGTCGCCGCGCGTGACGCTGACCCGCGCCCCCCACGGGGCGTGCCGCTGCAGATGCGCGGTCAATGCGTCCAGGTGCGCCTCGGCGTCGCCGCCGGGCGCAATCCTCATGCTGACCTTGGCCCGGGCCCGCGGGATGAGCGTATTCGACGCTGCCGCAACGGGTGTCGTGTCGATGCCGATCACCGTGATCGCCGGTTTCGCCCAGAGCCGCTGGGGCACCGACCCCGAACCGATCTCGGACACCCCGTCCAGCACACCGGAATCGGCGCGGACCCGCTCGGGCGGATAGTCGGGATAATTCAGTGAGCTGATGTCGGTTTCGTGCAGACCGGCCACGGCGACGTTGCCGTCGTCGTCGTGCAGACTGGCCAGCAGCCGCACCAGGGCACTCAGCGCGTCGGGAACCACACCGCCCCACAGGCCCGAGTGCAGCCCGTGGTCGAGCGTCGCGACCTCGACCACGCAGTCGACCAGCCCACGCAACGAAACCGTCAGCGCGGGTGTGTCCGTGCTCCAATTGTCCGAGTCCGCGATCACGATCACGTCGGCGACCAGCGCGTCGCGGTGCGCGGCGAGCAATCGACCCAGCGACGGGGAGCCGGATTCCTCCTCGCCCTCGACGAAGACCGTCACGCCGACCGGCGGCCGGCCGCCATGGGCCCGAAATGCCGCCAAATGTGTTGCGACACCGGCCTTGTCGTCGGCGCTGCCGCGGCCGTACAGCCGCCCGTCGCGTTCCGTCGGCTCGAAGGGCGGCGACGCCCACTGGCTGTGATCGCCTTCTGGCTGCACGTCGTGGTGGGCGTACAGCAACACGGTGGGCGCTCCTGGCGGCGCCGGATGCCGCGCGATGACGGCCGGCGCCCCGCCCTCGCTGACAATGCGCACGTCGCCAAAACCGGCCTGCGACAACAGGTCCGCCACGGCCCGCGCGCTGCGGTGCACCTCGTCGCGGCGGGCGGGGTCGGCCCACACCGATTCGATCCGCACCAGGTCCTCGAGGTCGCGGCGCACCGACGGCAACACCTCGCGGACGCGCTCCGCTATTCCGCGAGCGCTCAAGGGGTCTCCAGGATGGCAACCGCGGCGGCGGTGTCCCCTTCGTGCGTCAGCGACACGTGGATCGTCACGTCGGCCAGATGCTTAGCGATGTCGCCGGTCAGCCGCACGCGGGGGCGGCCCCACATGTCGGTGACCACCTCGATGTCGCGGTGGATGTCCTCGGGCAACACGGGTCGCTGCGCGAACCGCGACACCGACCACGCCTTGATCACCGCCTCCTTCGCCGCCCAGCGGGCCGCCAGGTGACGCGCCGCCGACGAGCTCTTGTCCGAGGCGTCGCGCCGCTCACCCGGCGTGAACGTTTCGGAGAAAGCCGTTCCCGGTTGGTCGACTTGCTCGGCGAAATCAGGGATGGAGACGAGATCGATCCCCACACCGACAATGCCCATGGCTGGCCAGGTTAACCGATAACCGAAGTCACCCGACGTAGGCCTCGTCCTCGCCCAGGCGGGCGGCCGGATTCAGCAGCATCGCCGCCTCCTGCCGCTTCTCCGGCGCGTCATGGTCGAAGCGACGGTCCGGGGGCCGCTGATACATCGGCGGGCCGCCGGCGATGGCCGACACGAGTCGGCGCTGACCGGCCAGCAAGCGCGCGTCCGCACGCCGCTGATAGTCGGCGCGCTGATCCGGGTCCAGCGCCGCGATGAACGCCTGCGGGTGTACCAGCGCGACGAGCCCGGACACGTGGCCGAACCCGAGGCTGGTCAACATCCCCGCCTTGAGCGGGAATTTCTCACCCAACCGCAGCGTCTCGCGCACCCACACGAAGTGCGAGGAGCCCGCCAGTTCGTCGTCGACGCAGTCCAGGCTGCGGTTGGGCGGGATGACCCCGTCGCGCAGCATCTGGCACAGGCCCATCGTCTGGAAGACCGCGGCACCGCCTTTGGCGTGACCGGTGAGGCTCTTCTGCGACACCACGAACAACGGGGCGCCCGGCGAGCGGCCCAGCGAGTCGGCCAGCCGCTCATGCAGCTCGGTCTCGTTGGGATCGTTGGCCAGCGTCGACGTGTCGTGCTTGGAGATCACGGCGATGTCGTCGGCGCCCACACCCAACTTGTTCAGCGCACGCGCCAGCGGCGAGTCCTTGCCGCCGCGGCCCGCGCCCAGCGCACCCAGTCCCGGGGCCGGGATCGAGGTGTGCACGCCGTCGCCGAACGACTGCGCGAACGCGACCACCGCGAGCACCGGCAGGCCCATCTTCAGGGCCAGGTCACCGCGCGCCAGCAGAATCGTGCCGCCACCCTGTGCCTCGACGAAGCCCAGCCGGCGCCGGTCGTTGGGCCGGGAGAACTTCGAGTCGTGGATTCCCCGGCCGCGCATCATGCCGGTGTCCGCGGTGGCGGCCATGTCGCCGAAGCCGATGATGCCCTCGAGCGTCAGGTCGTCGATGCCACCGGCCACCACCATCTCGGCCTTGCCCAGCCGGATCTTGTCGAGGCCCTCCTCCATCGACACGGCGGCGGTCGCGCAGGCTGCGACGGGGTGGATCATCGCGCCGTAGCTGCCGATATAGGACTGAACCACGTGTGCCGCAACGATATTCGGCAGCACCTCTTGGAAGATGTCGTTCGGCTTGTTACGGCCCAACAGGTTCCCGTGGTACATCGTCTGCATCGACGTGCCACCACCCATGCCGGTACCCATGGTGTTGGCCACCATGCTCGGGTGCACGTAGCGCATCACCTCGGCCGGGCTGAAGCCGGCCGACAGGAACGCGTCGACGGTCGCCACGATGTTCCACACGGCAAGCCGGTCAATGGAACTCGCCATGTCGGGGCTGATGCCCCACACCGTCGGGTCGAACCCGGTCGGCACCTGACCGCCGACGACGCGGGACAGCTTGGTCTTGCGTGGCACCCGAATCTCGGTGCCCGCCTTGCGGATCACCTGCCAGTCACTCGAGTCGGGCACCGGCCGGATGATCGTGTGCTCCGGGTCGAACTCGACGAACGCGCGCGCGTCGGCCTCCGAGGACACCACGAACGCGAAGTCCTTCTCCAGGAACACCGACACCAGCAGCGGGGACGCGTGATCGGGGTCGATCGCGCCGTCGTCGACGAACTCGCGGATCCCGCAGCGTTCCACCACGGTGTCGTGGTAGCGCTCGACCAGCTCGGACTCGTCGACCAGATCACCCGATTCGGTGTCGTACCAACCGGGTTGGGGGTCATCTTCCCAGCGGATCAGCCCGGTGGTCCACGCCAGCTCCAGCACACCGGCCGCCGACAGCTCGTTGTCGACCTCCATCTCGAAGCGGGTGCGCGACGAACCGTACGGCCCGAGCTCGGCGCCGCCGACGATCACCACCAGGTCGGCCGGGTCGACGTCCAGGTCGGCCCATTCCGGCGGTGGCGCGGGACGGTAGCCGCGCGGCGGGGATGGCAGCGCGCGAATGGTGCCCGCGGCCGCGTCATCGTCGTCCTCGCTGGCCGCCTCGCTCGACATCTCCTCGCGCGCCTTGGCGGCGAGTTCGGCCATGTCGAGGTTGGCGTCCGCGAGGCCGCCGGTCAGATCCGCCTCGATCGGCTTGCTGGCCGCGGCCACCTTGGACTCCACGTCGCACAGCCCGAGCAGCATCGCGGCCATCTCGTCGGTGGAATAGGTGGTGACGCCGGCCTCCTCGACCGCGCTGACGATCGCGTCGTTATGGCCCATCAGCCCGGTGCCACGCGTCCAGCCAATCAACGCATGCGCCAAGCTGACTCGGGCCGCCCACGACGACTCCGCGTGCCAGCGGCTCACCAGCGCGTCCAGCGCCGACTTGGCCTCGCCGTAGGCGCCGTCGCCGCCGAACATGCCGCGGTTGGGCGAGCCCGGCAGGACCACGTGCAGGCGCGACGCGATGTCGCGCTCGGCGCCGATCTTCGACAGGCCGCCGATCAGCCGCTGCACGGCCCACAGCAGGACCTTCATTTCCATCTCGGAGCGCGAACCGGCCTCGGACAGGTCGCCGGCGACGCGCGGGGCCGCGAACGGGAACAGCAGCGTCGGGGTCTGCGCATCCTTGATGTGAATGGATTGCGGCCCAAGGCTTTCGGTCTGCTCGGTGCCGACCCACTCGACCAGGGCGTCGATATCGGAGTAGGACGCCATGTTGGCCGCCACCACCCACAGGGCGGCACCGTAGCGCGCATGGTCACGGTAGAGCCCGCGGTAGAACGCCAGCCGTTCGTCATCGAGCTTGGACGTCGTCGCGATGACGGTGGCGCCGCCGTCGAGCAGCCGCGCGACCACCGAGGCCGCGATCGAGCCCTTGGAAGCGCCCGTCACCACGGCGACCTCGCTGCTGGACGGACCCGGCAGCGGGTTCTCGGCGCCGGCGGCGATGCGGCCGTACAGCGACGCGTGGATCTGGCGGCCGGCGGCCAGCGACTTGCCCTGCCACCAGGTGGCCTGGGTGGCGACGACGTGGCCCGCGCCCTCGAACCGCTCGGACAGCCGCATCCAGTCGGCGTCGATGTCGCCCTCGTCGGTCAGCCAGAGCTTGACCAGGTCCTCGCGGGCGCTGGCCCAGCGGTCGTCGAACACGACGGCCTTCTTGGCGTCGAACACCGGAGCCACCAAACGTGGCCAGTCCGCCCCCAATTCGGCGGTGACCAAGTCGATCAGCTCGGCATCGGTGGCCGCCGGCGACACGCTCACCGGGTCGTCGAGGCCCAGCTGGCCCAGCACCAGGCGGGCCGCCGAGGCCAGCACGCCGTCGCGACCGGTGATCTGGTCGGTGAATTCGGAGAGCGCGGCCGCGTCGATGGTCGCGCCGCCGCCACCGCCCGCCGAGGGCAGCGCCACCGAAATGCCGTGCCGCGCGGCGACCGACATGACGGCCGCGTCGATGACCTTGTCGACGGAGGCGGCATCGGCCAGCGCACCCTCGTGCAGGTGGCCCATGGCGCCGCCACGAACGCTGGTGCCCTCGCGGGTACCCAGCGCCACTTCCACCGTGACGTGCTTGGCCCAACCCTCGCCCAGCTCCCAGGTCTTCTTGACCCGCTCGGCGATCGCGGCCGGCCGCTTGCCCGACGGCCCCAGCACCGTGCGCAGTTGGTCGTTGATCGCGTCGGAAAGCACGGGGCCGTAAGGCTTGTACGTGCGCGCCAGCTTGGTCACCTGCGCGCGCAGACCGGCCAGATCGGCCTCGGCGGCGCCGTCGATGGCCCCCAGGTTCAGCTCCGAACCCAGGTCCACCAGCAGCTGGTTGCGCCGCGACGACGCGCCGTCGGTGATGGACTCGATGGAGTCCAGCTGTTCGATCTGGTCGATGCGCATCTTGGCCGACAGCGCGATGAGCGCCAGGGTGGCGTCGGCGGCGTCGAACGTGATGTCGTCCGGCCGAGCTGCCCCCGACGGCGCGGCCGGTGCGGAAACCGGTGCGGACGCAGCGGTTTCCGGCGCCGCCGCGTCCGCGGTGGCTGCGATGGAATCGTCGACCTCGTCCTCGGGCTCCGGCTCCGGGTCGGTGTCGGTGGCGAACAGCACAGCGGCGTCACGCTCGGCGTTGAGCACTTCGACCGTGCTGTGCGCGTATTCGGGCAGCTTGAGGGTGTTGGTCGCGAGGCCGGCGACGGTCGGCGCCGACTTGACACCGATCTCGACGAACCGCTCCACACCGAGACCGCCCGCGGCCTCCTCGGTGAACAGCAGGTCCTGGGTCTCGATCCAGCGCACTGGGCTGGCGAACTGCCAGGCCAGCAGCTCGATCAACACCTTGCGGGCCAGCTCGGCCGGCCGCTCACGACGCCAGGTGTCGTAGTCGGCGAGGATCTCGTCGAGCGGCTCGGCGGGCACCAAATCCCTGATCTCCTGGACGAAGTCGCGATCGAGGGTGAACGGCCGCGGCACCAGGTTCGGGATGTAGCGGCCGATGATGATGTCGGGATCCTTGTCGCGCGGCATGACCCGCTCCAGCGCGCGCCGGAAGTCGGCCACGCCGACCCGCAATACCCGCGAGTGGAAAGGCACGTCGATGCCGGGCACCAGGATGAACGAGCGCCGGCCGCCGGTGAGCTCGCGCCGACGCTCGACCTCGGCCTCCAGTGCCTCCAGGCCGCGCACGGTGCCGGCGATCGCGTACTGAGAGCCACGCAGATTGAAGTTCACGATCTCGAGGAATTCACCCGTGCTCTCGGCGATCCCGGCGACGAACGCCGGAACCTCCTCGTCGGGCAGGTCGATTTGCGAGGGCCGGATCGCCGCGAGTCGGTAGTTGGAGCGACCCAGCTCGTCGCGCGGCACGATGTCGTGCATCTTGGACCCGCGGTGAAACACCATCTCCAGCAAGGCTTCCAGCTCATAGATGCCGGTCACGCAGGCCAGGGCGGTGTATTCACCGACGGAGTGGCCGCACGCGATGGCGCCTTCGACGAAGGCACCCTGCTCACGCATCTCGGCGACCTGCGCGGCGGCCACGGTCGCCATCGCGACCTGGGTGAACTGCGTCAGGTACAGCACGCCTTCAGGGTGGTTGTAGTGCACGCCGCTGGCGATGATGCTGGTCGGGTTGTCGCGCACCACATGCAGCACCGAGAAGCCCAGCGTGTCCCGGGTGAACTTGTCGGCGGCGTCCCATACCTTGCGCGCCGCCTTGGACCGGGCCCGGACCTCCATGCCCATGCCCTTGTGCTGGATGCCCTGCCCGGGGAACGCGTAGACGGTCCTCGGGGAGCCCAGCCGCGCGGTGGCCGACATCACCAGGTCCGAGCCGACCCGAGCGGCCACCTCCAAAACCTCGGCGCCCCGGTCGATTCCGACGCGATCCACCCGGAAATCGACCTCGTCACCGGGGCGCACCATGCCCAGGAAACGCGCCGTCCAGCCGACCAGCCGAGCGGGCGGGCGGGCCTTGCCGTCGGTCGCGGTCGCCGCGTGCTGCGCCGCGGCCGACAGCCACATGCCGTGCACGATCGGCGATTCCAGCCCGGCCAGCAGCGCGGCCGCCCGATCGGTGTGAATCGGGTTGTGGTCACCGGACACCACCGCGAACGGGCGCATGTCCACCGGCGCCGTTAACGTGACGTCGCGACGGCGACGACGCGGCGTGTCGGTCGCATTCTCCGACACCGCCCCGCCAGCCCGGACCGGATCGGTGAGCTCGGCCGCGCCGGTGCGCCCGAGGATCGCGAAACGCTCCGCGAGCGTGGCGATTACCGCACCGTCCGCGTCCGAAATAGACACCGAGACCGGGACCACCCGGCCCATGTCCGTGTCGAAGGCGCCCGAAGCCGTTGCGGTGACGGTCAATTGGGCCCGCACCGTCGGCAGCGTGCCGACCACGTGGGCGGCGTGGTCCAGATGCACCAGGCTCAGCAGGCCCTCGACCACCGGGACACCGGAATCGGTGACCGCCGAGCCGATGGCCGCGAAAACGGCGGGCCAGCAAGGGCCGACGAGCGCGTCGGGCACGGTGGTGAGGCTCGGCGCCAGCGGCTCGCCGAAGACGGCCGTGACGCCGGTGTGATCGGCAACCCGCTCGGGATCCCAGTCCACCGTCAGGGTGGCCCTCCCGTTGGTGACCGGGGGCAGGAGGTCCGGCCCGTCGACGCCCGCGGCGATCGCCAGGACCGCGCGCATTGCGGCGGTGGCGTCCTCGGTGGACACCACCGGGGTGCCGCCGTCAACGGTGTTGGCGGGCAACCGGAATGGGATATCGACCCACGCGCCCGACACGGGCACGCTCAGCACGACGCCGTCACCGTTGACCTCGAGCCGCGCCCCGGTGGAGGAGTGGGTGGCACGCTGGCTTTCCGGTCCGTCATGCACCAGCCAGTCATTCGGGTCGGCGATCCGATGAACAGGGTTGGTCGTGGTGCGGCCGGCCCACTGCACGTCGGGCGCGTCGAGCACGACGGCCAGCGGTCCCGTCACGTCCGCGCGCCCGCGCCGGCGCGACGTGACCGGCCGGGGCTCCGCACCCGCGGCCAGCGTTTCATCTATGGCAGCTTGCTCGAAGCGGTCGAGGAGCTCGCCGACGGGCTCGTCCATCCGGGTGATGCCGGCCACCGCCGCGGTGCCCGGGATGATGCACACCTGGTCGGCGTCGTAACGGGCGTCATGGGCCTGCCACAGCGAGTCGCTGCGCCACCAGCGCCGCACGTCCTTGTCGATGACCGGCACGAAGTTGACCGGCTTGCCCAGGGTCTTGCACAGCGTGACGAAGAACGGCACATCGGCCGGGTGTAGCTGCACGGTTTCGGCGTCCGGGTAGCGGGCGAGCAGCAGCTCGATCGCCGCCTCGGGGTTCTCCAGCAGCTCGCTGTCGGCGAAGGCCGTCTCGATCGGCCCGAAATCCTTTGGGTGCAAACGCGCTTCGGCGCGCTGCAGCATCTGCTGGAAACGGTCGCGCCAGGTGTCGGCCAGCCAGGGGCTGCCGGGGGACGCGGTGTCGGCGGTCGAATCGCCGTCGCCGATGGCCAGTTCGACGTAGCGCCGCAACCACTGCAGGTAGGTCATCTCCCCCACGTCGCCGAAATACGGCTTGGCGGTGTTGGCCATCGCCGCGATGATCTCGTCGCGGCGCTCGGCGACCGCATCGGCGTCGCCGGCGACCTCGTCGAGCAGCCGACCGCACCGCGAGGCGCTGTTGTCGATCTCGTGGATGTCGGCGCCGAGCTGGCTACGGCTGGAAGCCATGCCGCCCTGGGCTTTTCCGGCGCTGATCCACTGGTCGGTGCCGGTGGTTTCCACGAGCATCCGCTTGACCGACGGCGAGGTGGTGGACTCGAGCGTCGCCATCGCCGCGGTGCCGACCAGAATGCCGTCGATCGGCATCAACGGGAAGCCGTAGGCCTCGGCCCAACGCCCGGACAGGTACTCGGCCGCCCGCTCCGGGGTGCCGATGCCGCCGCCGACGCAAACCGTGATGTTGGGGCGCGACCGCAGTTCCGAATAGGTCGCCAGCAGCAGGTCGTCCAGGTCCTCCCAGGAGTGGTGCCCGCCGGCGCGGCCGCCCTCGATGTGCATGATTACCGGCTTGGTGGGCACCTCGGTCGCGATGCGGATGACCGAGCGGATCTGCTCGACCGTGCCGGGCTTGAACACCACGTGGCTGATGCCGACGTCGTTGAGCTCGTCGATCAATTCGACGGCTTCCTCGAGGTCCGGGATGCCGGCGCTGATCACCAGGCCGTCGATCGCGGCGCCGGACTGGCGGGCCTTCTGCACCAGCCGCTTGCCGCCGACCTGCAGCTTCCACAGGTAGGGATCGAGGAACAGGGCGTTGAACTGGTAGGTGCGCCCGGGCTCGAGCAGTCCGGCGAGCTCCTCGATGCGGTCGGCGAAGATCTCTTCGGTGACCTGTCCGCCGCCGGCCAGCTCGGCCCAGTGCCCCGCGTTGGCCGCGGCCGCGACGATCTTGGCGTCGACGGTGGTCGGGGTCATGCCGGCGAGCAGGATCGGCGAGCGTCCGGTCAGCCGGGTGAACTTCGTCGAGAGCTTGACCCGGCCGTCGGGAAGGCGGACCACGCCGGGGGCGTAGGTCGACCACGCCCGGGCGACCTCGGGGGTGGCCCCGACGGTGAAGAGGTTGCGCTGACCCCCGCGGGTGGCGGCGGGCACGATGCCGACACCGAGGCCGCGGATCACCGGCGCGGTCAGCCGGGTCAGGATGTCCCCGGGCCCCAGGTCGAGAATCCAGCGGGCGCCGGCTTGGTGAACGCTCGTGATCTCGTCCACCCAGTCGACGCCGCTCACCAGGATGGCCTCGGTCAGCTTCCGGGCCAGCGCGACGTCGAGGCCGACCTTCTCGGCCCAGCTCCCGACAATGTCGATGCCGTCGGCCAGCCGCGGCGTGTGGAAGCCCACCTCGACCCGGACCGGGTCGAAGACCGGCGCGAAGACGTCGCCGCCGCGGATCTTGTTCTTGCGGTCGGCCTCTTCCTTTTCGGAGATCTGCTGGCAATACAGTTCGAAGCGCGAAAGCTGCTCCGGGGTGCCGGTGATGACGACCGATCGGCGGCCGTTGCGGATGGACAGGACCGGGGGCAGCACGGTCCGCACGTCCTGGGCGAACTCGTCGAGCAGCCGGCGAATGCGTTCGGGGTCGGCGTTGGTCACCGAGACCATCGGGGGGCGGTCGCCCAGCACGGAGATTCCGCGCCGACGGGCGACCAGCGTCCCGGCCGCGCCAATCAGCTGGGCCAGGGCCAGTAGCTCGATGTCACGGGCGCCCGCGGCGTTGAACGCCTCGACGGCGAGCACGCCCTGCGAATGCCCGACGACGGCCACCGGGGGCGTCGCGGTCCAATCCATGCCCTGCCGGGCCAGCGCACGCGCCGCCGCGATCTGGGTGAGCAGCACGCCGGGGATCGACACCGCGGCCGACGTCAGGTGCTTGTCCGACGGGACGGGATCCTCGGCGGCCAGCGCGCGCACCCACCGCAACGGCTCGAAACCGATCGGACGGACTACGACCAGCTCTTTGGCCACCGGCTCGAGCAGCAGTTCCACCTCGCCGACCAGCGTTGCCAGATCGGACTCGATCCCGGCCGACGACACCAGCTCTTCGAGGGTCTCCAGCCAGGCGCTGCCCTGCCCGCCGAAGGCGATGGCATACGGCTCGCCGGCCGTCAGACGGTCGACCAGAGCATGGGCGCTGTGCGGGCTGTTCCCGTCGCGGTCGGCGGACACCCGGTCGTGCTCGTGGATCGTCACCTTCTATCTCTCCCCTGTATGCGTCTTTACGTCTCGGTTTCGTTCGGCCGTTCCCGACGGTGGGGGCCTGTTGTCATAACGTCGATTCCCCGTCGAATCACAGCCGGAGGACGGCTGGCCGGTGTGCTGTCGCGGGCCACCCCAACGGTCGAGCGGGGCGGCGGACGGCATCGGCTGTACTAAGAGTGTCATAAGGATCAGTGCCCTTTTTGCATGTTGATCGGTTACTGGTGAGTTCTACGCACGGGTAACCGTGTCGTGGGTAACACCGGGTTTAACCGCCCGCGCGGGCGCGGCGAACAAACCTGCTGCATGCAGGTGGTTACGGTCGAGTAGCTATAACTGCGCTGATCAAGGCACGATTGTTATGTAATCGTTATGTTAAAAAATTCGGCTCGCTTAACCGCCGTTGACGCCGCGTCAGTCCCGTAGGCCCGACCCGCGACGGCTGAAAATGAGCGAACGAGTGTTTGCTGGAAGTCGGACCGCGGGGACCCTAGGCCCACTGACCGAATTGCGGTTTGAGGATTTCGTTGACGTCGACCCCCACCCCGCCGACGCTTCGTTTGTCGATCTCCACCTGATGCAGGCTCGCGGCCGGATGGGTGAAGCCCTTCGGCGAGCCCCAGTTGTGCTGCCAGAAGTACGAGCCGAGGCCGTCGTGCAGCGCCCACTCGATGGTTTTCGAATTGGCGTACACGCCGGTGCGCTCGTGCCCGATCACCGACTCCCAGGAACGCAGGTACGGGACTATCTGCTGCTTGTACTGCTCGTACGACGGGTCGTCGTCGATCGAAGCGTAGATCGGGGCGTTCGCGGGACCGCCGGCGGCGGCGTGCAACTGCATCCCGCGCTGCGCGTGTTGCAGCCCCGCGGCCGCCCCGCCCAGCCAGTCGGCCGTGGACCCCTTGCCGTACTGGTAGCACGAGACGATCTTGAGCCCGTTGCTGCTCAGGTCACGGGCTTCACCCACCTGGATCGGCTTGCCCAGCATCCAGTTGCCGCCCGGCCGGCGGTCCGAGACGTAGCGAATGGATCCGACCGCTCCAGCGGCCCTGATCTGGCTGGCCGGGATCACGCCCGCCGCGTAATCGAGCAGGGTGCCCAGTGACGCTGAGGCCGACGCGGCCCGCAACGACGCCGCCGCGACGCCCAGCCCTACCAGCCCCGGGGCCGCGGCCGCGAACTTGAGCACGTCACGGCGCGAGACCGACACATGCCACAGGGTACGACAGGAACATCACTTGTCACGTGAACCACCTGAGCATCAGAGATCACATATGCATCACACCGACGGATCGCCAGGCAGCACGATGACGATGATGGCCTCCAGGCCGCGGCGGGCGGTCTGCCAGGAGATCTCATCAAGGAAATGGGCGGCCGCCGGGCTTATGGAGCCGGCCCAGGCCCGGAATCCCTGCACCATCACCGGGTCGTTCACCAGCAACGGTTGCACCCGCCGGAGCACGCCGACCACGTCTTCGGGCAACGGGTCGGCCACTTGCGCGTCGATCCAGGTGCGCGCGAGTTCTGTTGCCGCGGAATCGCTTGCGTCTAACGCAACCACGTCGTTGGCGAGTTTGCGCAGCCGGTCGAAAAGCACTTGATGTCCCGGCGTCTCGGCCAGTTGCTCCAGCAGCGTGCTGGCCGCCGGGGGCAACGCCATCTGCCCGAACAAAGCGGGAACCGGCAGCTCCCACCCGTCGAAGAGCTGGGCGTACATCTCGGTGACGGACGGGGAAAGCGGGGCGGTGAGCCTGCCGATAACGCCGATGCTGTCGCGATGCCTCGTCGCCAGCCTGCGCAGGATGTCTTCGTTGAGGCCGGACGGGCCGGTATCGGTTGCGGCATCGATCGCCGCGATCAGCTGATCGAGCCGATCGCGCTCGCGCACCAGCAAAGTGCGGTGCTCGTCGAGCAGTTCGGCCAGGGTGGTCTGGCCCCCGTCGAGCAAGCGCTGGATGTCGTTGATGCCGACGCCGAGGCTTCGCATCAGGTCGATGCGCAGCAGCTCGAGCACCTGGTCGACGTCGAAGACGCGGTAGCCGTTGCTCAGGTATTCGGCGTGCAGCAACCCAATTTTCTCGTAGTGGCGAATGCGGCCCGATGCGATTCCGGTCAGGGCCGCAACGTCGCCGATCAGCAACTGCTCAGCCACGGCTTGACCTTACAACTGTCACAAGGTCTGTACTGGGCATATGGAGCGTGACCAGCTCGTCGACCTGACGCGGCGTGCGTTGAAGCTGGCGCGTGACAAGGCGACCGACTTGGCGCCGTCGCAGCATCGGGTGGACGCACGGGATTACACGTCGGTCGAGCGGCATGAACGGGATCGGGCCATGCTGCTGGCCAGCCCGCAGTTGGTCGGCTATGTCTCGGAGCTGCCGGCTCCGGGCGCGTACTGCACCAAGACGGTGATGGGTCGATCAATCCTGCTGACGCGAACGTCAGCGGGTTCGGTCAAGGCGTTCGACAACGTCTGCCTGCACCGTCAATCGCAGGTCGCGACGGGGTGCGGCACGGCGAAGCGGTTCACGTGTCCGTACCACGCGTGGACGTACGACAACACGGGGCGCTTGGTGGCGCTTCCGGGACGTGAGGGGTTCCCGGAGGCGTCGATCGCAAGCGCGGCGAAGCCGGGCGCAGCGGGTCGGCGCCCATCGGAGACGGCGTCGATCAAGTCCGATGGTTTGACGGAATTGCCGACCGCCGAATATGCCGGATTCCTTTGGGTCGCTTTGGATCCCGGCGCGACCTTGGACGTCGCCGCGCATCTGGGGCCGCTGGCCGATGAGCTCGATTCCTGGGGCATCGGCCGGTGGTCCCCGTTGGGCGAGAAGGTGCTCGACTTTCCGATCAACTGGAAGCTGGCGGCCGACACCTTCGCGGAGAACTACCATTTCGCCACCGTGCATCGGCAAACCTTTGCCACCATCGCTCGCAGCAACTGCACAGTGTTCGACGCGTTCGGCCCACATCACCGGTTGATCTTCCCGCTCAACGCGATCCTTGACCTCGACGATATTCCCGAAGAGCAATGGGACCCGTTCCACAACATGGTCGTGATCTACGCGCTGTTCCCGAACATCGTGCTGTCCGTGACGATCGCCAACGGTGAGCTCTTCCGCATCTACCCGGGCGACCGGCCCGGTCGGTCGATCACCGTGCACCAGAACTCGACACCGCTGGACCTGTCCGACGAGTCCGTGGCCGCCGGCGCTCGAGCCGTCTTCGAGTACGCCCACGCCACGGTCCGCGACGAGGACTACCGACTGGCCGAGGGCCTGCAGGCCAACCTCGAGTCGGGCGCCCGGGATCACCTGGTGTTCGGCCGCAACGAACCTGGGCTGCAGCACCGCCACATCACCTGGGGCGAGGCGCTTGCGCCGAGATTGTAAATTTGCAGCGAAAGCGCAAGTGAACGCCTGCGAATTTACAGGCTCGGCGCAGAGTCCCTCAGTTCTGCTCGGACAGGACGGCGATCAGATCTTCGAGAATCGTTGCCAGCGCCCCGTTTACGACCGGAGCCACGCCACTCAGCAGTTCGACCGCCTCGCCGCGACGGCCGGCAGCGACCAACGGCACCACCCGGTCGACGATCGTCTGCAGCTCCGGGGCGGTCGGTTCGACGTTCGCGACGGTCGTCGCCAGCACCTCGACCAACTCCCAATCGCGATACAGCGCGAGCGAGCGCTCATTGAAGGCAAACCCGGTCACGGGTTTGCCCCACAGCGTCCCCTGGTAACGGTAGGGGCCTTCCATGTACTCGATCGGCAGGCCGTGCGCCGGAGCCGCCACTAACGGCTCCCCGATAATGTCGAGTTGCAGTGTGGCGCAGCGGATCCGGTGGCGGTCCGGCATGTACCGAGCCGACGCGACGGGCCGCACCAGCGGACGCACCGCGTTCGGCCACCGGACGTAGCTGTGGATCGTGATCTCGACGTCCTCCGCGCAGTCGGGCGGCGTGGCCGGGTCGGGGTAGCTGGTCGTGACACCGGTAAACGGTTGCAGCGCATTGCCGTTCGTGCGGTCGAATTGCCGCCAGATGCTCAGGTCCACGCCATTGTCGAAGTTGATGGTGCGCCACTCGTGTGACCTCGCCCGGGGGTCTCCCCCGCTTCCCCCGCCGCCGGCGTACTTCGGGAACCACTGCCGGTCGACGTGCCCGCCGCTGCCGGAGACCTGTTCGACGACGTCTCCCCAGCGCAGCGTTCCGGTCATCGCCATTCCGGTCTGGAAGTAGGAGTACGTCTCGCTTTGGCCGAAGCACACGATCTTCCCGTTGTAGGTCGACGCACCCACCGGTGTCGGTGCGCGCGTTGGTGTTACGGCCAGGTCGAGCCGCATCGGCCGGCCGGAGTGGTCCTTTCCCACCAGGCTGACGCGATACGTGAACGGCAACAGTTCCCCGTCGCCGTTGCGGCAGGCGCTCCACGACGCGGTTCCCGCGCCGCTGTGGTAGCTCAGGTCGAGGTAACCCGGCGCCATGCTCAGCTTGCGCTGGGCCCCCGGCTCCATGTTCGCCGGCGGCATGTCGTAGTCCGTGTAGGTGCCGTAGTCACCGGTGTCGAGGTCGAACAGCGCCATCGTGTAGAAATCCGCCACGATCGTTCCACCCGGCCGGTTCTTGTTGAAGATGGTCAGGAAGGCAAACGAACGGCCGCTTTCGGCGGCATCGAGCTGCCCGGCGATGAACCAGGTGTCCGACTCCTGGTCGGCGTGTTCGCCTTCGGCGGCGGGGAAGTCCAGCTGGGGATCGCCGGGAACCAACCGGAACGGGTAAGTGCTCCAGTCGCTATCCATGTCGCTTCCTTGCCACGGCGCCATCCTGCTTTTTTCACTATGTTAGCGTCAATAGCGAAATTGCGGTCGCGGTCCCATTCCCCGAGGAAGTGCCCCGATGAACGACAATCCCGGCCATCGTTCCTATAACGAACTCTTCATCGGGGGGCAGTGGCGCAAGCCCGCCAACCCACAACAGCTCGCCGTCATCTCGCCGCACTCCGAGGAGCCGATCGGCCACGTCCAGGTGGCCGGGCCCGAGGACGTCGACGCCGCCGTTACCGCCGCGCGAAGCGCTTTCGACCACGGCCCTTGGCCCCGCATGACCCATGCCGATCGGATGGCCAAGGTCGAGCAGCTCGCCGGGATCTACGGCGGCCACATCGAGGAGATGGCCGACCTGATCACCGACGAGATGGGTTCTCCGCGCAGCTTCAGCCGGCTGGGTCAAGGCGCCGCCGCTGCCTCGCTGATCCATCTCGCCCTGGCCGCCGCGCGCGACTTTCCCTGGACGGAGCGCCGCCAGGGCGTGCTCGGGGAAGTGCACCTGCGCAGGGCACCCGTCGGGGTGGTCGGGGCGATCGTGCCGTGGAATGTGCCGCAGTTCCTGATCATGCCCAAGTTGATCCCGGCGCTGATCGCCGGTTGCACCGTGATTATCAAGCCCGCGCCCGAAACGCCCTTGGACGCTTTGTGGTTGGCCGAAATGATCGAACAACTGGACCTGCCCGACGGGGTGGTCTCGGTGCTGCCGGGCGGACCCGAGGTCGGCGAGGCGCTGGTCCGCCATCCCGGTGTGGACAAGATCGCGTTCACGGGTTCCAGCGCCATCGGGCGCCGGATTGCCGCGCTGTGCGGCGAGCAGCTGAAGCGCTACAGCCTGGAGTTGGGCGGCAAGTCGGCGGCGATCATTCTCGACGACGCCGACGTCGGCAAGACCGTGGCCGGGCTGAAAACCGCCGGCCTGATGAACAACGGCCAGGCCTGTGTCGCGCAGACCCGCATCCTGGTCAGCGATCGGCGTCACGACGAGGTGGTCGACGCGCTCGCCGAGATGATGTCGTCGCTCAACGTCGGCGATCCGGCCGATGAGGCGACCGATATCGGACCCCTTGTCGCGCAACGGCAACAACGTCGGGTCCAGGAGTACATCCACTCCGGCAAGACTGAGGGGGCCCGCGTGGTGGTCGGCGGCTTGAACACTGACCAAGACAGTCCGTCGGGGCGCGGCTGGTACGTGCGGCCGACGCTGTTCGATGACGCCACCAACGACATGCGCATCGCCCGGGAGGAGATCTTCGGACCGGTGTTGACCGTGCTGCGCTACCGCGACGAGGACGACGCCATCCGGATCGCCAACGAGAGCGACTACGGTCTGGCCGGTTCGGTGTGGACCGCTGACATCGCCCATGGCTTGGAGGTCGCGGCCGGGGTCCGCACGGGCACCTACGGCATCAACATGTACACCCTCGACATCGGCGCCCCGTTCGGCGGCTTCAAACAATCGGGCATCGGACGCGAGTTCGGACCGGAGGGCCTGCACGAGTACGTCGAACTTCAGACGCTGGTGTGCAAGGGCAAGCTGCCGCCGCTATAGCCCAGGCGGTCGCCACGCGGGGTCGCGGCCCAGCCGTGCGAGAAGCCTTGTCTGCACGTCGGTTTCGTCGTTCACCGCAACGGGCGCCTTGAACATCCCCGACGCGGTCAGCTCTCGGGTGTCCGGCGGCAAGGCGGCGTAAAACCTTTCGCACCAGCCGGGATCCAGCTGATCGTCGGCGCCCACAGCGCGGGCGAGGTCCCAGGTGTGCACCACGACATCGCGGGTCAGGTTCGGCATCAGCCGGTAGGCGTCCAGCCGCGTAGCACTATCGGATTCGAGCGCCCCGGTCAGCGAGTCATAGGTCAATTGCCAACGCGCCCGCGGGTCGTCCCGGGGCCGGTCGGGTTTCAGCCCGAGGGGCCGCAGGAGAAGTACGTCGTGAAAGCCGATCACGTGCTCGAGCACCCCTCGGGCGTCCCAGGCATCACACGGTGAGCGACGGTCCCACCTGCCCTGCGCCGCGACGACCGCCTCGCTGAATCGCCGGCACGCCGCGAGGTGCAGTTCGGCTACGTCATCTATCGCCACGGCGTTCGGGCATCTGCAGCGTGAGCTCGACCGGACAGCACAGGGCGCCATGCTGATTGGTCACCTGGATCTCGATGTCAACAAGGCAGCGCGGCGGATCCACCGAGGTATCCCGCCGCTTGGTCAGAGCCCGCCCGCGCCCGATCATCGTGTCTCCCGCGTACACCGAGCCGACCAGCCGCATCGAGCGGCGCACCACACGGCTGCCCGGGCCCGCCCAATCGGTGGCGACCCGATCGGCGAACCCCGCGAGGTGCATTGTGTTGACGTAAATCGTTGGGTTGCCTTGATTTTGGGCATAACTCGGGTCGAAATGTCCCGGGAAATAGTCCCATGTCGCCCCGGCGTTCTCGACCACTCGCTGATAGCTGATGTGATCGACCACCTCCGGCAAGTCAACGGGGACGTCGATCGTGTTCCAGTCCAGGTCGGTCACGAGGCGCCGTCCGGCGTGAACCGGAATAGGGTGTTTCGGCACGTGGCCACCACGGCGCCGTCCTGACGGGTATAGGTCTCCAGCGTCTCGACGAAATGACCGACCCCCAGCCGGGTCCGCTTTTCCGGTGACACGGACACCAGCTCCTCGACGGCGGTGAGCACGTCTCCCTCGACGATGGGCCGCAGGAACTCAACGTCGTTGGCCGCGTTGATGAACGTGGTGCCGGGCAGCGGCACCCGCAGCACCACCGAGGCCGCAGGCGGCCTGCCCGTCGGCTGCCAGGGCGGCGGGATCAACCAACCCATCAGGAGGGCCGGCGGGGCGAGCAGCCCGCCCCACGTCTCCCGGGCAAACTCCGCATCCCAATACGATCGGTTCCCGTCGTGGACCATCGCGGCAAAAAGCTGGATGCGTGCGCCGCTGACGGGGGTCGCCGCGGTGCGGGGTTCGCACTTCGCGCCGACCATGCGCAGCGCGTCTTCGTAGCTACCAAAGGCTAACTGGTAACTGAGGTCGTGATCCCCACTCACATGACGAGCGGATGCCGGCTGGGCACCGAATCCCATTCGAGCGCACGGGAAGTGAAGTACCAGGCGCCGCGCTCGTAGATCAGCGTGTCCCGGTACGTTCCGGTGGCCCGCAGGGTGGTATCGCCGTACATCGCGGCGAACAGCACCGCGACGCAACGCATGCTCGCGTTGATGCCGTCGATGCGGATCTCGTGGTCGAGGGTGACCAGGCGTTGCCCGTCGCCGCCGTCGAAGGCCGCGCGCAGATCGGTGAACAGGTCGCCATCGCGAGTGTAGCTGGCGCCGGCGTGGCGGAACGTGGCGATCCAGCGGTCGCGGTCACCGTCGGAGTAAGCCCTGTTGTGCCGGGCGGTCAGATCCAGGATGGCAGCGCGGGCCGTGGCGGCCTGGAGCATCTGCTGTTCCTGATATGTCATGGTCATGTGCTGTGCAGCCTCTCTGGACGACGCCCAACAAGGGGTAGTTACGTAACAATAAATTAACTTACCGACGATTACGTAACATTAACGTAACTTACCGGCGAACGATATACTCCGCTTTCTCACGATCCCAGGCGCCCGGACCAAGTCCACGAGCGCGCAACACGTCTTTACGCACTCGTCCGATGACGTTCTTGGGCAGTTCATCCACCGCCTCGACGAATCGCGGGACGCAGAAGTACGGCATCCGGGTGGTGCAGAAGTCGAGCAACTCCGCGTAATCGAGGTCCGCCCCGGGGCGCAGCGTCACGATCAACAGGATGTCGTCTTCCCCCAAGTCGCTGGGCACCCCGACCGCCGCGGCTTCGGCCACCGCGGGGTGGCGCATGACGACGGCCTCCACTTCGACCGAGGAAATGTTTTCGCCGCGCCGGCGCAACGAGTCTTTGATGCGGTCCACGTATGTCAGGTTCCGATCGGCGTCGAGTCGGCCCAAATCACCGGTGCGAAACCACTCCGGGTGCGGCTCCACCCGCGAGCCCTCGCTCACGTAGCCCTCGCTCATGACGTGCGGGTGCCTGGGACGGCAGGCGATCTCGCCGACCGCGCCGGGCGGTAGCGGGTCGCCGCGATCATCGACGATGCGCACCTCGAAGTTCGGATTCGGCCGGCCCGATGTTCCGGGCACGCCTTCGTCGGAAACACCCTTGACGGCGACCGGAAAGGCCTCGGTCATGCCGTACATCGTGACGATGCGGCAGCCGTAACGCTTTTCGATCTCGTGGTAGGCATCCGCGTCGATGGGCGCGGCGGAGATGAACCGCAGCGGGAGCTGCGCGTCACGCGGATCCGCGGGCAGGTTTTGCAGCATCGACACCATGGCGCCGGCACCGGCGAAACCGATGGCCCCGCGGGCGCGGATGTCGTCCCAGACCTCGCCGGGATGAAATGCCTTGGCCAACACGGTCGTTCCACCGACCAGCATCGGTGCCAGCACGCTGGGCGCCGCGCTGAGGTGGAAGAGCGGCATCGCCGTCCACAGCACCTCCCCCGGGCCGAATTCCCACGCGGCGGCGGCGGTAGCGGCGACCGAGAACAGATAATGCCACGTCGTGGCAACCGCTTTCGACGGCCCGGTGGTGCCGGAGGTGAAAAACAACACCCCCACGTCGGCCGGGCCGACCGGGCTTTCGGTCACCGGAACGTCGGCGTCGAGGTGCAACGTGGCGGTGAGCGAATCGTCCTGCACCACAACGCCGGTCACCGTGTCCAGCTGCCCGACAACCTCGTCGACCCGGGGCCGGCGCTCGGGGTCGGTGAGAATCACCCTGGCCCGCGACAACCGCAGCGTGTGCAGCAGAAAATCGCCCTTGTTCGCGGCGTTCACCGCGGCACTGACTGCGCCGATGCGCGCCGCGCCCAGCCAGAAGTACACCCATTCCGGGCAGGTGGCGGTGAACAGCGCCACGCAATCGCCGGGTCCGACGCCCAAACCGGCCAACACGTGCGCCGCCGCGCGGGACCGCTGGCGCATCTGCTCGAATGTCACGTCCACGCCGGCGATCGACATCATCACCCGGTCGGGGTGCTGCTCCGCCCGCCGATCCAGAACGGCGGGCACGGTGAAGCTGTCGACGCCGAAATCCGACGGTCCCGGCATCAGGCTTTCGCGGCCGCCGGGTCGGGTTCGCCGTCGGCCGTGTAGCCGAAGTCGGACGGCGAGGGCTGCGGGCCCGGGTAGAAGCGGTGCGCCCAGCGACGAAGGGCGGCATAGTCGTGCGCCTCTTCGGGTGCCAGGTTGGGCTTTTCAAGGTATTTCATGTTCTCCCACGTGAAGAAGTCCTGCTTGATGACCTCTTGCTGCAGCGCCAGGAACTTGGCGGCGCGGCCGGTGGGTACGTCGCCGGTGTCGCCGGGCTCGCGGATCGAAGCCTGCGTGTAGAAGTAGTCGGTGTAGTCCTCGTCGACCGGCGTCTGCCCGGTCACCTGCACGGTGGCTACCAGCTCGCTGGGGAAGCGAACCAGGCCCAATCCCAACGAGTAGTTGTCGTAAATGATCTTGGCGTCGACCGGCCCGTTCGGGGTCAGCCAGGTCGAGGCGCGGCCGCCGCCGAAATGGGCGTTGACGGTGGCGTGCAGGTGGTATCCGGAGACCTCGAACGACGAGGTGGTGGCGGGATTGGCGGCCTTGTGCACGTACTGCACGTGGTAGGGATCGGCGGCGTTCTCGATGATCATCTGCGGGTGCACCTTGACCCGGTTGAGCATCTGCGTGTGCGGGTGCAGCGGGTAGTACTCATTGGTTTCGAGCTCGGGCAGCACCGGCGGCTGCCAATATGGCGCGCGCCCATGCCGCTCGTGCCACGCGAGGATGAACCCGTACCACTCCATGCTCGGGTAGGTGCGGATGCGGACGTTGTTCTTGCAGCCGATCTTGCTGTAGGGGATCAGGGCGTTGGTGCCGTCGCCGCGCCACCGCCAGCCGTGCCAGGGACAGACGATGTTCTCGCCCTCGACCGTGCCGCCGACGCCGAGGTTGGCGCCGAGGTGCTGGCAGTACGCGTCCATCACGTGCACCTGGCCGGATTCGGTGCGGAAGAGCACCAACTCCTCGCCGAAGTAGTGCGCGCGCTTGACCTCGCCGGGCGGCAGGTCCGAGCCGAACGCGACGATGAACCAGCCCGTCGGGAACCGGTAGGTAGACAGCGCGATCCCGGCCTGCCCGAACTCACGCTCCGAAGGATCTGCGGCCGACTCTGATGCCGAGTCCGAAATTGTATCCGTCACGACCCCTCCCAGCGGGTTCGACGATAGGCTCTATTTTTACTATCTTAAGCATTGAACGTCAACGCGGCGTCGGTGAGGTGCCGGCGTGGCGCTAGAAGCGGGGTTCAGATGACGGCTGCGGCGGTGGATCTATCCGATCTTGCCTTGTGGCGCAATGGTTTTCCCGACGAGCTGTTCGCTGAATTGCGATGTTCCCGTCCGCTGTTCCGGCACGAGATGACCCCGGGCGTCACTCAGCTCTTTTCCAATACGGTCCACCGCGAATTCTGGGTGGCCACCAAGCATCGGCACGCGGTGCGCCTGCATCGAGATACCGATTCCTTCACCGCGGTCGACGGCCCGCTCATCCAGCCGGTCGGGATGTTCTCGTCGTACCCGACGATCATCAACATGGACCCGCCGGATCTGAACAAGCGCCGCAAGCTGATCTCCAACGCGTTCAACCCGCGCGCGATCGCCAGACTCGAGGACGGCATCCGGGCGCGCGCCGCGCGGATGATCGACCGCCTACTCGCCGAGGGCGGCGGCGATTGGATCGAGGACGTCGCCGACGCGCTGCCGATGACGGTCATCGGCGACATCATCGGCATACCGGAAGAAGACCGGCCGCGAATCTTCGATTGCCTGGACAGCATCCTGAAAGCCAATGCGCCCGGGCCCCGGCCGACCTTTCAGGACTACACCGATCTCTACGCCACCATCTTCGGGTACGCGATGGAGCTCACCGCGAAAAAGCGGCGCCATCCCACCGATGACATCTGGAGCACGCTGGCGTCCGCGGTGATCACCGGCGAGGACGGCGAGGAATTCAGCTTGCCCGCCAACGAACTCGAGTTCTTTTTCTTCGTGCTGACATTCGCCGGCAGCGACACCACCAAGAACGCGTTGGCGATTGGGCTGCAGGCGTTCGTCGAGAACCCCGAGCAGATCGAGCGGTACCGCGCGCGGGAGGAGCTGCGGCCGAGCGCCGTCGAGGAGGTGTTGCGTTGGGCGTCACCGGTTGCCTACTGGACGCGCACCGCCAAGGTCGACGTCGAGATGGACGGCCAGCACATCGGGAAGGGCGAGCGGGTGGTGTCCATGCTGCGCTCGGCCAACCGCGACGAGGAGGCCTTCCCCTCACCGTTCACCTTCGACATCGGGCGTCAGCCCAACCCGCACGTGGCGTTCGGAGGCGGCGGACCGCATCACTGCCTGGGCGCCATGCTGGCGCGCGCGGAACTCCGCGCGGTCTTCGACGAACTGCTGCTGCGCTGCGACGACATCGCCCTCGGTCCGGCCGAGGTGGCCCATCCGAATCTGCTCACCAACATGTCGATCTATGACGAGATGGCGATCTCGCTGACCGAGCGGCGGTAGCTCAATAAGGTGCCGGCGCGTCGCCGAATGCGGCGAACACCGCCAACGGGTCCAGGTAGTCGCGCCAGTGCACGATCTTGCGGTGCTTGACCATGATCACCGAGATGAATCGGTTGACGTACGGCGCGCCCGTGCGCACCACCGTCCCGTGCATCGTGTACTCGAGAATCACCATCGACTTCTCCGGGTCGTAATAGCGGTACACGTCGCTGCTGCCGGTCTGGACGATCGACTCGCCGTAGTCGGCGTACAGCTCGGCCAGCGCCTCGCGGCCGACGATGCGGCGCGGGTAATCCGGGACGGTGATGACGTACTCGACCACCACATCCTCGGCGTGCATGTCGAAGAAGTCGGTCCCGTCGACCAACCCCGTCAGGGCGTCAGCGACGACCTCGAAGTAGGGGCGCATCGCGGCGTACCTGGACATGTCCCTCGGCGGCATGCCCGCGCTCTACGGTGCGCCGCCGACATGGTGGCGCCCGTCAGTCGATCAGGCGCAGCGCGGCCTTGGGGCACTGGTCCACCGCGGCGCGCACATCGATCTCCAGCCGCGGCGGCACCGGACCGTCCGCGATCTGCACCACGTCCTCGTCGCCCAGTTCGAACACCTCCGGGGCGAGCGATTCGCAAAAGCCGTTGGCCTCACACAGGTTCTCGTCGACCGTAACGCGCATCAGGCGACCTCCTCACCGTTATCTTTTGAGGCCCGCCGGGCGGGTCCCGATCACTTTGTCGCTGGCCAGGTTTGCCAGCTCGTCGTCGGTCAGTCCACACAGATCGCGCAGTACCTCTCCATTGTGCTCGCCTAGCCGCGGTGGCGGGCGTAGCAGCCACTTGTCCTGGCCGGCCAGCTTCGCGAACGGCGGGCACGGATACAGGCCCGGCCCGGTACTCGGATGGTTCAGAGCCTCCAGGAATCCCCGGTCGCGCAGTTGGGGGTTCTCGGTCACCAACGACGGCGACACCACCGGCGCGGCGGGAACGCCCGCCC
This sequence comes from Mycobacterium sp. IEC1808, assembly GCF_002101935.1. Classification (NCBI taxonomy): domain Bacteria; kingdom Bacillati; phylum Actinomycetota; class Actinomycetes; order Mycobacteriales; family Mycobacteriaceae; genus Mycobacterium; species Mycobacterium sp. IEC1808. The sequence continues at coordinate 189,687 of NZ_LQPV01000005.1, read as the reverse complement.
CGGCCAACCGCTCCACCGTCGGTTCCAGCGGTTGCGCGGCGAACCAATCCCGCAGCCGGCGATCGATGTCGTCGGCGCGCTCCCGCCGCCCCGCCGCGGTCGCCAGGCCCTCGTCGCACCAGGCGGGACGATCCATCACGTCGACCAGTGCTTGCCACTGCGGATCGTCGCGCACCGTGACCGCGATCCAGTCGTCGTCACCGGCGCACCGGTAGATGTTTTGAATCGCCTCCCCGTGACCACGATTGCCGCGCCGACCCAGCGTCACCCCGAACACCTCGGCTTCGATCGCCTGTATCGCGGTGGCGTTGAGCACCGTCTCCAGCATCGGCAGCTCGAGGAGCTGGCCGGTGCCGGTGCGTTGGGCGAAATTCAGGGCGGCCAGCACGGCGAACGCCGCGTGCACGCCGGCCAGCGGATCGCAGGCTCCGCGCGGCGTCACCGGCGGGGCCTCCGGCAACCCGGTCACCCAGGCCAGGCCGGCGATCTGCTCCATGGTCGGGGCGAATCCGACGCGTTCACGCCACGGACCGTCCAGGCCGAACGCCGGCATCCGGGCGACGACGAGTTTCGGGTTGACCTTCAGCAGCACGTCCGCGGTGAGGCCGAACTGGTCCATCACCCTCGGTGAGAAGTTCTCGATCACCACGTCGGCGCCGGTTACCAAATCCAGAAACAGGTCGCGTCCGCGATCCGAGCCCAAATCCACTGTGACGGAACGTTTGTTGGTGTTCATCGCTTGAAACACCCAGCCATACTCCCACCAGTCGTCCACGTCGGTGCGCATCCCGCCGGAGTAGCGAATGCCATCGGGCCGCTGGATGGACTCCACCTTGACGACGTCGGCGCCGAACGCGGCCAGCAGGTGGGTCGCGGCCGGCCCGGCCCAGAACGCCGTCAGGTCGACAATGCGCAGGCCCTCCAGCGGCAGACCCGGTGAAGTGGGCACCGGATCGGATTCGCTTCTCTCCCAGGCCGGTTCATCGTTGGCCTCACCCGGCGACGGGGTGGCGGCCGGCGGCGCGGGCGCGCACGCCGCCATCAGCCACGGCGGGCGCGGCTGGTGAAAGCCGGCCGGGTTGGGCGCAAACACCCCGCGGTCCCGCACGTACTCCATGTCGCGGATGGTGGAACCGTTGCCCAACGCCGCGACCGGCAACCGGAACAGCTGACCGAGTTCGACGATCTCCGCCACGGTCCGTTCGGCCAGCCACGGGCCGATGTGTTCGCGGATCAGGTCGCGGTAGGCCCACCGGCCGATCTGAAACCGCAGCTGTTCGATCTCCTCCAGCTGGGGGCACTCGACCATCGCGCAGAAGTCCAGCCATTGCTGCCCGGTGACCATGGTGATGCCGACGTAGCCGTCCTTGGCCGGTTCGATCGAAGGCACTTCCAACGTGCGGCGGACGGGCGGAACGCGCAGCAGCTGCGAATGCAACCATTCGCTGCTCTGCATCGCGGTCATCGCCTCGAGCATCGACAGGTCGAGATGCTCGCCGGGGCCGCCACGCTCGACTCGGCGACGCAGGGCCAGCGCGCCGAACGCGGCGTAGACGCCGCCCATGTACTCCCCCAGGTCGCCGCCGATCGCGATGGGAGGCCCGGCGGGGTCGCCGCGAAAGCCGGGCGAGCCGGCCCACGCCTGCAACGTGAATTCGCTCGCGGCGCGCTCGGCGTAGGGTCCGCTCCAACCGAAGTCGGAGATCGTGACGACGATCGCCCGCGGCGAATCGGCCACCAGCCGCTGCGGGTCGACGCCCAGCGCCACGGCCCGTGACCTGCCCGCGGTGACCACCACGACGTCCGCTCCGGCCAGCTCGGCGCGATAGCGTTCGGAGTCCGCGGCGACGGTCAGGCTGCGCTTGCCGGCATTGAGGTAGCTGAAGAACGGGGATGGCTCGCCGTCCGGCACGGGCGAACAGCTGGCGGAGTACCGCCGCAGCCAATCCCCTTGCGGCGGTTCGATTTTGCGCACCCGGGCCCCGGCGTCGACGAGCAGCTTGCCGCAATAGTCGCCGGCTATCCGGTCACTGATCTCGACGACACGCAATCCGTCGAGCGGGGTCGGCCGGCTGTCGGCCTCGCGCCTCACGCGGCTATTTATACCATTACTGCTAAAATAGCTAAGCCAGTCGAGCACGCGCGAGGATTGGATGACCGCCCTGGGAATTGGCCAAGACGCCCGTCGCCGACTGTCGGCGCCGCGGATCGCCGAAATCGTAGCCGACGAGTTGCGCCGTCAGATCATTGACGGTGAGCTCGCCGACGGTGATCTGCTGCCGCGCCAGGAAGTGCTCGTCGAGCAATTCAACGTCAGCCTGGTCTCGCTGCGCGAGGCGCTGCGGATCCTGGAAACCGAGGGCCTGGTCTCGGTCCGGCGGGGCAACCGCGGCGGCGCCGTGGTGCACGCGCCCGCGAAGACCAGCGCGGCCTACATGCTCGGCCTGTTGCTGCAGAGCGAGTCCGTCCAGGTCGCCGACCTGGGCTTCGCGCTGCGGGAACTCGAACCCGCCTGCGCCGCACTGGCGGCCCAGCGGCCCGACCGGATGGACACGTTGGTGCCGGAACTCAAGCAGGTCAACGATTCGATGGCCGAGCATCTCGAGGATGGCCGACTGTTCACCGAAATCGGCCGCCAATTCCACGATCTCGTGGTCCGCGGCTGCGGGAACCACACCATCATCGCGGTGGTCGGCAGCCTGGAGACGCTGTGGACCAGTCACGAGCAACAGTGGGCCGACGAGAGCGCGGCTCGGGGCACCTACCCCTCGCTGGCTCAGCGCCGCGCCGTGCTCGGCACGCACGTCAAGCTGACCGAGACCATCGCCGAGGGTGACGTCGACCGCGCCCGCCGGATCGCGGGCCGCCACCTCGCCGACACCCAGACCTACGTGCTGTCGGGCCGGCCCGATCAACGCATCTACGCGCTGTCGCCGCAGGCTCTTTCACGTTCGGGGTCGCGCCCGCGGGACGTCCGGCGCCCCTGACGTCGATGCGAACCGCACTAGTCACCGGCGGCAGCGGCGGGATCGGGAAGGGATGCGCCCGCAAGCTCAGCGGGCTCGGTTACGACGTGGTGCTTTCGGCGCGGCGCGAGGCCCCGCTCCGCGCGGCCGCTGAGGAGCTCGGTGCCCGCCACATCGTCGCCGACGCGTCCGATCCGGACGGGTTCGCCTCTGCCATAAGCAGTTTGGAGCGCATCGACCTCGTCGTGCACGCGGCCGGCACCCTCGGCGGAACGTACGCGCGCAAGCAGACATTCGATCAGTGGCGCGACATCATCTCCGCCAACCTAGATTCGTGCTTCGTGGTGACGGCCGCCGCGCTGCCCCGGATGCGCGCGGGCTCACGGTTCGTGTTCATCTCGTCGTCGGCGGCGCATGAGCCGATGATGGCCCGCACCGCCTACTCCGCGTCGAAAGCCGGCATGAACGCTTTCGCCCGCGCCCTGGCGCTCGAGGTGGACCGTGACGGGATCGCCGTGCACATCGTGACGCCCGGCCCGGTGGAAACCGAGATGCTGCAGGACGTTCCCTTCGAGATGTACGCGATCCAGGTGTCCGACGTCGCCGAGGCGGTCGCCTGGCTGGACACGGTCGACCCGTCGGTCGACCTGCCGGAGATCCGGCTGTCGGCCGTGCAGCGCGGTCCGTACGCGCGGCCGCCGGTCGTGCCTACGGAAGCCCGCCGCCGGCGCCAGCGAACCCCTTGATCACCGACTCGCCGAACTCGCGCAGGGATTCCGGCGCGGCGAAATCGGCGAACCACACGTAGAACCGCTCGACGCCCTGGGCGGCCAGACCGCCGAAGTGCGCGATCAGCTCGTCGGCATCGCCACAGACCAGTCCCGAGCCCAGGTTGCCGAATCGCCGGGTGCTCACCTCGCGCACCTTGTCCGGATCGCTGCCTGTCCGGACAAATCCCACCATCTGCTGCATCGACACGCGCGCCGTACCCGCGGCGGGGGCCAGGTTGGGCAATTTGTCGAGATGGTTCGCCGGCAGATTCCACCAATCCGCGTATTTACGAACGAGTTCCATCATCCGGGGGCCGGTGCCGCCCAGCAGCAGCGGTATCGGATGGGACCTGCGCGGGACCTGCGCGGCCTCCCCCGGCACGTCGCCCCAGTACTGTCGGATCAGCTCGATGTGGCGCCCGAGCTGTGCGACCCTGGCCTTCGGATCCTGCTCACCCACATCGAATCTGGTGAATTCGGCGGGCCAGGAGCCCGCGCCGAGACCGAGTTCGAATCTGCCGTTCGACGCGTCCGAGAGGGTGACGGCCTGTTTGGCGAGCACGGCCGGATGCCGGAACGCGTCGCAGAGCACCAGGTGGCCGATCCGCAGCCGCTCCGTCTTGGCGGCCACCCAGGTGGCGATGCCCATTGCCTCCCAAATGGTTTCGTCGGGCAGCCCGGGCGCCTCGAGGTGATCGATGAACGCCACCCCGTCGAACCCGCCGGCCTCGGCATGAAGCGTCCGCTCCGTGATGTCGGCGGCCGATAACCGTACTTGGGGCAGGAACAGATACCACTCGACCATGCGCCCACCTATGCTCGCGCCGATTGCAACAGCGGCGCTAGTTTACTATTTTTATTATGTTAGGGGTCTTATGGATGTCGGACTGACTTCGGAGCAGCTGTCGCTGCGCGACACCGTGCGCGGCATCCTGCGCACCGAGTGTCCGCCCGATGCCGCCCGCCAGGCGATGGTAGACCCCGAGCGCTGGCGCGCCCCGTGGAAGACGGTGGTCGACCTCGGCTGGACGGAGCTCGCGGCCTCTGAAGCAACCGACTACGGACCCGTCGAGCTGGCCATTGTCCTCGAGGAATGCGGCGCCGCGATCGCGCCGATCCCCTTGCTCAGCAGCGTCGGGCTGGCCGCGGGCGCATTGCGGGCCACCGGCCTCGACTCGGTGCTCGCCGACATCGCCGGCGGCGCCGTCGCCACCCTGGCGGTCCACTCGAAAGGGTCTCGGCTGCCCAGCGCACCGATGACGTTGCGCGGGGGACGGCTGCGCGGGCGGGCGGTCGCGGTCCCCAACCTCTCGCGCGCCGAGCTGCTCGTCACGCTGGCCCACGCGGACAACGAGGTCATGGCCGTCGTCGCGCGCTGTGGTGACGGGGTGACCGTGCTGGCGGGCGAGTCGACGGACCCCGCGCAACCGGTGGCCGACGTCGAGGTCGACGCCCAGCCGTTGGCCGCCGCGCCGGTGGACCTCGAATCCGCGCTGACCACGCCGCTGGTGGCCGCGGCCGCCGATCTGGTCGGCGTGGCCGGCGCCGCCCTGCACCGCGCGGTCGAGCACGCGAAGACGCGGCGGCAGTTCGGCACGCCGATCGGTGCGTTCCAGGGCATCAAACACGCGCTGGCCGACAACCACGTCGGCCTGGAGCGGGCGCGCAGCCTCACCTACGCCGCCGCGGCCCGGCTCGCCGATCCCGACCCGGGTGACGCCTGGACCGCCGCCGCGCTGGCCAAGGCGGCGGCCGGCGAAGCGGCGGTCAATTGCGCGCGGACCGCGGTGCAGGTGCACGGCGCCCTCGGGCAGACCTGGGAGCACGACATCCACCTCTACGTCCGGCACGCCTGGCAGGGCGCGGCGATGCTGGGCGACAGCCGCGCGCTCTTCCACGAGGTGGGCCGCCGGTTCGCGGGGAGCAGCGGATGACCGCCGTGGAATCCATAGTCGACGAATTCGGCGCGTGGCTCACGGAATTCCTGCCGAAGGACTACTACGAGAAATACCGCGAATACCGCTGGGACTTGCCGCTGCGGCGTGACTACCAGCGGGCTGCCTTCGAGGCCGGCTGGATACAACCGACCTGGCCCCGCGAGCACGGCGGCCGCTCGCTAGGCCTGCGCGACGCGATGGAGGTTCGGATCGAGGCCGCGCTGCGATCCGCGCCCAAGCTGCCCAACATCGCCGGCCCAAACGTCGCCGCCCCTGGTATCCGCCAGTTCGGCACGCCCGCCCAGATCGAGCGGCTACTGGTTCCCCTGCTGCGCGGCGACGAGTGGTGGGCCTTGGGCATGTCCGAGCCGGAAGCGGGGTCCGATTTCGCCGGGCTGCGCACCCGGGCCGAGCGTGACGGGGACACCTTCCGGGTCAACGGTCACAAGATCTGGACCACCCAGGCCCACGAGTCGCGCTGGTGCACGCTCTACGTCCGCACCGACCCCGAGGCGCCGAAGCACCGCGGCATCTCCTGCCTGATCCTCGACCTGCAATCGCCCGGGGTGCGGATCGAGCCGATCCGCATGGCCTCGATCTCCGACGAGACATTCTGCGAGGTCTTCCTAGACGATGTCGAGATTCCGGCGGAAAACCTGCTCGGCCCGCTCAATGGCGGCTGGAACGTCGCATTGTCGTCGCTGCACCACGAGCGCCAGATGATCTGGATCATGAACTGGGTCGAGATCAAGCGCGGGCTCGACGCGGTGCGCGGCGCGCGTCCGACCGACGACATCTGCGCCGAGCTCGGCTCACTACTGGCCGACGCCGAGGCGCTGCGCGCCACCGGATACCGGGCCCTGGGCAACGAACTGGCGGGTCGGCCGAGCCCCGAGGCCGACATCATGAAGCTGCTCGGATCGGTTACCTTGCAACGCGTTTGGGAACTGGCCGCCGTCGCCAAGGGACAGGAGTGGGTCAGCGATCCGGATCTGCTCTTCGAACGCCAGGACGCGCTGGCCGCCACCATCTACGGCGGAACGTCGGAAGTGCAGCGCAACATCATCGCCGAGCGGCTGCTCGGACTGCCGAAGGGATGACTCGGATGGATTACGACCTCGGCGAGGACGCCGGACAACTCCGAAGTCACTTACGGGAGTTGATCGCCAACCACATCCCCGCCGACTTCCTCGGCGCCTGCACCGAAAACCCACAGGACCTCGCCACCACCGAGACGTTCTGCAAGCTGTTGGCCACCGAGGGGCTGCTGGCGTTGGCATGGCCGAAAGAGCATGGCGGCGGCGGGGGTTCGGTCTGGCAGCAGACCGTGCTGCGCGAGGAGATGTGGGCCCAGCACGAGCCCCGCGGCCCGCAGTACATGGGCATCAACTGGGTCGGCCCGGCACTCATGCGCTACGGCACGGACGAGCAAAAGGCCAAGCACCTGTCGGCCATCGCGTCCGGCGATGTGATCTGGTGCCAAGGCTTTTCCGAGCCCGAGGCCGGAACCGACCTCGTCTCGCTGCGCACCCGCGCGGTGCCGGACGGGGACGGGTGGCGCATCACCGGCCAGAAGGTGTGGACCTCGTACGCCCAGATGGCGTCCTGGTGCGTGCTGGCGGCCTGTACCGATCCCGACGCGCCAAAAGCCAAGCGGCTCACCCTGTTCCTGATACCCATGGACCGGCCCGGGTTCACCGTCCGGCCGATCCCATCGATGCTGGGACCGCATCACCTCAACGAGATGTTCCTCGACGACGTGCAGGCATTCCCCGGTGACGTCCTCGGCGAGGTCGGCGACGGCTGGCGGGTGATGCGGGAGGCGCTGGCGTTCGAGCGGGTCGGCATCGCTCGCTACGCGCGGTGCGAGTCCCTGCTCGACCGGCTGCAAAAGCAACTCGGCGACGGCTGGGACGCGCTGCCCGAATCGATTCGCGCCCGCTGGGCCCGGGCGCTGGTGGACCTGCGGGTGGCCAGGCTGCTGGCGTATCGGGCCATCTCGCTGCAAGACGACCCGTCGGCGGGTGCGGCGGCCAGCGCCGCCCGCATCGCCACCACCACGTGCGATCAGCTGGTCGCCGAGCTGCTGTTCGACGTGCTGGGCCCGTCCGCGCTTGACAGCGGCTCGTCGGCGCCCCTGCACGGGGCCATCGAAGACCATTGGCGCTACGCACAGGCCGCCACCGTGGCATCGGGCACCATCGAGGTGCAGCGCATGCTGGTGGCACGCGACGTTCTGGGAGGCCATCGGTGAAAACCGAACTGCCACAAGATATCAGCGACTACGCCGCCGTCGCCAGCAAGCGGCTCGCCCGGGTGGGCGGCCCACCGGCGGCGTTGCGCGCCGAGGCCGACGACGGCGTGCGCGACGCGGCACGCAGCGCCCTGAATGACGTCGGCGCGTTCGAACTGGACGTGCGGTCGGAGGCCGACGACTTGCTTGCCGCCGCGGTGCTCTGCCAGGCCGCCGGCGCGAACGCGCTGCCCTACCCCGTCGTGGAGGAGCTACTGGCGATCGACGGCGCCCGACTGACCCTGGTCAACCCCGAAGCGCCCCGCATCGACCACGGCGATCTGCCCGGTGACTGGATCGCCGCCGACCTGGACGGCCTGCGGTACCACCCGCAACCGGGGGTGCGAACGAACGCCAAGCTGGGGCCGTTTCTGGTGCCCGCCACCTTAAGCGCACCCGACGGAACCGTCCCGGCCGGCGACGTTAACCTTCATCTCGTGCTGGGATCATGGCGGATTCTGGGAGCCCTGCAGCAATCGCTGCACATCGTCACCGAACACGTGCGCGCGCGGGTCCAGTTCGGCCAGCCGCTGGCCGACTTCCAGGCAGTCAGGTTCGCGGTCGCCGACGCCGCCGTCGGGGTGCGCGGCCTGCACGAACTCGCGAAGTACACCATCTGCCGGCCGGAATCCCTTCCGGTGCAGGTTCGTTCGGCCGACGCGCTGGTCCTGCGATATAAGGCCGCGGACACGGCACGGCAGGTGCTGCGGACCTCGCACCAACTGCTCGGCGCCCTGGGCTTCTGCGACGAGTCCGACGTCAGCGTGCTCGACCGGCACACCCAACCGCTGATCCGGTTGCCGCTGAGCGCCGAGGCCCTCGCGCTGCGCCTGATACCCGACGTCCGGGACGGCCACCTGGAGACCCTGTTCAGCGGGCCGGTACCGGCGTGACGACCGAACGGATCGCGTCCGAGGCGGGTTCCAATCCGCTGGAGGAAGGGATCCCGTTCGGCGCCAAGCTCCAGCAGCTCGCCGAGGAACGCCCCGACGACGAGGCGGTGACGGTCGTCGCGCTCGACGGCACCGCAAGCACGTTGACCTTCGGTGAGCTCGACGCCCGCGCCAACCAGTGGGGTCGCGCGCTGGCGGCCGGCGGCGCAGGGGTCGGCTCCCTTGTGGCGCTGGCGATCCCGAATTCACAGCACCTGATGCTCGCCGCGCTCGGGTGCTGGAAGATCGGCGCGGTTCCCGTGCCCATGCACTGGGACCTGCCCGAGTGGGAGCGAGACCGGGTGCGCGAGGTCATCGACCCCGCGGTGGTCGTCGACGAAAAAACCCGTTGGGAGTTGGAGGCCCGGGCGGCCGCCGAGTCCGAAACCCCGCTGCCGCCAGTCGTTTCCCCTCACGCCAACGGCATTTGCAGCAGCGGCTCGACCGGTGTGCCGAAGGTGATCCTCAGCCTGGCGCCCTCGCTGTGGACGCCGCAGCACGGCGAGCCGTTCCTGTCGAACTGGACGCCGGTGGCCCAGCCGCAGACGATCATGGTGCCCGCGCCGATGTATCACACCAACGGCTTCGCCACGTTCTTTTTCCTGTTGGCCGGTGACCACCTGGTGGTGCTCGAAAAGTTCGACGCGGCACTCGTTTTGGACGTGATCGAACGCTTCCGGATCACCAACTTCACGGCCACACCCACGATGCTGGCGCGGATCGCGGCCCGGCCGGACGTCCGGCAACGCGACCTGTCCAGCGTCGTCTTCGTTTTGCAGGGTGCCGCGGTGATGCCGCCGTCGCTTATGCACACCTGGTTCGAGCTGCTGAGCCCGGAGCAAATCGTGACGGCGTACGGGATGACCGAGAACCTCGGACTCACCGCGCTGCGCGGCGACGAGTGGCTCGCCCATCCGGGCAGTGTCGGCCGCGGCTTTCGGGAGACCGAGATCCGGATACTCGACGCCGGAAGGATACCGCTGGGCCCCGGTGAACACGGCGAGATCTATCTGCGGTCACCGATGGCCGCGGGATCGCGATACCTGGGCGGGGCGGCGCCGCTGCCGTCGACCGACGACGGCTTCCGCTCTGCCGGCGACATCGGGTATCTCGACGAGGACGGCTACCTCTACATCGTCGATCGCCGGGTGGACATGATCATCACGGGCGGCGCCAATGTCTTTCCGGCGGAGGTGGAGTCGGCCCTCGCGGGCCACCCGGGCATCGCCGACGTCGTCGTCATCGGGCTGTCTGACCCGCAGTGGGGGCGCCGCGTGCATGCGGTGGTTCAGCCTGCCGACGGGGCGCGCCTCACCGAGGAAGAGGTGATCGAGTACGCGAAAAATCGGCTCGCCCACTATAAGGCGCCCAAGACCGTCGAGTTCGTCGATGCGATCCCCCGCACCGCGGCCACGAAAGTCAATCGCTCGGCGATGATCGAGTCCCGCGGCGGCTAGGGCTGCTAGCCGGGCCTGTCGACGGGGCACATGTACTTGTCCGCGAACCGCGCACACCCCGGCGGCGGCGGCTGATCGGGGCGATTACCACCGACACCGTTCGGCACGACATGCAACCACCCGCGGTCCTGGCACAAAAACGAGTCCCCACCCCAACCACCGGGCCGGACGGTGCCGTTGACGCACGGGTCGGCGTGCGCCACCGCCGGAACGCCGACAAACACCGAGACGATCACGGAGCACACCGCGACGAAGACCGCCCTCATAACCGTTTGATGCTAGTCGCACCGCCGCGACCTGCCCAGTAAGCCAACCGCCGCTCTCACGGGGCTCAGAGCCGGTTCACAACCCGCTCATTGCTGCGCCTGCGACATTGTGAACGTCGTTCAGCGGGGGCGAGATGGGGTCGTGGCCATGAGGAACCTTGCCCTGCCCGCGGTGATCGCCGTGCTCGTCGCCGCCGGGTCGCTGGCGGCGGCGCCGGCGGTCAAAGCCGACGTCGACTTTTACTGCAGACCCGGATGCTGGGGCGCGGCCGCGGGGTCGCTCTCGACCGGGGAGGAGTCCATCCGGCTCAACTACCGGACCCGGCATGAGGCGGAGGACGCCGCCGTGTTGTGGTGCGACGTCAAGGGAAAGACGAACGATTGCGAGGTCCTCGCGTCCGGATTGGGTTGCTTCTCGATCGCGGAGAGCAGGGACGGGAAGGTGTTGGCGGGGCGAGAGGCGCTCACCCAGGACGCGGCCGATGCGGCAGCGCTGGACGGGGCCGGACCGGGGTCGACGGTCGACCTGCGCGACTGCAATGGCTGACCGTTCCTGCATATCCCGCAATGCGCGGTAACCTCATTCTCATGGCTGAACCGACCGAGGAAGTCGAAGTGACGCGTGGTGACCGCTTTATCAAGACGGCCGTCGCGATCCTGGGCGAAACAGGGCGCACCGACTTCACCGTGCAGGAGGTCGTCGCGCGCTCCAAGACCTCGCTTCGCGCCTTCTACCAGCACTTCAGCAGCAAGGACGAACTGCTCCTGGCGCTGTTCGACCGGACCATCGCGCAATCGGTGCAGGGCTGGCGCGCCGAGACCAACGGACTGGACAGCACCGCTGCGCTGAAGCTGGTGATCGACCGCGTCAGCCAACAACCTGAGACGAGCACCCAGGACAGCCTCAACAGGGCGTTGAGCCTGTACAACCAGCATCTGGCCGAAACCCGCCCCCGCGAGTACACCCGGGTGCTGTCCCCGTTGCATCAGTTGATCCGCGACATCGTCGGGCAGGGAATCACGGAAGGGGTCTTCAACCCGGGACTCGATATCGGGGCCGCGGCAGCGATCGTCATGCAGACCATCATGGGCGCCCAACGGTTGCACTGGCTGGGCACCGAATTGATCGGCAAACCGATCGATGCCGGCCAGCTCTACGACTACTGCAGCCGCGCGCTGGGCATCCGGGAGACCGACGAGGAATCGGCCACGCCCACCTTGGGTGAGCTGTTCGCGCAAATCGGAATGCGGCCGGGCATCCACAACGGCGAATTCGCGATGACGATGCCGGTCAGCCCCAATGTCGTCAACACGTCCGGCGCCCTTCAGGGTGGCTTGATCGCCACGCTGGTGGACGTGGCGGGCGGGCAGTTCGGGCTGGATTATCTGCAGCAGGGCACCACCATGACCACCGCCGACCTCTTCATCCGCTACCTGCGCCCGATTCGGCAGGGCGCCGCGCGCGCGGTTCCCAGGATGCTGCGGTCCGGTCGGCGCGCGATGGTCATGCAGGTCGACATCTACGGCGACGGCGACGAGCTCGCCGCGACCGCGACCGTGAATTTCGCGATCATCAACGGGGCGACGCCGACCGGCCTGCAGGCCGACATTTAGGTCCCGGTACTTCTTGCCGGGCAGAAGTGGTAACGTCATTACCAGATACTGAGAACCACAGACTTCCGCAAGGAGATCGCCATGCCGTCTCGCGAACTTTCCTTCCCGGTGTTCGACGCCGACAACCACATGTACGAGCCGCAGGAGGCGCTGACCAAGTTCCTCCCGGACAAGCGCAAGAACGTCATCGACTACGTGCAGGTGCGTGGGCGCACCAAGATCGTGGTGCGCGGCCACATCAGCGAATACATCCCAAACCCCACGTTCGAGGTGGTCGCGCGGCCAGGGGCGCAGGAGGACTACTTCCGCAACGGCGCCCAGGGCAAGAGCTATCGCGAGATTCTCGGCGAGCCGATGAAGGCCATCCCCGCCTTCCGCGAGCCGGGCGCGCGGCTGGAGGTCATGGACGAGCTCGGCATCGACTACGCCCTGATGTTCCCGACCCTGGCCAGCCTGGTCGAGGAGCGCATGAAGGACGACCCGGAGATGACCCACGACGTGATCCACGCGCTCAACCAGTGGATGTACGAACAGTGGTCCTTCAACTATCAGGACCGCATCTTCGCCACCCCGGTGATCACCCTGCCGATCGTCGAGCGCGCGCTCGAAGAACTCGAGTGGGTCCTCGAGCGCGGCGCCCGCACCGTGCTGGTGCGCCCCGCACCGGTCCCCGGCTACAAGGGCAGCCGGTCGTTCGGGCTCGAGGAGTTCGACCCGTTCTGGCAGGCCTGCGTCAAAGCCGGGATCCCCGTGTCGATGCACGCCTCGGACAGCGGTTACTCCGAGTTCGCCAATGTGTGGGAGCCGGGCGACGAGTTCCTGCCGTTCAAGCCGACCCCCTTCCGCAGCCTGGTGATGGGCCACCGGCCGATCATCGACGCGATGGGCGCGCTGGTGTGCCACGGCGCGCTGTCGCGCAACCCCGAGTTGCGGATCCTTTCCATTGAAAACGGCGCGGATTGGGTGCCGGACCTCTTCAAGGGCCTCAAGGGCGTCTACAAGAAGATGCCGCAGTCGTTCAGCGAGGACCCGATCGAGGCGTTTAAGCGCTGCGTGTATATCACCCCGTTCTGGGAGGACCGCTTCACCGAGATCGTCAAGATGGTGGGAACCGACCGGGTGCTGTTCGGATCGGACTGGCCGCACCCCGAGGGCCTGAAGGACCCCATCTCCTTCGTCGACGAGCTGACCGACTTCGACGAGGAGGACGTCGCCAAGATCATGGGCGGCAACCTGATGAAGCTGATGAAGGTGTCCGCGCCCGGGAAAAAGCCGGTCTCAGCCTGAGCGGTCGGCGTCGTCGATGATCGAGACGACGCCCCTGGTCTCGAACACCGCGAGGCGAACGCCCGCGGGTGTTTGGTGGCCGTGCTGGCGCAGGATCGCGTCCAGGTCCGAGTGCGTGAGCCGGCAGCGTTTCAGGTTCGACTCATCGAGTTCGCCGTCGCGGATCAGCACCCGCACCGGCGGGTCTACCAGACGGCGCACCCACGGGACGAACCGCAGCCGCGCGACCAGGTCGTGGGCGGCGATCAAGGCGACGAGGGCGGCCGCCCCGGTTAACCACGAAGTGTCGGCGGCCGTCGCGGTTCGCCCGACAATGGCGCCCACCGCGACGGCGGTCACCCAGTCGAACGGCGTGAACTCGGCGATGGTGCGCCGCAACATGAGTCGGAAAGCCGTTGCGGCGGTGATGAATAACGCGAACGCCTTGAGCGCGGCGAAGGCCGCCGGTCGCCAGCCGTCGACGAACTGCAGCAGCAGATCCCTCACGTCGACGCGATTCGGGTTGGGCGGGGAACGCTCATGTGACCTGAGGTACCCCTCGACATCCGGCGTAACCACCGGACGTGCCGGGATAGCCGTTAGCAAACTGATGCAATGGGTACCTAACAAGCGTTGCTAATCTGAATATCTACGTGTGCAAACGCCATGCATTCGACCCGATTGTGTGACTGCATAGCGAGGTTCCGCGGGAAGGGACGGCCAGATGGTCGCCGAAATGGAGTGGGACAACACCGTTGGTGTGCCCGACGACGTTCGGCGTGTCTTCGAGAATGTTCCCGCCATGCTGGTCGGCCTGAAAGGGCCCGACCACCGGTTTATCGCGGTCAACTCGGCCTACCGGGCATTCAACCCGACCGGCAACCCGGTGGGAAAGCTTGCGCGCGAGGTCTTCCCCGAGCTGGAGAGCCAGCAGATCTACCAAATGTTCGACCGGGTCTACGCGACGGGCGAACCGCAAACCGGGACGGAATGGCGGCTGCAGGCCGACTATGACGGCTCGGGAATCGAGGAACGGTATTTCGACTTCATCGTCACACCTCGTCGTGGGGACGACGGATCGATCGAGGGTGTGCAAATCATCTTCGACGACGTCACCGTCCGGGTGCGGGCGCGGGAGGCCGCCGAGGAGCGGATGGAGGAGCTGTCCGAGCGCTACCGGCACGTCCGCGATTCGGCAACCATCATGCAGCAGGCATTGCTGGCCCCGTCGGTGCCTATCGTTCCCGGCGCCGATGTCGCCGCGGAGTACCTCGTCGCCGCGGAGGACACCGCGGCCGGTGGCGACTGGTTTGACGCGATGGCCCTGGGTGATCGGCTGGTGCTGGTCGTTGGCGACGTCGTCGGGCACGGCGTCGAGGCCGCGGCGGTGATGTCGCAATTGCGCACCGCGCTGCGGATGCAGATTGCGTTGGGCCACAACATCGTCGAAGCGCTCGAAGCGGTCGACCGCTTTCACGAACAGGTCCCCGGGTCGAAGTCGGCGACCTTATGCGTCGGTTCGCTGGACCTGGCGACGGGCGAATTCCAGTACTGCACAGCGGGACACCCACCACCGCTGCTTGTCAGCGCCGGCGCGGGCTCGCGCTATGCCGAGCCGACGGGTGCGGGTCCCCTAGGCAGCGGCACCGGATTCCCGGTGCGCACCGAGGTGCTCGAGATGGGCGACTCGGTCCTGCTGTATTCCGACGGTCTGATCGAACGTCCCGGCCGACCGCTGGGCGCGAGCACCGCGGAGTTCGCCGAGCTGGCCGCCAACATCGCCGCCGGCAGCCGCGGCTTCGTCATCGGTGCACCGGGCCGGCCGATCGACCGGATTTGTTCGGAGACACTGGAATTGCTGCTGCGGTCGACGGGCTACAAGGACGACGTCACATTG
This sequence comes from Mycobacterium sp. IEC1808, assembly GCF_002101935.1. NCBI lineage: Bacteria > Bacillati > Actinomycetota > Actinomycetes > Mycobacteriales > Mycobacteriaceae > Mycobacterium > Mycobacterium sp. IEC1808. The sequence goes on along the minus strand of NZ_LQPV01000005.1, from coordinate 174,289 downwards.
CTTGCGGCGCAACGGCGCACACCGCCCGAACCGCTGCGGATCACGCTGGACGCGACTATTCATGCCGCACGCGCGGTCCGCGCCGAGCTTCGTGAGTGGCTGTCGGAAGTCGGCGCCGACCTCGACGACATCTGTGACGTCGTCCACGCGGTTTCGGAGTTTGTCGAGAACGCGATCGAGCATGGGTACGCGACAATGGTTTCCGACCGGCTTTCGAAATGGATCGTGGTCGAGGCCGCGCTGGCCGGCGATGGCAACCTGCACGCCTCGGTTGTCGACCAGGGGCGGTGGAAGGACTACCGCGAGGGTGAGGGAGGCCGCGGGCGCGGACTGGCCATGGCCGAAGCGTTGGTGGACAAGGCTCAGGTCACCCATGACGACGGCGGGACGACGGCCAGCCTGACGCACCGCCTGTCGCGGCCGGCCAACTTCATCACCGACACGACCGTCAGCCGCTCAACCCGCCCACGATCCGTCAACTCCGAATTCGTCTCCTTGGTCGGCGAGGCCGGCCGCATCGTGGTCAGCGGGGATGTCGACGCGGCTACCGCGGCTACCCTGGACCGACAGATCGCGGTCGAAAGCCGTTCCGGCGTAGCGTCGTTGACGGTCGACCTCAGCGGGGTAACCCATCTCGGGTCGGCCGGCGTGAGCGCCCTGGCGGCCGCCCGCGACCGGGCGCGCACCCAGGGCGGTGCCCTCACGCTGGTCGCGGCCCCCGGAACCCCGGCACATCACGTCTTGTCGCTGGTCCAAATGCCCGTGGACAACAGCGATCGCTAAGCGCTCTCGCCATCGGGTAGGTCAGCGGCCCTGACCGTGCCGAACCTGATTGAAGGGCACCCCACGGTCGGCGGCGTATTCCCGGGGGAAGCCCAGCACCCGTTCGCCGATCACGTTGCGGGCCATCTCGGTGGTGCCGCCGCCGATGGCGACGTTCTGCCGGGACAGGTACCGCAGCCCGGCCTCGAGGCCTTCGCCGACTTCGCCCACCACACCGGCGCTTCCGGTGATCGCCATCGCGGCGTCCATGTCCATGGTCACCGTCTCGGAGTGAAAGAGCCTGATCAGGGTTCCCGCGGCGGGGGGCAGCACGCCATCCCGGACATTGCGGTAGACGTGATCGATCAGCTGCTCGCCGACCGCGCGCTGCACGAGCACCCGGCCCGCCATCTCCTGGATGCGTTCGTTGTCGGCCTGGCCCATCTTCTCGGCGAGCGCCACGTAGTCGACCGGCGTTGTGTGCCCGCCTTCGTGGCCGGCGCCACTGGCGAACTCCGAACCCTGCCCCACCGCGCGGCGTTCGTGGTACAGCTGGCGCGAGGCGACCGCCCAGCCGCCGTTGACCTCGCCGACGACGGCGTCATCGCCGACGTCCACACCGTCCAGGAACTCCTCGCAAAACTCGGTCGACCCGCTCAGCATGGTGATGCGCCGCAACGTGATTCCCGGATGCCCGATGGGTACCAGGAACATGGTCAGGCCTTCGTGCTTGGGCGCGTCCCAGTCGGTGCGCGCCAGACACAATCCATAGTCGGCGGCGAAAGCGCTTGTGCTCCAAGTTTTTGCGCCGTTGATGATCCAACGGTCGCCTTGGCGTTCGGCTCGGGTGATGACACCGGCCAGGTCCGAACCGCCGCTGGGTTCGGACAGCAGTTGCACCAGGACTTCATCGCCGCGCAGGGCGGCCGCGATGTGCCGCTTCTTCTGGTCCTCGGTTCCGGTGTCGAGCAGGGTGGCGCAGCAGATGGTGAACGTCGGGGTGTTCAGGATCAGCGGCATCTCGTAGCCGAGGGATTCGGCGTCGAATGCCTTCTGGTACTCGTAGTCCAGGCCTAGGCCACCGTACTCGCGGGGAAAGCAGATACCGGCGAATCCCCCCTCGTAGAGCCGCTTTTGCAGTTCGCGGGCCCTGTTCCAGGATCGCTCGTCGTCACGCGGTGCGGGCGGCGGGTTCTCGGGGTCGATGGCGGGTAGGTTGTCCGCCAACCACACTCGGGCCCGGGCCGCGAATTCGGCGACGGTTTCGGTGGTGGTCATCGGGAGTTCATCACCGATCGGGCCGCCCTCTCCGCGTCGTACACCCTCAGGTTGTGTTCCTCGGGCGTGCCGAACATGGAGCGGTACAACGTGACCCGCCTCAGGTAGAGGTGCAGGTCGTGTTCCCAGGTGACGCCGATGCCGCCGTGCATCTGAACGCAAGCCTGCACGATCCGGCCCGCCATCTCGCCGACATATGACTTGGCGATACTCGCCGACAAGCCCGCCTTGGGCGAGCGCGCGGCGACGTCGGCAACTGCCGCCGACGTGGTGGCACGACACGCTTCCAGCCACAACTTCATGTCGGCGAAGCCGTGCTTGAGGGCCTGGTAGGAGGCCAGCGGCCGGCCGAATGTATGCCTGTCCAGCGCCCATTGGACGGTGAAGTCGAACACCGTTTGCAGAATGCCGACCACCTCGGCGCACTGCAGCACCTGGGCGAGCTGGCTCTGCCGCCCGATCAGCGCGGCGGCCTCGGCGGGGCCGCCGACTGCGGCGGACCGTTCTACGACCACACCGTCGAAATCGACTTTTGCGTATTGCTTGACCAAGTCGACCGACTGCTGCGGCGTGATCCGGACACCGGGCGCGTCCGCTGGCACCAGGAACTGACGAACGCCGTCATCGCATCGCGCCACGACCAACAGCACCCTACTTTGCGCCCCGGCCTCGACACGGTCCTTGGCACCATCAATGCGGAAGCCGGACTCCGTCCGGGTGGCCGCCACCGAAGGATCCAGGGGAGCCCAGCCCCTGCCCGGCTCGCAAACCGCCCACGACGCCACGGTTTCACCGGACATTAGCGACTCGATGGTCTCGGCGTGCGCCTGCGGATCGGGGCACTCGGCGAGCGCCGCGAGCACGACGCTGACCGGATACAGCGGCCCGGGCGCCACCGTCTTGCCCAGCTGCTCGGCGACCATGGCCAGGTCCACGACGCCGCTGTCCGAGACGCTGCCGCCGCCCAACTCCTCCGGCACGAGGAGGGCCGTCCAGCCGAGTTCGGCGGCGCGCCGCCACCACGCCGGGTCGAAGGACAGTCCCGCGGCGTGCAGTTCGCGGACGCGACTCAGCGGCGCTTCTTTTTGCAGAAAGGCCTGGGTTGTGGACGCGAAGAGTATCTTTTCGGGAGAGTCGACAGCGGTCATGATGCCGGCAGATTCGAGAGGAAACGTGGGTGGTTGATCATCCGCCTGGTCGGTTCTCGTCGGAGTTCGCTGTGGATTCTGATGTTAGCAATGAGCAGTACGGTAAGAGATACCGGAGTCCAATCGATAATGATCATCACGAGCGGTAATCGCGGTGGCTGAGGCGAACGAAACGCCCGATCATTCGACCGCATCGGAGGCCGACGCCAGGGCGTTGCTCGAAGAGGCCGAGGCGGAGGCCGCCGCGGCCGAAGCGCGAGCCGCCGCGGCCCAAGCCCGCGCCCGCGCCGCTCGGCTGCGACGCGAGGCCCTCGGGTTGCCGGATCCCGACGAGTACGACGAGGCGGACGAGGATTACGCCGCGGACGAGGATTACGCCGATGACGAGGACCACTACGAGGACGACGAAGAATACGACGAGGACGACTACGACGAGTCGGTGACCGAGCAAGCTGCATGGCGGCGGCGAATGCCGCTGCTCGCCGCGATTGCGGCCGTCATCGGCATCATTGCCTTCGTCGGCTCCAGCGCATACATGGTGCTTCAACATCGCGACACCACCAGGCACCAACAGCGCGAAGCCGCCTTCGTCGCCGGCGCCAAGCAGGGTGTCCTCAACATGATTTCGTTGGACTTCAACAAGGCCAAGGCCGACGTCCAGCGCGTGATCGACGGCTCCACCGGCGAATTCCAAACCGATTTCCAGCAGCGGGCCAACGACTTCATATCGGTGGTCATCCAGTCGAAGGCGGTCACGGAAGGAACCGTGCATGCCGCCGCCCTCGAGTCCATGAACGACAACTCGGCGGTGGTATTGGTTTCGGCGACATCGCAAGTCACCAATTCCCCGCCGGGCAAGGACGAGCCACCGCGAATTTGGCGCCTCAGGGTGACGGTTGCCGATGTCGGCGGGAAATACAAGATGTCGAAAGTTGAGTACGTGCCGTGACCGAAGACGTGCGCGACATCGATTCGGCCGCACCGGAACCCACCGAGGGGCCGGCCGAAGGCAACCAGACCTCGGTGGCCGAGGAGCCAATCGGCGAGGAGCCCACCGACGACGTGGCCGACGAGGACGTGGCCGACGAGGAAGAGTCCACCGACGACGAAGAGCCCGACGAAGCCGCGACGATCGAGCGCCGCCGCCGCGCCCTCTCGCCCAGGGCCCGCAAGGTCATTGCGGCGGTTTTGGTTGCGCTGCTACTGATCTCGGGTGGCGTGGCGACGTGGCTGTACTTCGAGCAGTACCGGCCGGACCAACAGACCGACGCCGGCGTCGCGCGCACGGTGGTCAACGCCGCGACGGATGGAACGACCGCGGTACTGTCGTATTCCTCCGACTCGCTCGACCAGGACTTCGCGGCCGCCAGGACACACCTCGCCGGGGATTTCCTGTCGTACTTCGACCAATTCAGTCAGCAGACGGTGGCCCCGGTGGCCAGGCAGAAGTCGATGAAAACCAAGGCCAAGGTGACCGGCGCCGCCGTGTCGGAACTGCACCCCGATTCGGCGGGGGTTCTGGTCTTCGTCGATCAGGTCACGACGACCAAGGACAGCGCCCAGCCGTCGGTGGCGGTCAGCAGCATCCTGGTGCGCATGTCCCGGATCAACGACAAGTGGCTGATCACGAAGTTCACACCGGTCTAGCCGCAGCCCCTACATGGCGAACACACGGCGCAGCGTCTGGGCGTGCAGCGCCCGGTTCTCTTCGGAGACAACCCAATCGGGAACCAAAGAATCGAAGCCGTTGAATGTCGCTGCGATGACGTGCAATTCGGTGTGGACGTAGGCGTGCAGTAGCCGGTTGGCGTAGGCGATGGCTTCATCACGGCACGGGTCGATCTCGGAGCAACTGATAAACGTGGGTGGCAGCCCCTCGAGGTTGGCCCGATGCGCGGGGACGTATTGACCGCTCGCCGTGGTATGGCCGAGGTAGTGGCCCCAGGCCCGGCTCACGGCAGGACCGTTGAGGCCCGGCGTGCGCTGGAACTCCCGTCGCGAGGGGGTGGCATCGGAATCGAGCATCGGCTGGTGCAGGATCTGCACCAGCACGGGCGGGCCCTCCTCGTCGAACACACGCTGGGCCAGGCTCGCGACCAGCGCCGCACCGGCGTCGCGTCCCATCACCGCGATGCGGCTGGGGTCGACGTCCAGCTCGGCGCAGTTGTCCACGGCGTAGCGCAAGGCCGCATCCATGTCGTCCAACGCGGCCGGACACGGATTTTCGGGTGCGAGCCGGTAGTCGATCGAGACCAAAAGGCAGTCGGCGGCACGGGCCAGCTCCACGCAATGCGCGTGATCGGTGTCCAGGTTTCCCGTCACGAAGCCGCCGCCGTGGGCGTATACCACCAGGGGCGCGCAGGATCCCGCGCCACCGCGATATAGGCGAATGCCCAGCGGTTGGCCGTCCGGACCGGCGATCGATCGCGATTCCACGGCGACACCATCGGTTTGGACGGCCGCGGCCCGCTCGGCGGCCCGGGCGTCGGCCTCGTTGCGCTCCGCGGGCAGTGTCTCGGTGCGGAACTCGACGACACTCAGCTCGATCGCCGCATCACGCAGCACCGGGTCGATCCGGCTTAGGCCTTGCGGCCGCGTCAGGTTGGTCTGCGTCATACCCCTCCACTTCCGTCCGGGAAACCCTCTTCAAGGTAGACCTGCAATTCCATGTGGTGGAAGATGCGGTACCTATCACCGCGAAACGTCAGCAACCACGTGATCCAGCTGGTACCGGTGTGCGCAACATCGGATTCTTGCCCGGTGCAGCTCCATTGGCTCAGCAAAACGCAGCGCGCCACTCCCCCGGCCAACCCCTCGGCGGTCCATAACCGTGACGAGACCGTGGCGCGCTTCAGCCGACTGCCGATCCTGGCCCAGTGCCGATCGAGCTCGTCGGCGCCGACCAGCGGCACCGCATATTCGTCACCGATGTAGATCGGCCGCGGGTCGTGGCGCTCCCACAGGTTGGCGACGCCCGCGAAGTCCAGCGCCGACCACTTCTCGTCGTATTCGCCGACCAAAGCGGTCAGCCTGGCGGCCCGATCGGCCACCTCGTCACCGTTCTCCGGGGAGCGCCTTCACGGTCGCCGGTAGTCCGTACAGAGCCGTCGCGTTGCCGCGCATGATCCGCTCCCGTTGGTCGGCCGGGAATCGGTTGATCGCGTAGGTCGGCGAGTCGTAGCTCCAGTGCGGGTAGTCCGTCGAGAACATCAGGTTGTCGCCGAGGTCCATCAACTCCAGGTACTCGCGGAACTGCACGGTGTCGGCGTCTTCCAGCGGCTGGGTGGTGAACCGGACGTGTTCGCGCACATATTCCGATGGGCGGCGACGCACGTGGGGCAGGTCGCCGCGGCGCGCTTCCCAGATCCGGTCCATCCGCGACATCACCGGCATCGCCCAGGTGAAGCCGCCCTCCACGAAGACCACCCGCAGGTCCGGGTGGCGATCGAAGGCGCCGTCGAACACCAGGCTCATCAGGTGCGAGACGTACAGCAACGGCCACGAGGCGAAGAAGTCGTGCCAGTGCGCGGGGTTGCCGACCGGGTACAGCGGTATCAGTTCGAAAGGCGTCTGGCCCATCAAATGCGTGGCGATCGGGAAGCCGTTGCGTGCGGCCGCCTCGTACAGCGGGTCGAAATGCGGGTTGCCGAAAGGGATCCCACGCGTCTGCGGTGTCATCAGCACCTGGGCCATGTACGGATGTCCCGCCCACCGTTCCACCTCGTGGCCCGCCTGCTCCGGCGTCTGCGCGCTGACGCTGATCGATCCGCGCCAGCGGCCGTGCCAGTTGTACTTGTCCAGCCAGACGTCGGCGAGCCAGTCGTTGTAGGTCGATTTGAGCACGTGTTCGGCCTGCGGCAGTTGCGCGTCGCACATCGGCTCGAGCGTCGCGATGCTGACACCGGCGTCGAGAAGCAACTGCTTGGCGGCGAAATCCGGGTCGCTGCCGGCGACTCCGCCGCCGGGCGGGGCGGCGTCGAGGCGCAACGACATCGTCTTGTACGAATCGGGGGTGTCGTAGAAATGCGGGACGGGGCTGACGGCGTTGCCCGTCGGCCAGATCTTGTCCACCCATTCGGCGGGCGCGTAGGACTTGAGCACGTCGGCCGAGACCGGCAGCGGGTGCACGTCGGTGTCGACGATGGTGACCGCGATTTCGTCCTCTTGACCGGTTGGCGAGTCGAGTCGTTCGATCGTTGTCATCAGACGCGCTCCTTAAGCCCGTACAGCTCAATGGCATTCCGCCACAACACCTTGTCGCGTTGCTCGGCGTCGAGCCCCGCCGCACTCGCCTCCGGCGGCGACGTGGACCAGTGTGGGTAGCTCGATCCGTACATCAGCAGGTCGGACTTGCCGGTGAAGTCCATCCAGCGCCGCATCGCGCCGGTCTCGGTCGGCCCGTCGAACGCCGAGGAGCAGAACCGGACGTGGCTGGGCAGGTATTCGCTGGGATACCGGTCCACCCAGGGTGTCTGGTCGCGCATCGACAGCCAGAACGTGTCCAGCCGCCACATCAACGGGGTGAGAATGTCGTAACCGCCGTCGGCGAACACGAACTTCAGGCCCGGGTGCCGGCCGAACACGCCCTCGATGATGAGCGTGGCCAGGTGCACGAAGTAGTTCAACGGCATGAACGCCGCGTACCCCGGGTAGGTGTGCGCGTGCCCGGCGAAGGTGGGCGGGTGGTCGACGCCGTTGCCGCCGTTGATGTGCACCGCAACCGGCAGCCCGTGCGCGGCGGCGGCCTCCCAGATCGGCTCGAACATCGGTTTGCCGTACGGCTCGCGCGACTGCATCGGAACACCCACCTGCACCAGCTTGGGGTGACCGGCCAGGCGCTCGATCTCGGCCACCGCGCCCCTGACGTCCTCGGGGTTGACCCGGATGGTGCCCCGAAAACGGTCGGTGGTGTCGGGCTCCAGCCAGCGATCGAGCAGCCAGTCGTTGACCGCGGCGCAGATGCGACTGTTGAGCAGGTAATCGGCGATGTTGCCGCGGGTCAGCGGGTTGAGGATGGCGTAATCGACGCCCATCTCGTCGAACAGGTGCCGGGCCATCGTTTCGGGATCCGAGCCCGGGTAGTGCTCGCCGTAGAGGTCCGCCCGGTAGTCGCCACCCGGCGCCTGATACCACTGCTGCTCGACATCCGGGATCGAGCGCAGCTGATGCGCGGCCGGGAGATAGCGTCGTATCTCGGCGTTGTAGCGGAAGTGTGGCTGCACGTTGGTGTCGATGATCATGGGGTTCATGCCGTCAGGAACACCTCACCGTCGGTGACGTCGACCTGGTAGGTGCGGACGCGCCGCCGCGGATCGGCCAGGTTTTGACCAGTAGTAACGTCGAATTCCCAATTGTGCCAAGGGCATCGAACGATCTGCCCATCACGAACGCGGCGCATCCCGTCGAGCGATTCGGGGGCCGATTCGTTGGTGCCGCCGATCAGGCCAAGGCACAAGGGGGCGCCCTCGTGTGAGCAGTAGTTGACGATCGCGTAAAGCTCACCGTGCACGTTGTAGACGCCCACGCCGAACTTGCCGACGTCGACCAGTTTCATCCCGCCGGGCGGCAGCTCGTCGAGCGAGCACACGAATCGCCGGTTGGCCACCTGGGAATCACCGCCTTCTCGGGTCAATACTGTGCGCATTACGGTAAAGACCACAAGCCGTTGGGCTTCGTTGCTATTTATACTATGATAGTCATATTCCCTCGGCACAGATATCCGCCCTTATCGGTGGCTCAGGAGGAGCGCGAATGACGCTCGGCACGGATCCGGACGGCCAGCCCGTCACCCTCGATCTCACCGGGGAAACCAGCCCCTACCCGTTCTTCGAGTACATGAGGCGCACCGATCCGGTCTGGCATGGTTCCCTGGCCGACCACTCGCTGATGCCCGAGGAACTGCGGCCGAACGACGAATGGGTGTTGTTCGGCTACGACGGGCTGTTTCAGGCGTTTCGTGACGACCGGGTCTTCACGTCGGCGAGCTACGACAAGACCATCGGACTGGTGATGGGTCACACCATCCTGGCGATGGGCGGCAAGGAACACCACGACCACCGCAGCCTTGTGGCCAAGGCCTTCCGGGCCACCGCGTTGGAGCGGTGGGAGCCCTCGGTCATCGGGCCGGTATGCGACCGGCTGATCGATGAAATCAAGAATGACGGCCACGCCGACCTGGTCAAGGCGCTGACGTTCGAATTTCCCACCCGGATCATCTCGGTGCTGCTCGGGCTCCCTCCTGAGGATCTCGACCTGTTCCGGCGGCTGTCGCTCGACCTGATCTCGATTCCGACCGACATCATGGCCGGGCTGAACGCGGCGGCGGAGCTGCAGGGCTACTTCCTCGAGCAGGTGGAACAGCGGCGCCACAAGCTCACCGACGACATCATCGGCGACCTGGTGGCGGCCGAGATCGACGGCGAGAAGCTCACCGACGAGGCGATCATCGCGTTCCTGCGGCTGCTGCTGCCGGCCGGCCTGGAGACCACGTATCGCTCCTCGGGCAACTTGCTGTACCTGCTCCTGACCCACCCCGAGCAACTGGCGATGGTCCAGCAGGATCGGTCGCTGATCCCGGCCGCCATCGAGGAGGGCCTGCGGGTGGAGACGCCGTTGACGATGGTCATGCGGACCACCACCCAGGAAATCGAAATAGGCGGCAAGACAATCCCGGCCGACGCGCAGGTCGATATGTGTATGGGCTCGGCCAACCGCGACGAAACCCGTTGGCCTCACCCGAACACCTTCGACATCCACCGGCCGCGCCACGCCCACATCGCGTTCGCCGCCGGCATCCACATGTGCCTCGGCATGCACCTGGCCCGGCTGGAAACCCGGGTCATGCTGAACAGCCTGTTCGACCGGGTCAAGGATTTGGCCCTGGTGCCAGACGACGGAAGCGGCCAGGAGTCCAAGATCGTCGGGCTCACCTTCCGGTCCCCCAACAAGCTCCCGGTCACCTTCGCCCCGGCCGCATGAAAAGCCGGGCGGCGATCCTGCACGACGTCGGCGGGCCGTGGTCTGTCGAAGAATTCGAGTTGGACCCGCCGCGTGCCGGCGAAGTCCTGGTTGAGCTGGCCGCCGCCGGGTTGTGCCACTCCGACGACCACATACTCAAGGGCGACATGTCGGCGCCCAACGAGGTGATGCGATCCATGGGCCTGCCGACGATGTTCCCGATGATCGGCGGGCATGAGGGCTCGGGCATCGTGCGTGAAGTCGGCCAGGGCGTAACCGATTTCGAGTCCGGCGACCACGTGGTGATGTCGTTCGTCGCGGTGTGCGGGCAGTGCCGCTGGTGCGCGACCGGGGTCGAGTACCTCTGCGACGTCGGCATCGGCACCATGGTCCCGGGGATGCCCACCGACGGCACCTTCCGCCACCACACCTCCGATGGCCGAAACCTCGGCCACATCGCAAAAGTCGGCGCGTTCGCGCAACACACTGTGGTGTCGACGAATTCGCTCGTCAAGATCGAGCCGCACCTGCCGCTGGCGCCGAGCGCCCTGCTGTCGTGCGCCATCCCGACCGGCTACGGTTCCGTCGCGAACCGGTCCAACATGCGCGCCGGCGATACCGTCGTCGTGATCGGCGTCGGCGGCATCGGCACCGGAGCGATCCAGGGCGCCCGGATCAACGGCGCCGCACAGATCGTCGCGGTGGACCCCGTTGAGTTCAAACAGAAGTCGGCGTTGCAGTTCGGTGCGACGCACAGCGCCGCAAGCGTGGCCGAGGCTTTGGACCTGGTGCGCGGCCTGACCTACGGGGTGATGGCCGACGCGGTGGTGGTCTCGCCGTCCTTGATAACCCCGGAGGACGTGCGCGACGCGGTGCAACTCACCCGCAAGGGCGGGACGTGTGTGCTCACGGGGATGACCTCGCAGTTGACCCGTTCGGTCAAGATCGACCTGCAGGACTTCATCCTGATGAACAAGACGCTGGCGGGCACCATATTCGGCTCGTGCAACCCCAAGGCGGACGTCGCAAGGCTGGCCAGGCTTTATGAGACCGGTCAGCTGCAGCTCGACGAGATGATCACCCGGCGCTACCGGCTCGACGACATCAACGACGCCTACGACGACCTGCTCAACGGCAAGATCGTCCGGGGCATCATCGATTACGGGATCAGCTAGACCCTGCCGCCCATACGTTGATTGTGAATCGTGGGCATCGTAAGTGAGCTCTGGGCGGGCAAATCGCCGAAACCCCGCCCTGGGCACACATTGAAAGCCGCCACCGCACACTCAAAACCCTGAATACACTCTCGGCGCAACTATTTGCCTTTGCCGCCCATCACCCGCTGCGTTTGACCGTACGCGTCGATCGGGCTGTGCAGTGCCAAGCCGCCGTCGGCGTGCACGACTTGACCTGTCACCCAAGGCAATTCCAGGACACCGACGATCGCCCCGGCCACGTCGGTGGCCTCACCGAGGCGGCCGAGCGCCGTCCGCTCGGACAGCCCTTCCACCCAGCCCGGCAGTTGCTCCGGTTTGGCCAGCATCGGTGTGCGGGTGACACCCGGGCCCACGGCGTTCACCCGGATGCCGTGCCCGCCCCATTCCGCGGCGGCGACCTTCACCAGCATGTTCACGCCGGCCTTGGACACGCAGTAGGCGCCCATGTCGCGGTCGGCGAGCGTGCCGCTGATGCTCGACACCGCGACGATGGAGCCGCCCACGCCGGCGTCGATCATCGCCCGCGCCCCGGCGCGGATGGTCAGCCAGGTTCCGGTGAGGTTGACGGCCAACACCCGTTCCCATTCCGCGAGTGGCTGTTCGAGCAGCATGCCCGACGCCCCGATTCCCGCACACGTCACCATCCGGGTGGGCACACCGTGGTCGCGCACGGTTTGTTTCATCGCCGCCGACACCGCGTCGGGATCGCTGACGTCGCAGGCGATGTCGCCGCCGGACAGGTCCCACACCACCACGCCGTGACCCGCCTCGCGCAGCCGTGCGGCGACCTCACGCCCGATGCCCGACGCGCCGCCGGTCACCAGGGCCGTCACTGCGGGGATCCGATCAGCTCCACCAGGACCCCGTCGGGCGCGGTGATCACCGCCATCGGGACGGTCTTGCCGCCCGGGGCCGGCACGCCGATGCGGCGGACGCCGTCGGCGAAACCCAATGCCGCCAACGTGGTAAGCGTCTCGTCGACCTCGCGCTGCAGGGACAGCAGGAAGAATCCGTGCCGCGGTCGCCCCGCTGGTGCTGAACCGTCGTCGGCGCCGTCGAAGACGACCAATTCGACGATCCCGGTGTCGGGGGCCTGCGGGTCGCCGAGGAATATCGAGCGCAGCCGATCGGTCTTGGCGCCGAAGAGTTCTGGCCAGTCCCCGGTGAAGGTGTGGTCGAACAGTTCGGCGAATCCCAGGCCGTCGCGCCAGAACTTCGTCGAGCGTTCGACGTCGGAGGTGCAGATCGCGGCGTGGTGAATACCCGGCATACGCTCAGATTAGGCGTCGCTTCAGTTCGAATGCGAGACACGTCTTCTGGACGCGCCGGGCCGATCATTCGACACGAATTCCGGCCCGGCGTCGTAACCAGGGCGGCGTCAGGACTGCCTGATCGCCTCGATCTCGAGAGTGACAGTCACCTTGTCACCGACAACGGCGCCCCCCGTTTCCAATGGCAGGTCGATGTCGATGCCGAAATCCTTGCGGTTCAACACCACCGACGCCTCGAAGCCGGCGACTTCGCCGTGGCCCATGCCCGGATTGACACCGAAGAATTCGAGGTCCAAGGCGACCGCCTTGGTAATGCCCTTGATGGTCAGGTCGCCGCGGAGCACGTAGCTATCGCCGTTCGCCTCCACCGAGGTGGAGGTAAATGTCGCGACCGGGTACTTCTCCACGTCGAAGAAGTCGGTCGACTTGAGGTGGGCGTCGCGTTGGGCGTTGCCGGTGTTGACGGAATCCACCGCGATCTCCGCGTGCACGGAGGGCGTGCCGTCCTCGGCGACGGCGATCGCTCCGCTGAAGTTGCCAAAGCTGCCTCGTACCTTGCTGACCATCAAATGGCGTACCCAGAAGTTGATCGAGGAGTGCACCGGGTCGATCGCCCACGTGCCGGAAGTGACCTGCGTCGTTGCGGTTGCAGTCATGTTTGTCCGTCTTTCCTGTTCAGGGCGGCGGCCTGCCCGACGCCTTCGCAGGACTAAGCGGACCGTAGTCCGATTTTATTCCTCGCTGGTCGATGGCGTTACCGCGATCCGGGCCCACCCGTCGCGGTGGCCGGGGATAGCGCGGCAACCTGGTCCGCCAGGTCCGACAGCGCCCGCGCGGTCGCCAGCTCCTCGCGGGCCTCGCGCACCAGACGGTCGGCGGGGTGACGGTAAGCGACCCCTACCCCGGCCAGATGCGCGCTACCCCATCGCAGTTCGACCTTCGCGCATGTCCTTCCGTGGTGCTCGTCGAGCGCTAGCGTGATCATCGGTTGCGTAGCAGAATTCGGGCGACTGGCGTGGTACATGCACCGATCATGCTGCGGGACAGAGTCACTTTCCCGCTCATCGAGCGGCGTGCCGCGTACTGATGACTTTGGTCCCACCGGCAACTGCCAATGGCACTTCACGGTGCCGTGCGAGCTCGAGCGTCACGCCAGCGTGGGGCTCGACAGCGACAGTCACGCTGGCGTGGCGCTCGGCGACCCCACCTAGGCGATCTTCGCCGCCGTGCGATCCCACAGCTCGCGCGCGAGGTCGGCGTCGTAGGCCGCGCGGTGGGCCTTCGCGAGCTTGCCCTTCGCGTAGTACTCGCCGGACCTCCAATCCACTCCGGGGGTGCTCGACGCCAGCCAGACCAACTGGTCGGCCCCCTCGTCCGCGCTGGAGATAAACCGGGTGATGATCGGCACGCGGTACTTCATGAAGAGGATGGGCCGCGAGCCGGACGCGTCGCCGAAGTTGGTGTTGACATAGCCCGGGTGAAACGTCGCGGACGACACTCCCGCCGCGTGGTATCGCCGGTGGAATTCCTTGGTGAACAACACGATTGCCAGCTTGGTCAGGGCGTAGGCGGTGCTAGGCCGGCGTCGGGCGGTGTTCTCCAGATCGGTGACGCGCACGCGGGGAAGCAACTTGTGTGACGAGCTGGTCGTGTTGACGACGGTGGCGCGGGAATCGACGAGCACGTCCATCAACCGCGTGGTCAGCAGAAACGGCGCCAGGTAGTTGACTTGAAAGGTCATTTCGTGACCGTCTCCGGTCGTATGGACCTCGGTGAACATGCCGCCGGCATTGTTGGCCAGCACGTCGACACGCGGGTAGGTGGAGCGGATTTTGTCCGCCAGGTCCCGCACCTGGGACAGGTCGGCGAAATCGGCCACGAAATGGTCCGCGCCCAACTCCGCGGCCACCGCGGCGGTCTTGCTCGGCGAGCGTCCCACCACGACAACGTTCTCGCCGCTGCGATGTAACCGGCGCGCCGCCGCGGCGCCTACGCCGTCACTGGCGCCGGTGATGACGATCGTCCTGCGCGTCATTGCCAAGTCCTCCCCGGGGGAGTGTAGTGAGCGCCATTGACCATGGACGAGTGATTGGCCACTGTGGATCGGTAAGCGGTTCGCTCAGCCTTCGGAGGGGGAAAGGCAGCCAGATGAACGGCATTTCACGCCGCGAGTTCGGGCGGCTGGCCGCCGATGTCGGCATGCTCGGCGTCGCCGGAACGCTGGGCGCGTGTGGTGCGCCGTCGGCGCCGCCCCGCGCGGAGCCGACCGAGACCGCCACCCCGATCCCGGACAGCCGGACCCGGCCGATCAGGCTGACCCAAGCCGACCTGGACCGGATTATCGGCGACCACGCCCAAACGCTGCTGGACCATCTGCGATCCAAGGCCCCCGGCCCGAACTACGCAGTCGCGGTGGCGTTCGCATACCCGAACCACGAATTCACCCGCTTCTACATGTACGGGACGGTGGCCGAAAGGACGCCGCCCACCCCGCGAACGATTTTCTCGATCGGGTCGATCACCAAGACCTTCACCGCAACGCTGTTCGCGGACGGCGCGGCGATGCGGCCGGACTGCTTCGACTGGGACGCGGGCATGCAGCGCTATCTTGGCCGCTACCTGGGCAATGCCGGCGACCTGAGCCCGACGATGCGGCAGATAACTCCGCGAATGCTCGCCCAGCACACCTCTGGTCTGCCGCGCGATTCCACCGGTCCGCAGGACGGGGTCGGCCTGTTTCTCAAGGATCCGGCCGCGCCGCCGCCCCGGCTGGTGGATGTGTGGCGGACCCATGACGGCCCGCCGCCGGGAAGCTGCTGGGTTTATTCCAACCTTGGTTTCGTCACCCTGGGCTACGCCGCCGTCGCCGCCTACGGCTGCGCTGGTGCGGGGGCGTCGTATGCGGGGCTGCTGCGAGATCGGATCGCCGGACCGCTGGGCATGCCCGACACGATGACGGTCGTACCGAACGACGCCCCGGTGGCGCGGGCGTATCCAAACGGCCGAGAGGTGTCGTCCGACGCCGCCTCGGACATCAAGTCGTCGGCGGCGGACATGCACACCTGGCTGCTGGCGCAACTAGGGGCGGTGAACGGACCGCCGACCCTGATCAAGGGCATCGCCACGGCGGTACAGCCCACGCCGTTGTCGGTCGACGTCTGCGGGAAAACCCAACGCGGCCCGGCCAACATGGGCCTGGCGTGGCAAGTCGAATCCGGCCCGCCACAAATCATTTGGAAGGATGGCCTGACATCCCTGGGCGGCTGCTCGAGCTGGATCGGCTTCACTCCGCCGGGTCCCCACCAGGAACCGTTGGGCATCGCAATTCTGGTCAACGGCTATTGGGACAAGGATGGGCCAGCGGTGATCGCCGACAACCATGGGCCCGCGATGCTCAAGCAGATCGCGGCCGCCATCTAGCCGGGAGTCAGCGAGTAGCGCACCGGCAGGTGCTTGAGGCCGCCGACGAAGGTGGTGGCCATTAGTTCCGGATCGCCGGTCAGCTCGATGGATTTCAGTCGGGGCAGCAGCTCGGAGAAGAAGCTGTTGACCTCCATGCGGGCCAGCGCCGCGCCCATGCAGAAGTGCACGCCGTAGCCGAAGGCCACGTGTTTGTTCGGGTCGCGCCCGACGTCGAACCGAAACGGGTCGTCGAAGACGTCCTCGTCGCGGTTGGCCGAGACGTAGGACAGCAGCAGGGATTCCCCTGCGGCGATGGGGATTCCGCGCACGGTCGTGTCCCGCGCGGCGGTGCGCATGAACTCCTTGACCGGGGTGACCCAGCGGATCATCTCCTCGGTGGCCAGCGGCATCAAGTCGAGGTTGCCGCGCAGGCGCTCGCGCTGGTCGGGGTTCTCGATGAGCGCCTGCATGCCGCCCGAGATGGTCGCGCTGGTGGTGTCGTGTCCCGCAGTGGCGACGATGAGGTAGTACGAGACGGTGTCGATGTCCGAGAGCGGTTCGCCGTCCACGCGCGCGTTGGCGATCGCCGACGCCAGGTCCTCGGTCGGGTGCTCGCGCCGGGCCGCCGTCACACCGTTGAAGTATTCGAACATGTCGAACAACGCCGGCAGCTGATCCTCGTTCGTGGCGCCGCGTTTGAATTCGGAGTCCTCGCTTCCGAACAGCTCCTGGGTCAGTTTGAGCATGCGGGGGAAGTCGGCCTCCGGCAGCCCCAGCAGCGACATGATGACGTAGAGCGGGTAGTTGACCGCGACGTGCTGGACGAAGTCGCACTCGGGGCTTGCCGCCATCATCTTGTCGACATAGATCTTGGCCAACTCGTCGACCCGAACCTTCAACGCCCGCATTGCCTTTGGGCGAAACCAGTCCGAGCCGATCGCGCGCACCACCCGGTGCTGCGGATCATCGAGGTGGATCAGGGTTCGCACGCCCACGGCGAGCGCCTGCTCGTCGCCCTCCCGCGTCGTCAGGACCGGGCGCGGCCAGTTGGTGAACAACGTGTTCTCGCGCTCGATATCCATGATGTCGGCGTGTTTGGTGATCGCCCAGAACGGCTTATAGTTCGGCACGTCGACCCACGACACCGGGGCGTTCGCCCGCAGGTGGGTCAGCGCCGCGTGCAGCCGCGGCTCGTCGGTGTAGGCCAACGGATCCGTCAACAGCTTGGCGGCATCGTCCATCGTCGGCGTGCTCACTGGCGAAACTCCTTCATTACGGCGCTAATACAGTTTTGCGATGCGGTCATAAAGATCGGCAGGACCCGATCGACGACGTTCGCACAGCGGTCGTTCAGGGCGGTACCGACTTCCCCGGCCGGGCCGACGACGGCGAAGGTCGCCAGCATTTCGTCGTCGATCAATGAAGCCATGGCATCCCACTCCCCCTGCTTGGACAGCCGGTTCAGCTCCTCGTGCAGGTCCCCCCAGCCGTGCAGCTCCAGCACCTTGCGATAGGCGGGAGTCGATCCGTAGAAGGCGATCTGCTTGCGCACCGCGGCCGTGGCCGTCTGCAGCTCGGAGTCATTTTCGCCGGTGGCCACCAGCACTTCGGCCGACAGCTCGATGTCCTTGCGATCGCGGCCAGCTCGCTGCAACCCGCGCAGCAGCGCCGGGGTGGTGATCTCGGTGATGTACCGCTTCGACACCATCGGGTGACCCAGGTGGCCGTCGGCGACCTCGCCGCACATTTCGGTCATCGCTTCACCGACCGCGGCCACGAACACCTTCGGCGGCGGATAGGGCTGGGGCTCGGGTGTGAACATCGGGGTCATGATCTTGTGCGTGTAGAAGTCGCCCTCGAAACGTAGCTTGGTGCCGTCGCGCCACGCGGTCCAGATCGCGTGCAGCGCCGCGACGAATTCCCGCATTCGGCGCGCCGGATGGCTCCACGGCATGCTGAACCGCTTCTCGATGTGGGGCTGGATCTGGGTGCCCAGGCCGAGGATGAACCGCCCCCGCGAGTACGCCTGCAGGTCCCAGCCGATATTCGCGACGATCATCGGATTCCGGGCGAACGCCACGGCGATGTTGGTGCCGACATCGAGCCGCGACGTGTGCTCGGCGGCCAGCAACAGCGGCAGGAAAGGGTCGTGACTGGTTTCCGGGGTCCATCCCCCGTCGTACCCCTGCTCTTCCAGGACTCGGGCGGCCTCGGCGGCCCGCGCCAGCTGATTGGGGATGCCCCCGTCGATCTTGAGGCGAGGGCCGTCAGACATGCGGGTAACTTTACAGTAAGCAATCCAGTATGTGACCCTGCTGGTGTTGTGGCGATCGCAAGCGCGGCGTGGCCGCGCGCAGCGGGTCGCCACCAGCGGACCAGGCGCGCGATGGATCTCCCGTGAGGTAGGACATAGGCATGACAAACCCCCCCGATTGGCAGGAGACGCTCGAGGACCTCGATCGTCGCCGACGGCGCGCGTGGGGCATGGGCGGACCCGAACGCCTGGACAAGCACCGCGGCAAGGGCAAGCTCGACGCCCGGGCGCGCATCGACCGGCTCGTCGACCCGGGGACCTTCCGCGAGATCGGCACGCTGGTCGGTGGCGAGATCGCGGCCGACGGGCTGGTCGTCGGCTCCGGCTCGATCAACGGTTCGCCGGTGATGTTGGGCTCGGAGGACTTCACCACCATGGCCGGCAGCATCGGACCCGGCGGCAATTCCAAGCGCTACCGGATCGCCGAACTGGCGCTGCGCGACAAGATTCCCCTGGTGATGCTGCTCGAAGGCGCCGGCTTTCGTCCCGGCGGCGGACATTACGGCCGCACCCCGACCGACCTGCTCTCCCAGGCGCAGTGCTCGGGCCGGGTACCGACCGTCGCGGCAGTGCTCGGCCCGTCGGCCGGGCATGGCGCTCTGGTCGCGCCCGTCTGCGACTTCCGGATCATGAGCACACAGGGCGCGATCTTCACGGCGGGGCCGCCGGTCGTCAAAGAGTCGACCGGAGAAGAGATTTCGAAGGAGGACCTCGGCGGGCCCGTCACCGCCTTGCCGAGCGGAGTGATCCACAACGTGGCCGAGGACGACGAGGCCGTCATCGCGGACATCCGGCGGTACCTGTCGTATTTCCCGCCGAGCGCGTGGTCATACCCGGCGCCGCTGCCGCCGGACGAAGCCAGCCAGCCTCGTGCGACACCCGAGCTGCTGGACATCGTCTCCCGCGACAACCGCCGCGTCTACGACATGCGCGGGGTACTGGACGTGGTCTTCGACCGGTCCGACTGGTTCGAAGTCCAGCCGCAGTACGGCAAGGCGATCATCTGCGCGTTGGCCCACCTCGGTGGCCACCCGGTCGCGGTCGTCGCGAACCAGCCCAACGTGCTCGCGGGCTCCATCGACGCCGCCGCCGCGGACAAGGCGGCGCATTTCATCTTGGTGGCCGACTCGTTCCACCTACCCATCGTGTTCCTCGCCGACAATCCCGGCATGTTGCCCGGCAGCCGATCCGAGCGCAGCGGCGTGCTGCGCGCGGGTGCGCGGATGTTCGCCGCACAGACCGCAGCGACCACGATCAAGCTGCACGTCACGCTGCGCAAGGCATACGGATTCGGCTCAATGGTCATGTCGCTGTTGGGTTTCGATCACCAGAGCGCGACCTTCGCCTACCCGGGCGCGACCATGGGCGCCATGAGCGCGGCGGCGCTGGGCCGGGCGACGCATGCCGGTGAGGACACCACCGCGAAGCTGCGGGACGCCGAGTTGCAGGCGTCCTATCGCTCGGCCGAACATCTGGGATTCGACGAGCTCATCGATCCCCGCGAAACCCGTGACGCGCTGCTGGGTTCGCTGCTTCGCGGACTGTCCAGTCGTCAGGCGGCGGCCGAGCCGGTCAGCCGGACCGTCATCCTGCCCTAGTAGAGGGCTAAGCGGCGCCGGCCCGGTAGGCCGCGACCACGGGCTCGAGCTCGTCGGGCGTCGCGCCGTGCATGATCACCGCATCGGCTCCGTAGTCGAATTCCTTGCGGATGCGGTCCACGCACTGCTGGGCGGATCCGGTGGCCGACGGTTCCAGCCACTCGTCGGGGATCAGCGTCGCGATGTGCTCGATCTGCTCGGGCGTGGCCTTGTGGTCGATCCCGCCGGCGATCGACGTCACCACCGAGTCCTCCCGAAACCGCTGCAGCACAGCGGGATCCCACTTGTTCGTCCGCACCAGCAGATCGCCGTAGCCCTGCAGATACGTGGCGAGCCGCGCCACGGTCTTCTTCAGCCGCAGCTGTTCGGGAAGATGGTCGCCGACCGTGGCGAAGCACGACCACACCCGCACGCTGTCCGGGTCGCGGCCGGCCGTTTCCGCGGCGGACTTGACGGTCGCCACGCAGCGTTGCAACGTCTCCGGGGTGAAGTAGGTGTGCAGGATGACGTCGTCGAATACCCGGCCGCCGAGCGCCAGCGTGTTCGGTCCGAACGCCACCAGCGCCAGGCGAATGTCCTCGTCGAAGTCCGGGTCCAGGAACAGGATCGGGTATTTCCCCATCGGCCCGTCGTGGTTGAAGATCAGCTCCCCGTGCCACAGCCGGCGCATGACCTGGGCCCAGTCCTCCATCTGCGCGGTCGTCACGGCCGGGATGCCGAACGCCCCGTAGATCGCGGCGATGCCGCGCCCGACACCCAGGGTGAATCGCCCGCCGGAGAGCCGATGCATCGTGGTCGCCCACGATCCGGTGATCAGCGGATGGCGGGTGTTGTGATTGGTTGCGGCGGTGGCGATCTGCATCCGGCTGGTCACCGCGCAGGCCGCGCCGACGAGCGACGAGGCCTCCTTGACGTTCCACCGCTCGGAGATGAACGCGGTGCCGAACCCCAGCTCCTCGCCGCGGCGGGCCTCGTCCATGAGCGTCGCGGGCCCGTCGCCGCCAGCCCCGGCGAGCAGGTAATAGCCCAATTCGTCAAGCGTGCGCTCGCTCAATTCCAAACCCCTTGCTGGTATCCGCAATTCCACACCTCGGTGATCCTGCCGGCGACGACGCGGAACACCTCGATGCTGGCGACGTTGGTTTCGGTGCCGTCCTTGGTGGTCATCGACGAGTCGTAGACGAGCGCCACGTGCTCGCCGTCGGCGCCGGCGACCACGATGTTCAGCTCGAAGCGCAACTTGTCGAAAATCCCCCAGAGGTCCTTGATCCGGTTGACCGCCTGCTCGCGGGTCAGGGTGTGTGCCTCACCGACCTCGTGCCGGATGACGGTGTCGGCGAACAACTCCTCGGCCAGGTCGTAGTTGCGTTCGTTCCAGACCACCAGGTTGTATAGCTCGACGACTTCGCGGGCCGTCCGCATTCCCGCCATCAGCCGGCCACACCACTCAGAAACCGCTCGGTGACCGCCTGCACGCGCCGGGAAAATATGTGACCGACGTGGCTGCCGTCGTACCAGAACAACTCGCCGCCCCAGCGTTCCTGCAACGCGACCGCCGGCTCGCGCATCGCCATCCGGTCATGCCACGCCCCGACGATCAGCCGACGGCGCGGTGGCGGCGCCGGGTCGGCCCGCAACGGGTCGATCACCGAGGTCAGCTTCGCCACCTCCGGCGAGCCCAACACCTCGCGGAACCCCGCACGCGACTGCCCCCAGCGTCCCAGGTGCCGCGCGATCATCGCGTTGAGCCCGAGGATCGGGGTGTACAGCGCCACCGCGTCGATCTGCCGCTCCAGGTGGGAGACCAGCGCGGCCACCGGGGTACCCATCGAAATCCCCGCCACCACAACGGCGGTGGCCTGCGGCTGCACCCAGCGCACCACGGCGCGGACCTCCGAGACCGACCGCATCATGCCCGCGACGTTGCCCAGGGGATCCACGTCCGGATAGGCCGGCCATTCCCGGCGCCGGCTGCCATGGCCGGGCTGCACCGGCATGGCGACGTTGAACCCCAGCGTGTGATGTATCCGGCCGATCCGGGACAGCAGCAAGTCTTCGGTGCCGCCCTGACCGGCGCCGTGTACCCAGACCAGCCACGGCCTCGGGCCGTCGCGATGCCGGCACAGGTGCACGACCGCGCGGGCCGGGCCGCCGAAGCCTTCGGCCTCGAGCGTCGGCGGCAGCGCGGGATCGTGTTCGAACGTCATCCGCTCGTATTCAAGTCGGGCGATCCGTCGCCGCCGTATCGACGTCGCGCGCAACGGTTTCGGCTCGGCATGCGCGCCGTCGATGCCGAGGACCGACAACTCCTCCGCCGCCGCGCTGCACGCATCGACCGGCCGCATCTCCGCCGGGTCGCCGCCCAGCAGCGAAAAGCCGCTCAGCACAAGCTCGTCCAGCATCACCTCGCCAAACTGGCGCAGGCCGCGCGGGGACGCCGGCACCCAACCGGTCGATTCGTGCAGGCCGGTCACGGTGCGGGGCAGCAGCATGCTCAGCTCGCGGGCCACTTCCTTGGAGAGGCCCAGCCCCCGCGTCGCCCATGACATACCGATCACCTCGTCCCGGCTAGGTCAGCTTGAACCCGATGTATCCGCCCGCCGCAATCTCGTCGCAGCGGCGCCGGTATTCGGGAATTCCGCCGGTATAGCCCATGTACATCCGTTTCTTGCCGGGCACGTTGCCACCGTTGTACCAGGAATCGCACGACGGGTGGACCAAAACCGTCGGAGCCACCAGCGCGGTGGTGTGGTCCATCCACTCCTGTTGTGCGGCGGGCAGGGCCTCGATGGTGCGGATGCCGCTGGCGCGCAGGTGCGCGATGCAGTCGCCGATCCATTCCACGTGCTGCTCCAGCGCGGCCACGAAGTTGGTTGCGGCGCTGGGGCTCCCGGGCCCCTGGACCGTGAACAGGTTGGGGAAGCCGGCGACCGCCAAACCGAGGTAGGACAACGGCCCCTGGCCGGCCCAGAACTCGGCGAGCGACATGCCGTCCCGGCCGCGGATGTCGATGCGGCACAGCGCGCCGGTCATGGCGTCGAACCCGGTGGCGTAGACGATCACGTCGAGTTCGTACGAATCGTGCGCGGTGCGGATGCCGGCCGGTGTCACCTCGCGGATCGGCGCCGTGCGGAGGTCGACGAGCGTGACGTTGTCGCGATTGAACGTCTCGTAGTAGCCCTGGTCGATGATCGGTCGTTTGCAGGCGAAGGGATGCTCGGGCACCAACGCGGCCGCGGTCTGCGGGTCCTTGACGATCCGCGCCACCGCCTCGCCGTAGAGCTTGGCGGCCATCCGGTTGGCCTCGATGTCGAAGAAGATGTCGCCCCAGTTCAGCGCGCCCAGTATGCCGTTCTCCTCGACGGCGCGCAGTTGCTCCTCGCGCGTCGCCGACTTCAGTTGCGGCCTGCCGAGCATCCCGAGCAGCACCGAGAACGCGCTCAGCCGGGCCGCCCCGACGGGGTGGGCCCGCTGGGCCGCCCGGATCTCGTCGTATCGGCCCTTCATCTCGTCGAGTTCGCCGGGCTCGAATCGCCGCACCCGCCACGGCAGGGTGTACGCCGGTGAACGCTGAAAAATGAAGAGCTGCAAGGCTTCCTCGGCCACGATGGGGATGAGCTGAACACCGGTCGAACCGGTTCCGATGACGCCGACGCGCTTCCCGGTGAGGTCGAAGCCCTCCTTCGGCCAGCGGCTGGTGAACAGCGACGTTCCGGCAAAGGTGCCCAGCCCCGGGATGTCGGGCTCGAGCGGCGCCGACAGGATGCCGGTGGCGGCGATGACGAACGGCGCGACAAAGCGCTCGCCCACCGCAGTCCGCACCACCCACGCGGCCGCTTCCTCGTCGAAGGTCATCGCGACGACGTCGGCGCCGAACCGGATGTCGCGCCGAAGGTCCAACCGGTCGGCGACGAAGTTCAGGTAGGCCTCGATCTCCGGCTGGGCCGGCATCGACTCCGTCCACACCCATTCCTGCTGAATCTCGTCGGAGAAGCTGTACGAGTACTCGATGCTTTCAATGTCGCATCGCGCGCCCGGGTATCGGTTGAACAGCCAGGTACCGCCGACGTTTTCGGCCCTCTCCAGCACCCGGGCCCGGATGCCGAGTTGCCGCAGCCGGTGCAGCATGTACAGGCCGGAAAATCCGGCACCGATGACCAGGGCGTCGAAGGACTCGCTATCCGCCATCGCCACCCCGCATCCGAAGGATGGTCCGCGTCAGATGCAGGGTCTTGATCCGCCAGCTGCCCTCCCGCTTCTCGTAGGTCTCGTGATAGTGACCGGCGCCCTGCAATTCGCGGCCGTCCGCGAAGACCAGCAGGTCCTCCATCGCCCAGATCCCCGTCGCGGTGGTGGCCGAGGTCAGGGTGATCTCCGGGGTGTGGCAGTGGTGCATCGTGGCGACATTCTCCAGGCCGCCCATCACCATGGGTACGAAGTTGTCGACCCCTTCCAGCGGTGGCGCCGTCTTCGGATCGGCACCGCCGGCGGATACCGCCATATCCAGGGTGACGACCAGATCGGGGGTGAACACGGCGCGCCACGACTCGACATCCTTGGTGTCCAAGAACCGGCAGTAGCGGGCCTTGAGCTGCCGGATCGCTTCCAGCTCGTCAGCCGCCTGCGTCATCTCTCTCCTTGTGGCTTACCGGCCGAACTGCTGAAATCTATACTGTAACGACCTTAGTATCAACGATCGCGGGAGGCACCGGCGTGAAAGTGCCGTTCACCTGGAAGGTGACCGGGTGGTTCATGGTGGGGTGGTCACCCGAGTTCCCGGTCGGCGAGGTGCGGCCGCTGCACTACTTCGGCGAGGATCTGGTGGCCTACCGCGACGAGCAAGGCGTATTGCACGTGCTGGAAGCCCACTGCAAACACCTCGGCGCCCACATCGGCCACGGCGGCAAGGTGGTCGGCGACTGCGTCGAGTGCCCATTCCACGGTTGGCGCTGGGGTCCCGACGGCACCAACCGCTACATCCCCTATCAGCCCGACCGGCCCAACCGCGCGCTACGCCTGCGGGTGTTTCCGGTCCGCGAGCAATACGACTGCGTGTTCATCTGGCATCAGCCGGACGGCAAGGAGCCGCAGTGGGAGATGCCGGACATCTTCGAAAAGTTCCCCCAATTCGAGACCGATCCGGCGGCCTATTACCGCGCCTATCCGGAGTTCTCCCGACGGGCCGAGCGCGAACCGGTGCACCCGCAGATCGTGGCCGAGAACGCACCCGACAGCGCGCACTTCGAATACGTGCACCACGCCACGGTGACGCCCCGGGTGCTGGACTGGAAGATCGTCGAACACGAGTGGCAATTCGTCGCCGGTTGGCCGGACGCCAGCAGCGACAACCCCGACGATCTCGCGTTGCGTTTCCACAGCCACCTGTTCGGCCTCGGCGGCGCGATCAGCGTCTTCGAGGGCGCGCAGAATCATCGGCTGATCTTCACCTGCACGCCTGTCGACGACGAATGCTCGGACCTCTTCTACTCGATCTGGTGGCCGCGCATCCCGGGCGACGAGTCCGACGTGCCGGAGGGCAAGCTGCGCGAGGTGATCGAACGGCAGTTCCTGTCCACCGTCTTCGACGACCTGCAAATCTGGCGCTACCAGAGGTACGTGGAACACCCGCCGCTTTCCAAGGTGGACGCGAAAGGCTATATGGCGCTGCGCAAGTGGGCCACGCAGTTCTATGAAGTACCGGCATGACTGCGCCAGCGACGATGCAGTGGGGGTACCGCCCGCTTGCGGGGGACGAAGCGATGAGGTGGGGGCACCTCCCGCTTGCGGGGGAGAGCGGCGCGCGTGGCTAAGCTCGACGACCTCGCGGCGCCCGGGCACACCGCGATCGTCACGCAGGAGTGCCAGGGCGCGGTCATCGGTCCGAACGCCGGGCTGCCGGTGCTGGCCGAGGAGGCGCGCCGCGTCGCGCTGCCCAACATCGTGCGACTGCTGCCGGCCGCGCGCGCGGCCGGGGTGCAGGTGGTGCACTGCCTGGTGCAGCGGCGCCCCGACGGGCTCGGCTCCAACCACAACGCCAGGATTTTCGGCATCGCGGGTGGGAACGTGGGCATCACTCCCGGCACTCCTGGAGCCGCCCTGCTACCCGAATTGGGGCCCGAGCCAAGAGATTTGGTCCTGAGCCGCTGGCACGGCGTCGGGCCGATGGGCGGCACCGACCTCGACGCGGTGCTGCGCAACCTCGGCGTGTCCACCATCGTCGTGGTGGGCGTCTCGTTGAACATCGCGATCCCCAACGTCGTGATGGACGCGGTCAACGCCGCCTACCGCGTCGTCGTGCCGAAGGATGCCGTGGCCGGCGTTCCCACCGAGTACGGTGAGGCCATCATCGCCAACACGCTGTCGCTGCTCGCGACCATCACCACAACGGACGACCTGCTGCAAGCGTGGGACAAGCCGTGACCGACACCGCGCCGACAATTCGAGGCGGATTCCCCCAGATCGAGCCGGCCGAACACGCGCCGCCGGGGCTGGGACGGTTCGTCGCGGCGATGCGCCGCCTGCAGGACCTGACCGTCTCCACGGACAGTTCGCTGTGGAGCAGCGCGGCCGAACACGTCGAGAGCGCCTGCGCGCTGCTGGACGGGCACCAGGTTCCGGAGGGCGTGTCGCCGGGCGGGCGAGTCATTGAACTGCCCGGGCTGGGACATCCGCTGCTGCCCCCGTGGCTGGTCACCGAGTCCGGGCCGGACGGCGTCACCATGCAAGGACACTTCACCCGCTGCCACGTGGGCGGGAACAACGCCGTGCACGGCGGCATGATCCCCCTGCTGTACGACTGGCTGTTCGGCATGATCGTCTCGACCGCGGGCGTCCCCCCTACCCGAACGGCCTACCTGCACGTCGACTACCGCAGCATCACGCCGATCGACGAGCCGCTGACCGCCCGCGGCAGTATCTCGAACGTCGACGGCAGGAAATTCTTCGTAGCCGCTAGCATGACGGCTGCCGACGGCACACTGCTCAGCGAAGCTAACGGCCTGATGGTTCGCCTGCTACCCCACCAGCCGTGAGAGGCAAGATGTCAGACACCGCAACACAATTCACCGTTCCCGCTGTGGCGACGGCCGTGGCCGCGGCCATCCCCGACCGCGACCTGGTGATAAGGGGTGAACGGCATTTCAGCTACGCACAACTGCTCGACCGGGCGAACCGGCTCGCCGCATACCTGCGCTCGCGGGGCCTGGGGTGCCACACGGAGCGCTCCGCGCTCGCCGGCCACGAGGCGGGTCAGGACCTGCTCGGCCTGTACGCCTACAACGGCAACGAATTCGTCGAGGCGCTGCTGGGAGCGTTTCAGGCCAGGGTCGCCCCCTTCAACGTCAACTACCGCTACGTCAAGAGCGAGCTGCAGTACCTGCTGAAGGACGCCGGCGCGACGGCCCTGATCTACCATGCCGCGTTCGCGCCGCGCGTGGCCGAAATCCTGCCCGAGCTGCCGCAGCTGCGGGTGCTGATTCAGATCGCCGACGACTCGGGCAACGAGTTGATCTACGGCGCGGTCGATTACGAGACCATCGTCGCGTCCAGTTCGCCCCAACCGCCGCCGCTGCAGCACTCCCCCGACGACCTGTACGTGCTGTACACGGGCGGGACGACGGGCATGCCGAAGGGCGTGCTGTGGCGCCAGCACGACATCTTCATGACGTCCTTCGGCGGGCGAAACCTGGTGACGGGCGAGCCATTCGGCTCCGTCGACGAGATCGTCACCGCGGCCGCCGCGGGCGCCGGCACCAAGTTGATGATCTTGCCGCCGCTGATCCACGGTGCCGCCCAGTGGAGCGTGATGACGGCGATCACCACGGGGCAGACCGTCGTCTTCCCTTCCGTCGTAGACCATTTCGACGCCGACGACGTCGTCCGCACGATCGAGCGCGAGCGGGTGATGACGGTGACGGTGGTCGGCGACGCGATGGCGCGGCCCCTGGTTGCCGCCATCGAGAAGGGGATCGCCGACGTGTCGTCGTTGGCCGTGGTAGCCAACGGCGGCGCCCTGCTCACCCCGTACGTGAAGCAACGCCTGATCGAGGCGCTGCCCAACGCCCTGGTCATCGACGGCGTCGGGTCATCGGAGACCGGCGCGCAGATGCACCACATGTCGATGTCGGGGGCCGTGTCGACCGGCACCTTCAACGCCGGACCCGACACCTTCGTCGCCTCCGAAGACCTCACCGCGATCCTGCCGCCCGGTCACGACGGCATCGGCTGGCTGGCGCAACGCGGCTACGTTCCGCTCGGCTACAAGGGCGATGCGGCCAAGACCGCCAAAACATTTCCCGTGATCGACGGGGTGCGTTACGCGGTTCCGGGCGACCGCGCGCGGCACCGCGCCGACGGCGCGATCGAACTGCTGGGCCGTGATTCGGTGACCATCAATTCCGGCGGCGAGAAGATCTTCGTCGAGGAGGTGGAAACCGCGCTCGCGTCGCACCCCGCGGTGGCCGACGTGGTGGTCGCCGGGCGGCCGAGCGAGCGGTGGGGACAGGAGGTCGTCGCGGTCGTCTCCCTGGCCGAAGGCGTAAGCGCCGACGCCGGCGAGCTGATCAAGCACGCCGGCGAGTCGCTCGCCCGCTACAAGCTTCCCAAGGCGATCGTGTTCCGCCCGGTGATCGAGCGCAGCCCGTCGGGCAAGGCCGACTACCGGTGGGCGCGCGAGCAGGCGGAGAACGGCTGAAGGCTAGGCCGGCAGCCGAATTCTCAACAGCGCCTGCTGATACGAGGCGGTGACGAGCAGTTCGTCCGCAAAGTCCGCGCCCAGGCACACATTCGTCGGGAGCGTCCCGGCGGGCAACACCACCGCATCCAAGATTTCGCCCGTCTCGGCAACAAGGTCGAGGCGGTCCGCGCCGGTCAGCGCCACCCAGGACGCCCCGTCGGCCCGCATCGCCATCCCCGCCGGCCATGCCCGCTGGAAGGTGCACACCACCTCTGCGGCGTGACCATCGAGCGAGCCCGCCGCCCCGATCCGATAACGCACGAGTTTCGCGGGGGACGTCGCCGTTACCAGCAGCCGCGTCGAATCCGGGCTGAAACCAAGGCCGTTGATCCAAACCGGCCCGGAGTCGAGGATCAATTCCTTTTCGCCGGTGACGGGATCGACGGACCACACCCACCCGCGCTTGCTCTCGTCGGGATTGAAGAGTTCCATTTCGGCGCGGGTGTCGGTGACCCAAAGCTTTCCGTCGGGACCGAACATGAGATCGTTCGGCGCGTCCATGCCTTCGGCGAGGTAATCTACCCGGCCGTCGCGGATGACCTGCACCCCGGGCTCGGCCGCCACGTCGGAACCGAAATTACCGCCGTCCTGGGCGACATAGATCGACCCGTCGGATCCGCAGCACAGACCATTGGGCCCCCCGCCGGTATCGATCCTTTCCGGTGCGCCCCCGCCCGGATCCACGATGTACACGCAGCCGTGGCTGACCGACGCTACCGCGACCCGGCCGTCGGGCAGATTCGTGGGTCCTTCCGTGAATCCCAGACCGTCAGCGATCATTTCGATCGTCATCAGGTCACCTTCTTCGGCGGCGAACAGCTTAGGCGGCCCAGGCCAACTGCTAAGGAACCATGTTACGGAACACGTCGACGGGCGACGACCGCCGATGTCGTCAACCGCGCCCTCACCGCCAAGGAATGGCCGCGCATCGCTACGAAACGAGAAACCGCGCCCATATTGTCTACTGTAATAATTACAGTACGATCTTACGAAAGGACAGCCTGTTCCTGCTGAAGATGCTGGAGATCTAGGTGACGACCAACGTTCAGACCGGTTCCCAAACCGGCCCGGAGACCGTCAGCCTGCGCGACCCCTACCCATTCTTCGCTCATAAACGACGGCAGGCCGGCGTATTCCGCGGGACCGTCATGGACTACTCCAAGACGCCCGAGTCCCTGCGGCCCAAGCGTGAATATTCGGCGGTGTCGTTCGACACGGTGAACGCGGTGTTTCGCGACGGCCGGGTGTTCAGCTCGGCGCCGTACGACAAGACGATTGGCCTCTTCATCGGGCCGACCATCCTGGCGATGGGGGGAAAGAAGCACCGCGACCACCGCAACCTGGTGTCCGCGGCGTTCAAATCCAAGGCCCTTGCCCGGTGGGAGCCCACCATCGTGCGGCCGATCTGCAACGCGTTGATCGACGAGTTCATCGAAACCGGCGAAGCCGACCTGGTGCGCCAATTCACTTTCGAATTTCCGACCCGCGTCATCGCCCAACTGCTGGGCTTGCCCGCCGAGGACCTGCCGACGTTTCGCAAGCACGCCGTCGCGTTGATCAGCTACCACGTCAACTATGAGCGCGCTTTCGAGGCGTCGGCGGCGCTGAAGGATTACTTCGTCGAGCAGATCGAGCAGCGCAAGTCGAAGCCCACCGAGGACATCATCGGCGACCTGGTCACCGCCGAGATCGACGGCGAAAAGCTAAGTGACGAGGCGATTTACTCGTTTCTGCGGCTGCTGCTGCCCGCCGGGCTGGAGACCACATACCGGTCGTCGGGAAACCTGCTCTATCTGCTGCTCACTCATCCGGATCAGTTCGCGGCGGTGCAAGCCGACCGAGAGCTGCTGCCACAGGCGATTGAGGAAGGGCTGCGCTACGAAACGCCGCTCACCACGGTGCAGCGGTTCGCGACGGAGGACACCGTGCTCGAGGGCGTCGAGATTCCGGAGCGCGCGGTGATCGGCGTGTGCATGGGTTCGGCGAATCGCGACGAGCGGCGCTGGGAACGTGCGGAGGAATTCGACATCTTCCGCAAGCACGTGCCGCACATCTCCTTTGCCGCCGGTGAGCACACTTGCCTGGGTCTGCACCTGGCGCGGCTGGAAACCCGGGTCGCGGTCGGCTGCCTGCTGGATCGGTTGACCAACTTCACCCTGCTCACGGACGGCGACCCGCACATCCACGGCCAGCCCTTCCGTTCCCCAACCGCCCTTCCGGTGACATTCGACGCGAAGTAGGGTCCGAAAATGATCAAGGTAATGGAGGGCTTTCGGGTCCTCGAGCTGGCGCAGTTCACTTTCGTCCCCGCTGCGGGAGCCATCCTCGCCGACTGGGGCGCCGACGTCATCAAGGTCGAGCACCCGCTGCGCGGCGACACCCAGCGCGGCTTCCTCAACATGGGCGGCATCCAGGTCGACCCCGAGCGGCACCCACTGATGGAGCACCCCAACCGGGGCAAGCGCAGCGTGGGAATCGACATCTCCACCCCGGGCGGCCAAGAAGTGATCTACGAGCTCGCCAAGTCCTCCGATGTTTTCCTGACCAACTACATGCCCGCGCAGCGCCAGAAGCACAAATTCGACGTGGAGCACATCCGCGCGGCGAACCCGAACATCGTCTATGCGCGCGGTTCGGCTCATGGGGACAAGGGCGCCGAACGCGACATCGGTGGCTACGACGGCACCGTGTTCTGGACGCGCAGCGGAATCGGCTACGCGCTCACCCCCGAGGAGTTGGGCGGCGCACTGGGACAGGGCATTCCGGCGTTCGGTGACTCCATCGGCGGCATGTTCATCGCCGGCGGCATCTCGGCCGCGCTGCTGCATCGCGAGCGCACGGGCGAGGCCGTCGAACTCGACGTGTCGTTGCTGAGCACCGCCTGGTGGGCGGCCGGCGCCAGCCTGACCCAGGGCATGGAAACCGGCGAGGTGATGCGCACGCCCATGCCTGGGACCGGCAAGTCGGTGAATCCCTTCATGGGCAACTACGAAACCTCCGACGGCGGCACGATCAATCTGTGCATCATCAGCCCGACCGGGTTGATCCGGGACACCTTCGAGCATCTCGGCATCCCCGAGGCCGCCGACGATCCGCGGTTCTCCGAGGTGCTCCCGCTGATCCAGAACGCCGACGCCGCCGCCGAACTGATCGCAAAAGCCTTCGCCGGCAAGCCGTTTGATTACTGGCGCCAACACCTCAAGACGATGAAGGGCCAGTGGGCGCCCTTCCAGAGCCTCCTCGATCTGGTCGACGACGAGCAGGCCGTCGCCAACGACATGATCGCCGAGGTCGAACTCGCCAGCGGCGGAAAGCCATTCCGCGTCGTGCGCGGCCCGGTCCAGTTCAACCACGAGCCGCTGGTGACGACCCGCGCGCCGCAAGCCTCCGAGCACACCGAGATCGTCTTGATGGAGCTCGGCATGGACTGGGACCGCATCGAAGAACTCAAGGACGCGGGGGCCATCGCTTGACCGACGCCTACTACGAGCTGGTCGATCCGCACGATCCAGTCGGTGAGAGGTTCAGCGCCTCGGATCACGTCATCAGCACGTGGTCGCCGACCATGCAGAACGCGGCACCCGTCTCGGCGTTGCTGGTGCGCGCGCTGGAGGGCTGCTCGGCGCGCGACGACGCCCGGCTGAGCCGCGTCGTCGTCGACCTGCTCGGGCCGGTGCCGGTTGACGGGCCGCTCTGGGTTCGCGCGCACGTCGAGCGCCCGGGAACCAAGATCGAGTTGCTCGGCGCTCAAATGCTGGCGCCGGGTCCCGACGAACGCCCGCGACCGGTGGCCAACGCGATCGCCTGGCGCTTTCAGCACGGCGACACGGCGGAGTTGTATTTCACACCGACTCCCCCGCTGCGCCCCATCGGCGAGGGGCGTCCCCGTCGGCCCGACAGCGACGCGAACCAGACCTACATCCAGAGCCTGGATTGGCGCTGGGTGAACGACATCCTCAACGATGTGCCCGGGGAGTGCTGGGCCCGACCGGTCGTCGACCTCGTCAAGGGCGAAGCGATGACGCCGATGCAGCGCCTGTTCGCGGTGGCCGACATCGCCAACGGCATGGGCAGCCGGCTCAGCGTCGCCGAATGGCTCTTCCTCAACACCGATCTCACCGTGCACATCCACCGCGTCCCCGACGGCGAATGGATCGGCGTTCGCGCCGAAAACCATTACGGCCCAGACGGAGTGGGCGTCTCCGTTGCCACACTCTTCGACAAGCGCGGGGCGGTGGCCGCCCTTCAGCAGGCCCAGCTGGTACGCCGCCGCTAGAGCCGCCGGACACGAGGAGAGTCGGATGACAAACGACGTAGCGATCATCGGGGTGGGTCTGCACCCCTTCGGCCGCTTCGAGGGCAAGTCGGCGATGCAGATGGGCGTCGACGCGATCTTCGCCGCGGTCGCGGACGCCGGCATCGAATGGAAGGACGTCCAGTTCGCCACCGGCGGCAGCTGGACGGTGGCAAACCCGGACGCCATCGTCGGCATGGTCGGCCTGACCGGCATCCCGTTCACCAACGTGTTCAACGCCTGCGCGACGGCGGCCAGCGCGGTCAAGGCCTGTGCGGACGGGATCCGGTTGGGCGACTACGACATCGGCATCGCCATCGGCCTGGACAAGCACCCGCGCGGGGCGTTCACCGAAGATCCGGCGCTGGTGGGCATGCCGAGGTGGTACGCCGAGAACGGGCAGTACCTGACCACCCAGTTCTTCGGCATGAAGGCGAACCGGTATCTGCACGACCACAACATCTCCCAGCAGACGCTCGCCAAGGTCGCCGCCAAGAATTTCCGCAACGGAGCGTTGAACCCCAACGCGTTTCGCCGCAAGCCGATCTCCGAAGAGAGCATCCTCGATTCGCCGGTTTTGAACTACCCGCTGACCCAATACATGTTCTGCGCGCCCGACGAGGGCGCCGCGGCGGCGGTGCTGTGCCGGGCCGACATCGCCCACCGCTATACGTCCAAGCCCGTCTACCTACGGGCGGTGGAGGTGCGCACCCGCCATTACGGGGCCTACGAGGTCAACACCACGTTCGCGCCGGTCGACGAGGACGTGGCGCCGACCGTGTACGCGGCCCGCACCGCGTTCGAAAAGGCCGGCGTGGCCCCCGGCGACGTCGACGTGATCCAGCTGCAGGACACCGACGCGGGCGCCGAAATCATCCACATGGCCGAGTGTGGGTTCTGTGCGCACGGCGATCAGGAGAAGCTACTGGCCGACGGCGCCACCGAGATCGGCGGCCCCATGCCGGTCAACACTGATGGCGGGCTGATCGCCAACGGAGAGCCGATCGGCGCCTCCGGCTTGCGCCAGATCCACGAAATCGTGCGCCAGCTCCGCGGCGAGGCCGGCGATCGTCAGGTCCCCGGCGAGCCCAAGGTCGGGTTCACCCAGCTATACGGCGCCCCCGGCACCGCCGCGGCGACCATCCTGACCACCTGAGCTTCGGGAGCCCATGTAACTTTCGGCCGGCCCGCTTCGTCGTAGTGGCGAACGGGAGGAGTTCTCATGCAAATCGTCATCTTTGGCGCCAATGGATCGACCGGACGACTTGTGACGCGTCTGGTGCTGGACGCGGGGCACGCGGCCGTGGCGGTGACCCGGCGGCCCGACGAGTTCCCCATTTCCGACGCGCGGCTGACGGTCGCGGGCGCGGACGTGCGGCGCGATCAGCTGGCCGGGATCGTCGCCGGCGCCGACGTCGTGTTGTCGACGCTTGGGGTGCCGTTCGCGCGCCGGCCCGTCGACACGTATTCCGTCGGCACCCGCAATATCGTGAACGCGATGCGCGAGTCCGGCGTCAGCCGGCTTGTCGTGGTGAGTTCCACCGGCGCCTACCCCGCGCGCGGACGCCGCCACACGCCACTGGCGCTGCGGCTATTCGAACCGATCATCGCCCGCACCATCGGCAAGACCGTCTACGACGACATCCGCCGGATGGAAACGGTGGTGCGCGACAGCGGCCTGGACTGGACGGTCGTGCGCCCGTCGGGATTGTTCGATTTGCCTCTGGTGACCAATTATGTTGCGGGAGAGATCAATCCGGTCGGCGCTTTCACGGCTCGCGTCGACCTGGCCGACTACCTCGTCAGGCTCGCTCAGGAGGGGACAGCACGGCGGATGACCGTGGTCGTCTCGACCACCGAGCACACTCCGACGGTGTGGGAAATGGTTCGACGGGAGGCATTCAAGAAAGACTCGCCGCGCGAGGTGCCGGCTTAACAAACGCCCCCAATCGGGTTGCCGTCAGGTGCCCGCGCGGCGACGCCAGGGTTAATTTAGACCCACAGGCAGAAATCGCACTGCTGTTGTCATCGGGTTTGCTCGTAGGCTAACGCCGAAAAGCCCTGCTCGAACCCGAGGTCAGGAGTTGCGTTGTCTACTACCGAGTTTCCATCCGAAGACGTCCCATTAGCGACGGGCGAGCAGTTCGTAACCATCCAAGCGAGCCCGGAGTTCGCCGAACTTCGCCGCAAACTACGCCGATTCGTGTTCCCGATGACCGCGATCTTCCTCGCCTGGTACGCCGCCTACGTGCTGTTGGGCGCCTTCGCGCACGACTTCATGGCGACCAAGGTCTTCGGGAACGTCAACGTCGGACTGCTGATCGGACTGGGCCAGTTCCTGACGACATTCATCATCACCGGCCTCTACGTACGGTTCGCCGACCGGGAGCTTGATCCGAGGGCCGCCGCCATCCGCGCGGAAGGCGTGGCGTCATGACGCTGTTTGCCGCCGGACAGCAGACGATCGGGAATCCCGTCGCCAACATCGCGATCTTTGCCGTTTTCGTCCTCATCACCCTCTACGTGGTGATCCGGGCCAGCCAGCGCAACGCCACCGCGACCGAGTTCTTCACCGCCGACCGGGCGTTCTCGGGACCGCAGAACGGCATCGCCATCGCCGGGGACTACCTGTCGGCGGCCAGCTTCCTTGGCATCGCCGGCGCGATCGCGGTCTACGGCTACGACGGGTTCCTGTATTCGATCGGATTCCTGGTGGCCTGGTTGGTCGCCCTGCTCCTGGTCGCCGAACTGATCCGCAACACAGGGAAGTTCACCATGGCGGACGTCCTGAGCTTCCGGCTCAGGCAGCGCCCGGTGCGGCTGGTCGCGGCGATCTCGACGCTGACGGTGTCCCTGTTCTACCTCCTCGCCCAGATGGCCGGCGCGGGGGGTTTGGTTGCGCTGCTGCTGAATGTCAAAGGGCGCCTTGGCGAGTCGATCGTCATCGCGGTCGTCGGTGTCCTGATGATCGTCTACGTCTTGGTCGGTGGGATGAAGGGCACCACGTGGGTGCAGATCATCAAGGCCGTCCTGTTGATCCTCGGCGCGGCGACGATGACGGTGATGGTGCTGGCGAAGTTCGGCTTCAACTTCTCCGACATCCTGGGTTCGGCGCAGTCGGCGGTGTCGCACGCCACCACCAAGGGTGTTTCTAGCCGCAACGTGTTGGCACCGGGCGCGCAATACGGCGGGTCGACGACGTCGAAGATCAACCTGCTGTCGCTGGGGCTTGCGCTGGTGCTGGGCACCGCGGGGCTGCCCCACGTGTTGATGCGCTTCTACACGGTCCCCACCGCGAAAGAGGCACGCCGGTCCGTGGTCTGGGCGATCGGCCTCATCGGAGCCTTCTATCTGTTCACGCTGGCGCTGGGCTACGGCGCCGCCGCCATCGTCGGGCCCGACCGGATCCTCAAGGCCGCGGGCGGCCAGAACTCGGCGGCGCCGTTGCTCGCGTTCCATCTCGGCGGCGTGGTCCTGCTCGGTGTCATCTCCGCGGTGGCGTTCGCCACGATCCTCGCCGTGGTCGCGGGTCTGACGATCACCGCGTCGACGTCGTTCGCCCACGACATCTACGCCAGCCTGATCAAGCGGCACAAGGTCACCGAGAGCGAACAGGTCCGGGTGTCCCGCATCACCGCCGTGGTGCTCGGTATTTTCGGCATTGCGCTTGGGATCCTGGCCAACGGCCAGAACGTCGCCTTCCTGGTGGCGCTGGCGTTCGCGGTCGCGGCGTCGGCTAACCTGCCGACGATCCTGTATTCGCTTTATTGGCAGCGGTTTAACACCCGCGGCGCGCTGTGGAGCATGTACGGCGGCCTGATTTCGACCATCGTGTTGATCATCTTCTCGCCCGCGGTGTCGGGAGCGAAGACCGCGATGCTCCCCGGCGCGGACTTCGCGTGGTTCCCCCTTGCCAACCCCGGAATCGTGTCGATCCCGCTGGCGTTCGTCCTCGGTATCGTCGGGACGCTGTCGTCGTCCGACCGCGGCGACCCGGTGCGCAACGCGGAGATGGAGGTCCGCTCCCTTACCGGCATCGGCGCCGAGAAGGCCGTCGTCACGCACTAGTCGCCCATCAGCCGGGGGTGGGGGTCACACGATCATGTCTTGAGCTGGTCGATGCGGCGGGCCAATCCGGCGCGCGTGCGCACGTCCAGCTTGCGGTAGACCCGGGTGAGGTGGACTTCCACGGTCTTTGGGCTGATGAATAACGCGGCGGCCACCTCGCGATTGGTCATTCCCGACGCCGCTAGCTCTGCCACTCGTCGTTCACCGGCGGTAAGCAGCTTGGCCGGACCCGTATCGACCTCAGAACGGGCTAGCGCCGCGCGGGCTCGCGCCGCCCACAGGGGTGTGTCCAGTTCGTCGAAGACCGCCAGCGCCGTGCTCACGTTGGCCGTGGCATCGTCGCGGTGGCGTCGGCGGCGCTGAAGTTGGCCGAGCAGCAGCTGGGTGCGGGCCCGTTCGAACGGCATCGGCAGCCTGTCATGTTCGACCACCGCAGCCTCGGCCGCCGCGGTCGCTGCGGTCACGTCGCCCCCTGCGGCCAACAGCATCGCGCGGCAGCGCGCGCCGACTGACAGCATCCACGCACGATCCATCCGGCGACCGTTGCGCTCGAGCGCGTCGATCGGCGGCTCCGCTTCGTCGTAGCGTCCGAGGGCTATCAACGCCTCAAGAACGTCGGGCAAAAAAGGCGCCTGGACGAGCTCGGTTGTCTGCCCATCCCAATTGACTTGCGACAGCATTGGTTCGGCCGTCCTCACCGCCGCGGCATAGTCGCCGAGGGATACCTCCAGAAAGATCAACGCAGTGAGCGGCCACAACGCAAGAATGTGCGCACCGCAGCGCTGGCTTGCCGAAAGGGCCTCCTCGACGTCGGCACGGGCCTCGGCTTCACGGCCGGCATGGGCAGCGAGAGTGGCGCGCATCGTCAGGGCGACGCCCTGCGCAAGGTCGGTGCCGAGCAGCACTGCCCGTGCTGCGGCGTCCTCGGCCAACAGACTGGCATTGCCAACGTTTCCACGCCACATTTCGATCTGAAAGAGGTTGAAGGCCAGGTGGATCAGTTCGTTCTCTTCACCGCGCTCAATGCAGGCTTGTCGCAGGCCTACCATCGCCGCGTAGGCCGTATCGAGCTGTCCGCTCCAGCCCAGCAGCAAGGCCTTTTGCATGCTTGGTCGCAGTGCCGCAGGCATGAACGCGTTGTCCTCTAATTCCAGCGCGCGCTGCAGGCCGGCTTCGTCGATGCCGTCGCCGTGCCGAAACCGCAAATGTGCCCGCAGGCTCAGTGCCTGGCCGAGCAACTGCGGGTGACCTAGCCGCTCCGCGTTGGTGACGGCGTCATCGACGATGCGCAGGGCGGCGGCTGGATCACCGGTATTCAGCATCGCAAACGAGAGACTGACCAATATCTGCACGCGCAGCGGTAGCTGATCGCCGACCTCACTGAGGGCGCGCTCCAGCAACTCGGCGGCCTCAAGGAAGCTCTCGCCGTACAGGGCGACCACAGCGTGCATGCTCAACGCTTCGGCTCGCTGAGTTCCGGGCGGCAACGCCCCGATGATGTCCTCGAGCAGGGCCCGTGCCCGCGCCGGGTCGCCGGCGTCGAGGTAGTTGCGTGCCAACCGGATTCGGCGCTTAGGGCTGTCTGCGCCGAGCCCGATCGCAAGCTCCAACATTTCGGCCGCGGCCATCGGCGCCCCATGCACGCGGGCACTCCGGGCCGCCGCATCGAGGGCTTGCAGCGTGGCGGGATCGGCGGTCGGGGCGGACAACGCCAGGTGCCTGGCGCGTAACTCAGGTTCGGTGACCAAGGTGGCGAGGCGACGGTGCATGGCGCGGCGCTGCGCTGCGGTGGCGTCGTCGTAACAGCCCTGGGCCAGTAGGGGATGGGTGAACTGCACGCGGTTGCCGGCGATTTCGACGGTGCCCTGTACTTCGGCGGCGTCCAGTAGCGCAACGACGTCGTCCGCATCGCGGCCGGTCGCGTGCGCGATGTCTTGGATGCTCGGTGCGCCAAGACAGGACACGGCGAGCAGCACCTCACGCACCGCGGGTTCGAGCATCCCGACGCGGTTGCGCACCAACTCCATCAGCGTGGCCGGCATGGACACCCGCGCGCCTGGCGGCTGGTCGAGCACTGTGCGCGCCAGTTCGATCGCGTAGAAGGGGTTTCCGGCCGAGACCTCGTAAACGCGTGAAATCTGGGGGCGTGATAGCGAGCGGCCTAGCCGCTGCGTCACCGCCGCGTGAAGAGCACCAATGCTCAAGGGGCCCAGCCGAGTCCTGATCAATTGTGCGGGTGGCGGTGGCGCAAACCACGATGGCGCGCGGTCGCGGTGGCTGTTGGTGCGGAAGGTTGCCAGCATGCCAACTCGTTCGGTTAGCCGTCGTGCGACGAATCCGATGGCTAGGGCGCTGGAGGGATCCAGCCATTGCAGATCGTCGATGGCTACCAGCACCGGTGACTTCTCAGCAAGGATCTGGACCACCGAAAGCACCGCGGCGGCAACGGTGCGTTGGTCGGTGGGCTCGGCGTCAGTGCTGGCTCGCAACAAGATTCGATCGAGCGCAAGACGTTGCGGATCCGGCAGTTGCCTCCAGTCCGCCCCGGTGTGGGCCATCAGGTCGGCCAACGACGCGTAGGCCAGCACCGATTCGGTCGCCGCCGCGCGCGCGGCCAAGACCGCGAAGCCGCGCTCTCGGGCTATGTGCAGCGCCGACAACCACAGGGTGGTCTTGCCGATACCCGCGTCGCCCTCGATCACCAACGCAGACGGCCCGCCGCTCGCGGAACTGAGGAAGTCCTCGACTGCCCTGGCCTCAGTCGATCCGCTCTTCCCGCCCGTCACAGGCCGGCCCGCATCAGCCACCGGCGGCGCAGAATGTGCATGACATTGGCGATTCCCGCGTTCCCCTTAGGCGGTCTCCAGCAAATACGTAGCCTAGGGGCTGGTATTTGCCGGCGCAACGAAATCACGCTGCCTGTGGATACGCCGAATGTGGACTGTGCAGCTACTGGACATCGACTGATAGTCAAACGCCTCATGGCGAAAGCCGTCGTCGAACAGCCAGAATGGGCCTACGTACAGATCGGGACTAAGGGAAATCCCCGATGACGCCTTGCGCGTTGGCTGCGGTTTGGCTCAGGACGTTTTCTTCAGCGGCGGTGAGTAATTCGGCTTGCCCAAGCCGAGCGTGTACTGGCCGATCATGTTGCGGAAAACCTCGAGCGTGCCGCCGTAGATGCCCACCAAGGGGGCGAACCGGTAGGCGTATTCGGCGCTGCCATCGTCGGCGGCGCCGTCGGTACCGAACGGCAGGGTCGA
The DNA here is from genome assembly GCF_002101935.1 of Mycobacterium sp. IEC1808. Taxonomy (NCBI): domain Bacteria; kingdom Bacillati; phylum Actinomycetota; class Actinomycetes; order Mycobacteriales; family Mycobacteriaceae; genus Mycobacterium; species Mycobacterium sp. IEC1808. Next base: position 133,983 of record NZ_LQPV01000005.1, on the reverse strand, counting down.
CGCGGCCCCGAGGATGTCCATCAGGTCCGGGGAGATGTCGCGCATGGTCTGTGCGATGGCGACGCGGCCGTAGATGCTCGGCGACGACAGCGCGATTTCCAACCGGGCCGCGCACCGGCCAAGGCGGTATGCGACGGATTTGTCGTCGATCAGCCGGCTGCCGTCAGGGCCGGGTCGGGTCACGACGGCGGCGGCCTTGTCGACGGCCTCCGACATGAATCCCGCCTGGTGCATCATGATCGAGGTGTCCTGCAGCCCGTCCGGCGCCGCCGCGACGGCGCCGTGCTCGACATTGAGTGGCTCGCGCAGCACCGTCCAGCCGGCGTCCACGTCACCCAGCCGGTACTTGTCGTCGACGCGGACGTCGCTGTAGTAGACGATGTTGGTGCGGTCGCCGTCCACCGTGCGGATGCCCTGGATGTCGATGCCCGGCGAGTCCAGCGGAACCAGAAACATGGTCAGGCTCTTGTGTTTCGGCGCCTCGGGGGCGGTGTTGGTGATCAGAAACACGTACTGGCAGTTGTGCGCGCCGGTGGTGAACATCTTGGAGCCGTTGATTATCCACGCATCACCGTCGCGCACTGCGCGGGTCTTGCAGGTGGCGACGTCGGAGCCGCCCTCGGGCTCGGTGTAGCCGAGGCACAGCCGGACCTCGCCGCTGAAGACCTTCGGCAGCACCTCGTCACGAAGTTCGGCCCTACCGAACTTCGCCACCGAGCGCGCCACCATCGCGGTGGTGCCCCACGTCACCCACGGCACGTGCACCCGCCGCTTCTCCAGCTCCCAGATGCGCCGCCGCACCCGGCTGAACCCGCCCTCGGATTCCGGCTTCCACTCGGCCTCCAAATAGCCTGCCGCGCCGAACTTCAGGTGCAGGCCCTCGTCGAAGTTGTCGCCAGTCTCGCGGTCGCGGCGTCGCACCTCTTCGGTCATGTGGGTGCTCAGGAAGTTCCGCGCTTCCTCACGGAAGGCCTGATCTTCCTCGGACAGCTCGACTCGGGAGAAGTCCATCGTTGTTCGCTCCTGTCTTGAGCCGATCTAGGCGGGCTGTGGTGCGCTCTCGCGGGCCGTCACGATCTCGGCGACGCGCAGGGCGGTAGCGCCGGGATCGCCGCCGGCCAGCGGCCATCCCCGGGCGCGCACCAGATACGCCGTGGCCGCGGCTTCGGAGGAAACCCCAAGGCCGCCTTGGATGTGAACCGCCATCGTCGCCGCCTTGGCGGCCTCCTCGGCCATGAAGACGAACGCCGACGGCGCCAGCTCGGGCCGCTCGTCGGGTTCGTTGTCCAGGAACCAGGCGGCCCGGCGGGCGAGGTTGCGGCCACCCTGAACGGTGATGGCCATGTTCGCGAGCGGGTGCGAGATGGCCTGCAGCGTCGAGATCGGCACGCCCAGCGTGTAGCGGGTCTTGGCGAATTCCGCGGCGATGGTCATCGTCTCCTCGACCAGGCCCACCAACGCCGCCGCGGTCAACAGCCGCCATTCATCGAGGGCGCGTTGGTAATTCGCCACCGCATCCGGGCCCTCGCCGATGACGGTGCGGGTGTCCGCGGCGGCCGGGTCCACCCAGGCCATCGGCAACCGGCCGATGTTGTCGACCTTGGTCGGCCGGATGCCGAACGTCAGCCGCACCACCTGGTCGCCCTCGCGCACGACGATGTGGTCGGCGATCGAGCCCGTCGGAATCAGCCGGGCGCCCGGCGGACCGTCGAGGCGGGCATCGAGGCCCGCGAGCTGTTCACCATCGGCCACTCCGGCGGTGTCGGAGTTCAGCCCGCCCAGGCGCCCGAGCAGCCGCGCAGCGCACACGTGGTCGATCCACGGGACCGGCGCCAGCGAGCGGCCGATCTCCTCGGCGACCAGGGTGAGATCGACCAGCGTCGCACCGTCGCCACCACAGGACTCCGGCAGTGCCATCGTGGTCGCGCCCATGGCGCACAGCCGTTCCCACAGGTTCTTGTCGAACCCGGACGGTTCCGCGGCGCGCACCGTTTCGATGGAGCACTGAGTCTTGAAGAATTGCTTGTACGCATTCTGCAGAGCCACGTGGTCCTCGGACAGGCTGTAATCGAGTCTGCGCAGTTCGAAGCGGTCCATGTCAACGTTCCTTCCCGAAGAAAAACTCCTGCGCATTGTTGTAGAGGTAGTTGCCGAGCACCTCGGGGGGCAGGTCGAGCGCGCGGGCTTCCGGTAAAACCCGGCGCATGCGCAGCACCGGCCAGTCCGACGCGTAGATCACCTTGTTCGGGCCGCGCGTCCGCATGTAGTGCAGCAGGGATGCCGGCAGCCGTTTGGGCGACCACGCCGATGTCATCAGGCGCAGGTTGGCGTACTTGAGCAGCAACCGGATCGCGACGTCCCACCACGGGTCGGCGCCGTGGATCATGCACAGCTTCAGCTCGGGAAAACGCACGCACACCCGGTCCAGGTGCATGGGATGTTGGACCTCTCCCGGAATCGGCGGGCCCGGGATGCCGGTGTTGATGCACAGCGGGAGATCCAGCTCCGCGCATTTCGCGTACAGCGGGTAGTAGACGGCGTCGCTGGGCGGATACTGCCCGTCGCCCCAAAAGCTCGGACCCACAACCGCATACGCCACCGGCAGATCGCTCACGACGGCGGTCAGCTCGCGCAGGGACCGGACCGGCCGCAACAGGTTCGCCCCACCCATCGCCAGGGCGAACCGGTCCGGCTTGGCTTCGATGAATTTGCGCGCCGTGGTGGACGGGCTGGCCAGCGAATCCATCAGGATCGCCCGCTGCACTCCCTGTTCGTCCATCTCGTCGAGCAGCTCGGACAGGTCGACGGGCGCGAACATCGACTCCGGCCCCTTGAAGTAGTCGTCTCGGACCTTGAGCATCCAGGTGGGTTGGGAGTCCGCCTCACCAAAGTGCACGTTGACGAGGCAGTCAATCGCCTTGGTGTTCATGACACCTTCTCTTCAGCTTGCTCTCGGGCCCACCGGTAGTTGGGCTTGCCGTTGCCCAGACGCTGAATCTGCTCGACGAAGATGAACGCCTTGGGCGCCTTGAAATGTGCCAGTCGCGCCGTGCAGAAGGTATAGAGAGCACGCCCGTCGGCGCTCAGGTCGGCGCCCGGGTGTTGCGCGACGAGCGCGACGACTTCCTGGCCCCACCGCTCGCTGGGCCGTCCCACCACGAGGGCGTCGGCGATGCCCGGATGCGCGCGCAGCACTTCCTCGACCTCTTCGACGAAGACCTTTTCGCCACCGGTGTTGATCACCAGCGAGTCACGACCGAAAAGGCGTATGGTGCCGTCCTTTTCGATGGATGCGCGGTCGCCCGGTATCACCACCCGCCGGCCCTCGATCCGGGGGAAGGTGCGTCGGGTGGCCTCAGCGTCGTCGAAGTAGCCCAGCGGAATCCGTCCCGTCCTGGCGGCCCACCCGATCTCGTGGTCACCGGGACGCAGAAACCTGGTGCGATCGGCGGAGACGACGGTGGCGCCTTCCCGGGGTGCGAAGGTCTCGCTCGCGGTGCCGTTGTGGCTGTGACCGAAGGCCATGTTTCCGCTCTCCGAGGATCCGTAGCCTTCGATGATGGTGATGTGCGGAATGCATTCCATCAGCGCGCGTTTGTATTTCGCGTTGGTGGCGGCCCCGCCGGTGCCGATGGAGTTCAGCGCGGACAAGTCGTAGCGGTGGGCGCGCAGTTCGGCGATCAGCGGCCCGGCGTACGCGTCGCCGACCATCGTCATCATGCCTACCTTTTCGCGCTCGGCGGTTTCCCACACGGACCGGACGTCGAGCTTGTTGCGGTCGTCATAAAGCACGACCGTCAGGCCCGCACACAGCGCGGCGAATGCGGTCCACATGCCGGCCGCGTGCATCAACGGCGAGACGGCGAACCATGGCGGCCCGCCGCCGCGGACCTTGTCATGGATCTCGGTGACGCTCGCGTGGTCGGCCCCCACCATCGATGACACGTACATGTCGCTTTGGCGCCAAAGGACGCCCTTGGGGCGTCCGGTCGTTCCGCCGGTGCACATCATGATCAGGTCGTCGGGCGACCCAGCGGGGCGAAAGCCGGTGGCGCCGGCTGCCAGCGCGTCGTCCAGCGACACGGCGCCCGGCAATTCCGGGGCACCGCTGCCGTCGTCGATGGACACCAGCAGCTCCGTCCCCTCCGGGGGGAGCACGTCGGCGAACCGCGCGCCGAGGGCGCGGTGATAGATGATCGCCCTGGGGCGGACATAGGCCAGCAGGTCGGCGATTTCGCGCGGCGAGTAGTGGTGGTTCACGTTGACCGGGACGGTGCGCGCCTTGAGGCATCCGATCACCATGTCGGGGTAGAGGTCGTTGTACATGATGAGCGCGACCCGGTCCTGGCCGCATTCCCACGGCTCGAGCGACTCGCGCTCGGCGAAGGCCCCGAATCCCTTGCCGCTGAGGTAATTCGCCAGATCATCGGTGCGCCGCGCGGATTCGGCAAACGTGCTGCGGCGGTCTCCGCAGACGGTCATCAAACGGTCGGGGATGACGTCGGCGATGGCGTCGAGAACCGCGCCCACGGTCCATTCGCTCACTAGCGTAACCAGCCTCGAATAATCAAGCGGACGACCCGACCTGGACACCGAGGAGATCTAGAGCGTTGTCCCGCATGATTTTCCGAATATCCGAGTCGCTGAATCCGACGAGCTCTTCGGCGAACGATAGCGGCGACTCGAGGCCTTCACCGTGCGGCCAGTCGGAACCGAACAGGATCCTGTCGACGCCGATGACCTTGGCCAGCTCCGTCAGGTCGTCCTCGTAGTACGGCGCGATCCACACGTTGTTACGCAGCTGCTCCACCGGATCCTCGGGAAAATGCCGCGGATAGTTGTTGGCCGCCTTCTTCAGGCGCTTGACCAGCCGGTGCACGAAGTAGGAGCCGTTCTCGATGCTGACCGCCCTGAGTTTGGGGTGTCGGGTGAACACGCCGTGCACGATCATCGATGCCAGCGTGTCGTGGATGGCGCGGTCGTCCAGGAGCACCGTGTCCAGTGGATCCTTTTCGCCGAACCCCTCGAAGGTTCCCTTGCCTCCCCAAGCCGCCGCGATGTGCAGGTATCCGCTGTCGCTGAGGTGGAATCCGACCGGAACCCCCGCCTCGGCCAGCCGGGCCCACACCGGGTCGTGGCTGCGATCGCCCAGCGATCTCGGCTTGACGACGCCGGGCACCGGCGCCGGCCGCACCAGGACCAGCTTGGCGCCGCGCGCCAACACGAACTCCAGCTCGTCGACGGCGCCGGCCGGGTCGGCCAGCGAGATGATCGGTGCGGCGATGATGCGGTGGTCGGGCCGGTCGAAACCCCAATCCTCGTCGAGCCAGAGGTTGAACGCGTGCACCGACGCCATCGTCGCGTCGATGTCTTCCTTGAGCGCCTCTTCCACGCCGCAGCCGAACGTCGGCAGCATGAAAACCGTTTCGATGTCCTGGGTGTCCATCACGGCAACGCGGGCTTCGCGGTTCTGGTACTCCGGGTGTTCGGCGAGCCGCTCGACCTTCATCAGAGACGCCGGGTCGACGCCTTCCGGAATCTCACCACGGAACAACAGGTCGAGGCAGCCCGGCACGATGATCGGGTCGAAGGTGGGATTGGGAACGAATTGGTTGACGCGGCCGCCGATTACGGCCAGAGTGCGCTTGCCCTGAGTGACCATCTGCACGCCGCGGGTCTTGAATGCCTTGTCCAAGTGACGGGTGAAGGCATCCAGCGGCTCGTAATAGTGGTTGTCGACGTCGATCGCCTTGTAATCCAAGTGGGCCATGTTCATCCTTTCCCGGTACCACCGGCGAAAAATCAAGCGTCGGTTGAGGTGAGCTTCCCCAACAAGGGCGGGAATTGCGGCGACCGCTTCTCGAGGAAGCTGGTGATGCCCTCGATGACGTCCGGGCGGGGCATCGCCTCGTGCAGCAGGACCTCGGCGCGCGACGTGGCGTCGACGACGTCGCGAGTGGCGTCGCCGTATACCTGCCGTTTGATCACCGCCATCGAAGCCGGCGAGCAATTCCGTGCGATGTCCTCCGCGTATTCCAGGGCGCGGCTCAGCAGATGTTCGGGCGCGACGACTTCTTTGACGAGCCCGAGCTCGGCCGCCTCCTCGGCGAGGAAGGTGCGCCCGCTCAACAACAGGTCGAGGGCGACGCCCCAGGTCGTCAGGCGCGGAAGTATCCAGGAGATGCCGAATTCGGCGATCAGGCCGCGGCGCGCGAACACCGCGCCGAACTTGGCGCCCGCGGCCGCGAACCGGACGTCGCACATGAGTGCCTGCGTCAGGCCGATGCCGACGCAGGCTCCGTTGATGGCCGCGATCACGGGCTTGCGCAGTGTGGTCACGAAATGGGGTGGGCGCTCGCCGACCAGCTCGGCCAGGTCGGTCTGAGCCGCCTTCTCCATCTTCTCGCCGTAGCTGGGCGCCGAACTCGGCGCGCCCAGATACGCGCCGGCGCAGAATCCCTTGCCCCGGCCGGTCACCACGATCACCCGGACGTCCGGATCCTGTTCGGCTCGGTCGATCCCGGCGTAGAAGCCGGCGGCGATGTCCGGGCCCCAGGCGTTCAGGCGATCCGGGCGGTTGAAGGTCAGGATCGCGACGCCGCTCGCCGTGGCCTCGTAGAGCACCGCATCTTCGGAGGCACCGTCGCTGCCGGACATCTGCCGCGGCACCTCCTCACGCTTGCCTACCGGATCCCCACCGACTTTGTACGCATACTGTATACCTATCGGTAGCGCATTCCACAACTGCCTCCCCGGCCTGCGGCAGCCCGGTCCAGCAGCGATTTTGCCGCTGCTGAACCGCTAACCGCGCGATGGTCGAAGGTGCTTGGCGATCTTGGGTTTCCGGTCATCCGGCTGTCGCCTAACGGGGCGCCCGTCGCCCGGTGATGAGCTTGACGATCGCCAGCAAGAGCACCGCGCCGAGCAGACACGTGAGGAACGAGAAGAACAGGCCTCCCCCGGCGACGTCCACGCCGAAGCCGCGCAGCAGGAACCCCCCGATCAAGCCGCCCACGATGCCGACCACGATATTGAGGATCAGCCCCATCTGGGCGTCGGTCCCCATGATTTTGCTGCCGACCCAACCGGCCAGTCCCCCGATGACTATCCAGCCGATCACACCGAGAGTGAGCATTCCGCAATCCCTTCGGTAGGCGAGTAGCCATCACCCTATGCCGCTTGCGGGCGTTTGAAACGGCGATCTGGCGGGTTATCGACGACTGGTGAAGACACTGTTGAGAGCGCTCGTTCATCGCCTCCGCCAAGCCCGCGGAGTGTTGCTGCGGGCCGAGTTGGCGTTGACGGGCGCCCAGATCCTGTTCTGGGTGGCGCTGATCGGCGCTCCGGTCGGTCTGGCGCTGCGGGCCCGACAGCGCCGGCTGCGACGTGAGTTGCCGGGGGCGGGCGATGCGGTCGTACCGCCGCCGGTCAACTGAGGTTGTGGCGTGTGCCACGTTGCGATCACGTTTGCGCTGACTGGGCAACCGGGAAGACTCCAGGTAAGCCATCCATCAACGGGAGGGAGATGCAATGGTTGACAGCAAGAGCGGTCCCATCGAGCTGGTCCGGGGCGTCATCGAGGACGTTTTCGGTAAGGCGAAGGAATTCATCGGCACGATCCTCGGCCGGGATGACCTGATCAACGAGGGTGAAGCGCAGCAGGACAAGGCCGAAGCGCAGCGCAACGCGGGGAAGAAGGAAGCCGCGGCCGAGAAGGCTCGCGCCAAGGCCAAGGCCGCCGAATCGCGCGAGCGCGCTGAGCAGAACTAAATAGCGCGTCGAAGGAGCGGGCCCGGTTACCGACCGGGCCCGTTTCTCGTTGTAATCGGTTGCGCCGTAACGGCGCGGTGGTTACGCCGCGATGAGCCCCAGGCGCCGGTAGGCGTTTTCGATCTGGGCCTTCGCCTCGCTCGGCAACTGCGCCTGTGGGGGGCGGGAGTGGGGATAGTCGCCTATCGGGAGACCCAGCAGTGAGGCGGCGTACTTGAACGCACCGCCCCAGTGGGTGAAGTAATCCGATCGGCCCGGGTAGCAGGTCCACCACGATCCGATGTCGAGGTCGAACTGGTCCATCCCGGACTCTCGCCCGTAGTCCATCGCCTCGAGGAGCTTGTCGTTCAACACAAGATCCCAGTACTCGGAAAACAGGCGCCGCTGCGGGGTCTCGAACAGGTAACCGGCCGTGCCCAATTGCGCCGGACAGACGATGCCGGCCCGCAGCCACCCCGCGCGGTAAACGGTCCGGTCGCACTCCCAGACCGCCAGGCCGGGCGCCAACTCGTGCAGCCGCCGGCTCGCCTCCGGCCGGAACGCGCCCTCCTTGGTGGCGCATACGGCGGGCACCTCGTCGTAGATTCGCGCGCTTTCGGCCGGAGTCAGCACGTAGCCGGAGGACGGGGAGTTGAACATGCCCAACGCGATATCGGTGCGCGCGGCAACGTACTTGAAGAACCTCAGTACGCCCTCGCCGCCGTGGGCCTCCATCATCGGCGTTTGGATGTAGGCGATGTCGGCACCCACCTCTTGAGCGTGCCGTGTCAGCTCCAGACAGTCCTTCGCCGACATCGCCGCGGTGCAGGCCTGGATGACGACGTGGGGGTTGAGGCCGCGCGCCTCCTCGATCGCCACCTCTAGCAATCGCTTGCGCTCATCGAGGGTCAGTGACCAAAACTCGGCGATCCCGCTGGTGCACCACAACATCGGGTGCCCCAGATCGCCGACGCAGTAGCGGACTAACGTCCGGTAGGCGTCCCAGTCGATGTCGTCACCGTCGGTGCCGCAGAACGGCGTGTAGAGGGAGTCGCCGATTCCCCGCAACGCCCCTCGCGCCCAAACACGCGCCTCGCCAGCCGTCGCCATCGTTCACTCCTTCTGTCGGCCAAACGATTTGGAGTCAGGTGAAGTCCGATCCACCGTCGACGTTGATGTTCGCTCCGGTCATGTACGAGTTGCGCCGGGACGCCAGGAACGCGGCGACGGGGCCGATCTCCTCCGGTAGGCCCGCCCGGGGCATTTGCGCCGGGTGCCCGAAATGCTCGGCGATGGCGTCCATCAGCGCGTAGGGGTCGGTGCCGTCGACGCCGACGGACTTCGCCCAGCCGACCAGCGACTCGGAGGCGATGCTGCCCGGCGACACCACATTGACCAGAATCTCGTCCTTGGCCAACAGCAGCGAGAGGTTCTTCGAGACGCTGGTCAACATCGACTTGGCCGCCGTGTAGGCCGGCAGCATGACACTTTGCCGCTGCGTCGAGTGCGCGGAGAAGCTGACGATCCGCGCCCATTGGGCCTTGCGCAGCAGCGGAAGTGCCGAACGAACACAGCGCACCATACCCATGACGCCCTCTTCGACGGCCTGGTGCCACTGTTCGTCGCTGAGAGCCTCGAAACTGCCTGGCGCGCCGGGCCCCACGGTGTTGATCAGCACGTTGAGTTCGCCGTCCCACCGCTCGGCGAGTTCGGCGAACACCTTGTCGACGGCGCCGGCGTCAGTAATGTCGGCGTCGAGCCCGAGCGCATCCGGGCTGCCGCGACCGGTCAAGTCCGTCACCGCGGAATCGAGCGCCGCACGGCTGCGGCCGACCAGCGCCACCCGGGCACCGTCGTCGGCCAGGCAGCGGGCCGTGGCCAGACCCATGCCGCGACTGCCTCCGACCACCACCGCGGTGGCATTCGCCAGCCCTAGATCCATGTGTCCAGCCGTTTTACCAAAAAGCCTACGATAGGTATTACAGTAGCAGACGGAAAACTCGACGACACGCCCGCGTATACGCAGGTCAGAGAGGAACCGCCGGTAGATTCCACCTTACCGGTGGCACGGCTAGATCGTGATGGAGGTGCCCGTAGTGGCAAAGCAGGCAACCGCTGACAAGCGTCAAAGGCGCGAGCGCGGGTCCATCAATCCCGACGACATCATCAGCGGCGCATTCGAACTCGCGGAGCAAGTGTCGATAGACAACCTGAGCATGCCACTGCTCGGCAAACATCTCGGCGTGGGCGTCACCAGCATCTACTGGTACTTCCGCAAGAAGGACGATCTGCTCAACGCGATGACCGACCGCGCGCTCAGCAAGTACGTGTTCGCCACCCCCTACGTCGAGGCCAGCGACTGGCGCGAGACGCTGCGCAACCATGCCCGCCTGATGCGTAAGACGTTCATGGGCAATCCAATTCTGTGCGACCTGATTCTGATTCGCGCCGCCCTCAGTCCGAAGGCCGCGCGGTTAGGCGCCCAGGAGATGGAGCGCGCGATAGCCAACCTGGTCGAGGCCGGCCTGTCACCCGAGGATGCCTTCGACACCTACTCCGCTGTTTCGGTTCACGTCCGCGGTTCGGTGGTGCTGCATCGGCTGTACGAGAAGAACCAGACCCCGGACAGCGGGCCGCGCGCCATCGAGGACGCCGTGGCCATCGATCCCGCCACCACGCCGCTGATCGCACAGGTGACCGGGCAGGGACACCGCATCGGGGCGCCCGACGAAACGAATTTCGAATTCGGCCTGGACTGCATCCTCGACCACGCGGCCAGCCTGATCGAAAAGGGCGGTAAAGGCGGCAAGTCCGCGCCGTCGGGGCAACGCAAGGCGACCAAGTCGCCCGCCCAGCGCGGACGGACGAAGGCGGCCGCGACGCGGTAACTGATCGCCAAGTCACCCCGGCCACGCGCGTCGCTAGCGGAGGGGGAATGCCTTGTGCCCGCCTCATAGCGACAAGTCCATCAGCTAAATACGATGCGCCCGGGTTGTCGCTCGGAGGCGGGCAAACTGTCGATCCCTCTTCTGCTGAATCTCTGGTGGCAGAAGGGAATTGACGCGGCGGCTACCCTTGTGTTTCCGGCGGCTCCGGCACGTGGAAATGCTCGTCACGTAGCCGGAAGGCTTCCTTCGCGCCGTGCTCTGCTCGCGTTTTGACGAAGTTGAACTCGCCCGGCGCGAATTGCAAGTTGGTGCCGTAGGCGTGAAACAGGTAGCTCGCGACTTCTTCGCCCTGGTACGCCTGGCTCTGCTCGACGAGGCGGAACGCCTCCTTGGCGATGACGACCCCGTCGGCGGGCATCTTCGCCGCCTTCTCTGCCCAGTAGCGAGCCCGCGCCGTCACCGCGCCGGGATCGCAAGTGTCGGTGAAGATTCCGAGGTGCTCGATCTCGGCGGCCTCGATGATGTCACCGGTCAGCAGCAGCCGCCGGGCCAGCACCGGCCCCAGCCGGTGGAAGAACATGTGCAGGCTGCCCAGGGCCGGGCCGAGGAAGCGGGTGGCCGGCATGCCGATCTTCGTGTCGCGCGCAATGACGGAGATGTCGGTCATCAGCGCCATCTCTAACCCGCCGCCGAGCGCGTAGCCGGCAATCTCCCCGACGGTCACCTTCGGGAAGCCCATGAAATTGTGGTAGAAGCCAAAGGACTTGCGGTCCACGGTGAGTCGCCGACGCTGACTGGGACGACGCTTAGCCGCCGCGTCGTCGGACGCCTCGGCATTGTCGCCGTACCAGCCGTAGGCGTTGTTCATGTCGGCCCCGGTGGAAAAGACTCCCTCGGCTCCGCGCAACAGCACCACGGTGAGGTCGTCGTCCTCCGCCACTCGGTCCAGGCAGCGGGCGATGGCCTCACGCATCGTCGCGTCGTAGGAGTTGCGTTGCTTGGGGTTGTTCAGCGTGATCGTCGCGATGCGCCGCTCGGGGTCGACGTCGAAGAGCACACGATCGTCCGAAACGCTGGAGCCGCTCATCTGCCGGACTCTTTTCGCCGCCTGCCGAATTTGAATCCGGTCAGGTCCTCCGGCCGCGACGCCAACGTCTTGACCTCGCCCATACACAGCACTTCGTCGTCGAGCAGCAGCCGCGCCGTCGACTCGATGCCCCGTTCGACCTGTGAGCGAACGATGTCGAAGCGCAGGTCGGTCAGCACGGGCGTCGGCCGGCGGAAGGTGACGAGCAGCGACCGGGTCTTGCCGGAAAGGCCGGTGACGCAATTGTGGTGCTGGATCACGCTGTCGAAGAACACGCCGAGGAAGCCGCCGTGCACCAGCCCCGGCGGCCCCTCGTAGACGAGCGGGAAGCACACCACCCCGGCGGCTTTCTCGGCATCGAGCTCGTCGAACCGGTACTCGGGAAAGCATGGGTTGTAGGCACCGATGTCGGTTGCATGGTTGAGGTATACGCGCCGGGGGTCGTCGGCGACCTCGCCGATTCGCGGTGCGCTGTCCGTCGGGGCCGCGGCGGCCAACTCGCCTTCCCACTCGGCGAACTTCGCGAGCATCGCGTCGACGGTGGGGTGCGGGTGCTCCAGCGATAACAGCAGCGAGCCGAGGCGCCGCATGGCGCCGGCCGCCGCGACCGTTTGGGCCAACGGCGCCTCGCCGAATTTGGCGTCGCCGGTGTGGGGCGAAGCGGTTGTGCCGTCGGCCATGCTGCCCTTATCCACGGGTTTCGCCCCGCTCTGTTCCGTCGTTAGGGTTTCCTTGCTAACTTATACCTCGTATCAATCGTATTGCCTACTGTATGGGTAACCGTATCGGCGGAGAAAGGCCGGGTAGACGGTGAGTCATGGGACCGACGCGGCCGAGGCCGAGGGATCGGTCAACGCGTGCCGGGATGGCGCGGTCCTGCGGGTCACCTTGAATCGCCCGGCGCGACGTAACGCCTTGACCCACTTGATGATCGGTCAGTTGGTCGGCGCGCTGACCGATGCGGCCGCCGACGATTCGTTGCGCGCGATCCACATCCGCGGCGCGGGAGAAGACTTCTGCGCCGGCGCCGACTGGGTGGCCGCCAATGAGCCCGGCGGCCAACGTCCCCGCGCGGGTGATCTGGTGCGGCGGATCCCACACGCCGCCCACCGGGTCATCGAACTCGTCGCGAGCGTTCAGCTGCCGGTGGTCTGCAGCGTGCGGGGATGGGCGGTAGGGTTCGGCTGCAACCTCGCACTGGCCGCCGACTTCACCGTCGCCGCCGCCGACGCGGTGTTCTGGGAACCGTTCGTGGACCGCGGTTTCAGCCCGGATTCGGGCTCCACCTGGCTGCTGCCGCGCCTGGTCGGGCTGGCACGGGCCAGGCGGATGCTGCTGCTGGGCGAGAAGGTCAACGCGACCGACGCGGCCGCCTGGGGGCTGATCCACCAAGCGGTGAGCGGGCCCGAACTCGACGACACCGCCGCGAAACTGGTGGAGCGGCTGGCCTCGGGACCGACGGCCGCGATCGGGCTGGCCAAGCAGGCCCTGAACTTCGGTCAGCACGCGACGTTGAGTCAATCGCTGACGCAGGAGCTGTTCAATCTGGAACTGTCGTGTCGGACAGGCGATTTCAAAGAGGGGCTGGAGGCGTTTCGGCAACGGCGGGCGCCAAAGTTCCAGGGCAGATGAGGGAGCACGGATGCCTACTGACTCGTTCGACACAATCAACTACCACGTCGACGGGCACACGGCCACCATCACACTGAACCGTCCGGAGGCGCTCAACGCGCTGAGCCCGCTCATGATCACCGAACTCCGCGCCGCCTACGAGGAAGCCGAGAACGACGACAAGGTGTGGCTGCTGGTCGTAACCGGCACCGGCCGCGCGTTCTGCACGGGGGCCGACGTGAAGGCCATTCCCGAAGACGGCAAGGTGATCTACGAGCGCCCGTACCTGTCGACATACGACCAGTGGGAGGCACCGCAGGAGGGCACCCCGCCGTTTCGCGCCATGGCCAAGCCGGTGCTGACCGCGGTCAACGGGCTGTGCTGCGGTGCCGGCATGGACTGGGTCACTACGACGGACATCGTCATCGCGTCCGAGCAGGCGACCTTTTTCGATCCGCACGTCAGCATCGGGCTGGTGGCCGGGCGCGAATTGGTGCGGGTGTCCAGAGTGTTGCCCCGCTCGATCGCGCTGCGGATGGCCCTGATGGGCAAGCACGAGCGGATGAGCGCGCAACGCGCCTACGAACTCGGATTGATCAGCGAAATCGTCGAGCACGACCGCCTATTGGACCGGGCCTACGAGATCGCCGACATCGTCAACTCCAACGCGCCCCTGGCGGTGCGGGGGACCCGGCTGGCCATCCTCAAGGGCCTGAACGTGCCGCTGCACGAGGCCGAGATCCTCGCCGAGGCCTTCCGGGAGCGCGTGCTGCGAACCGAGGATGCGCAGGAAGGCCCCAAGGCCTTCGTCGAAAAGCGGAAGCCGAATTGGCAATGCAGATGAGCTTTGAAACCATCCTGCTCGAGGTCGACGCCGACGACCACGTCGCCACCATCACGCTGAATCGGCCCGAGCAGCTAAACGCGTTCAACCGCACCATGTGTGAGGAGATGGCCCGGGCCTGGCGCGCGGTCAAGCTTGACGAGTCCGTGCACGCGGTGGTGCTGCGGGCGGCGGGCGACCGGGCGTTCAGCGCCGGTCTGGACGTCAAGACCCCGTACGGTCAACCCGAAAACGTGTGGAACCACGAGGACCCGGGCGAGGCGCTCAGTCCCAAGTGGCAGAAGATGTGGAAACCCGTGGTGTGCGCCGTCCAGGGCATGTGCACCGCGGGCGCGTTCTATTTCCTCAACGAATCCGACGTTGTCATCTGCTCGGAGGACGCAACGTTTTTCGACTCGCACGTATCGGCGGGCCTGGTGTGCGCGCTGGAGCCGATCGGGCTGATGCGGCGCATCGGCCTGGGCGAGACCTTGCGGATGGCGCTGATGGGCAACGACGAGCGGGTCGGGGCCGACACCGCCCTGCGCATCGGCTTGGTTTCGGAGGTCGTCGCCCGCGACCGACTGTGGGGGCGCGCCCACGAGATCGCCGCGACCATCGCTGCCAAGCCGCCGTCGGCGACCCAGGGCACGGTGAAGGCGATCTGGGAGTCGCTGGACCGGCCCTACCGCGCCGCCCTGGAGCAGGGGCTCATCTACACGCGTCTGGGCAACCCGCTCGGCACCGCGGAATTGCGCGCCCAGCAAGGCGAGATCGCTGCGCGCGAACCGAAGATCCGGTGATGCACCCGCTCAGCCGACGCATCGCCGACGTGCTCGACCTGCAGCGCGACGCGCACGCGATCGAGTATGGGGGCCAATGGATCTCGTGGCGCCAGGTGGGCGATACCGCGCGGCGCGTCGAATCCGTGGCCGCCGGGGCCTCCGGCGTCGGCATGCTGCTGCGCAACCGGCCCGGTCACGTCGCGGCCTTCCTCGGGGTGCTGCTGGGCGGCGGAACGGTGGTCACCATCAACCCCGGCCGCGGTGACGACCGCACCCGGGCCGACATCGCCGCCCTGCGGCTGCCGTTGATCATCGGCGAACCCGACGACCTGGCCACGCTGGTCCCGGCCGGCACCGCGACGGTTGCGATCATCGGTACCTCCGTCGACGCCCGGGGGCAGGCCTGCGACAGATCCGCCGCCCAGCCCGGCGTGGCGGTGCGGATGCTGACGAGCGGGACGACGGGGCCGCCCAAACGAATCGATCTCAGCTACGACATGCTGGCGCGCAGCGTGATGGGCCCCGACCCGGAAACGTCCCCGGCGCCAACGCAGCTGCGCCGCGGCGTCGCGATCGTCAACTCGCCGCTGGTGCACATCGGCGGGGTGTTCCGCGTTCTGCAGTGCGTCGCCGAGGCCAGGCCCTTTGTGCTGCTGGAGCGCTTCGAGCTGCAGGAATGGGCCGAGGCGGTGCGGACCCACCGGCCCCGCACGGTGTCGCTGGTGCCGGCCGCGCTGCGGACGGTGCTGCACTCCGACCTGACGCGCGCGGACCTGGAGAGCATCCGCGCCGTCACCTGCGGCACCGCCCCGCTGTCGGCCGACGACGCCGACGCCTTCACCGAGAAGTATGGCATTCCGGTCCTCACCTCCTATGCGGCAACGGAATTCGGCGGCGGTGTCGCCGGCTGGACCCTCGCCGATTACCAAAAGCACTGGCAAGCCAAGCGCGGCAGCGTCGGACGGGCCAACCCGGGCGCACAACTGCGGGTGGTCGACGACGAAGGCGCGCCGCTCGGGCCCGACCGGGTCGGCCTGCTGGAGGTCAAGCCCGGGCAACTGGGCCCATCGGCGAAATGGATGCGAACCACCGATCTGGCCCGCATCGACGCGGACGGCTTCGTCTGGATCGTCGGGCGGGCCGACCAGGCGATCATCCGCGGCGGGTTCAAGGTGATGCCCGACGACGTACGCGTCGCGTTGGAAGACCATCCCGCGGTGGCGGGCGCCGCCGTGGTCGCGCGGTCCGACGAACGCCTCGGGGAGACGCCCGTCGCGATGGTGCAACTGCGCCAGCCCGCGTCCGCCGACTCCGACACGCTGGTGCAGTATCTGCGAACGCGGCTGGCGCGCTATGAAATCCCCACCGAGATCGCGATCGTCGACGCGATCCCGCGAACGCCTTCGGGCAAGGCCGACCTCAGCCAGGTCAGGTTGTACTTCAGCAAGTCCGCGGCCCATCGCGACCATGCCCGGTGACCTCCCCACGGTCGCCGAGGTCCTGCGGCACCAGGCCCAGTCCCGCGCGGAGCACGCGCTTCTCGTGTGCGACGGCGAGCGCATCGGCTACGCGGATGCCGAGCGGCGCTCGGCGGAGCTCGCCCGCGGGCTGATCGCGCTGGGTGCGGGCAAGGGCACCCACGTGGGGCTGCTCTACCCGAACGGCATCGAATTCGTCATCGGAATGCTCGCGGCCGCGCGAATCGGCGCGGTGGTGATCCCGTTCTCCACGTTCGCCACCGCTCGCGAGCTGCGCGAGCAGCTCGTCGACAGCGACACCGAAATCCTGTTGGCCATCAGATCGTTTCGTTCGCACGACTACGCGCAACGGCTCGCCGAGGTGATCGGGTGCGCAGGGCTCGACAGCGATGAGCGGCTGTTCGTCACCGCCGTGCCGCAATTGCGTCGTGTCGTCGTCGACTCCAGCCGTGTGCACACGGCAGCGCGGACCGTGCCCCCCGCGCTGCTCGAGGCGATGGAGGACGACGTCGACGGCTGCGATCCGCTGGCCATCGTGTACACGTCGGGCTCCACCAGTGCCCCGAAGGGCGTGGTGCACACGCACGCCTGCCTGCTAACCCACCAGCGGAACCTCAACGAGATCCGCGGGCTGACCGCGGCGGACCGGCTGTTTTGCAATTCGCCGTTCTTCTGGATCGGCGGGTTCGCTTTCGGCCTGCTCGCCACGCTGGTCGCCGGGTCCACGCTGGTCTGCTCGAACGCCACCGACCCGGGCGCGACCCTCGACCTGCTCGAGGCCGAAAGGCCCACCATCACCAATGGTTTCGTCGCCGGGATCGCGCACATCGCGGATCACCCCAGCTTCCCAGGGCGGGACCTGTCGTCGATGCGCCGGGGCAACCTGTATCCGATCATGGCGCCCGACGCCCGGCCGGCCGATCCGGAACTGCGGCACAACATGCTGGGCCTGACCGAGGCCGGCAGCGTGGTGTTGATCAGTGGCGACGAATCCGACCAACCCGAACACCGCCGCGGATCCTTTGGCAAGCCGGCCCCCGGATTCGACACCAAGATCGTCGACCCGGATGCCTCGGGCATCGGGGAGCTGTGCATCCGCGGGCCCTACGTGATGCAGGGGTATTACAAACGCAGCCGCGAGGAGTGCTTCGACGCCGACGGGTGGTTTCACACGGGCGATTTGGTGCGCGTCGACGCCGACGGGTTTTTCTATTTCGCCGGCCGGCTCGGCGCGATGATCAAGACGGCGGGGGCCAACGTCTCGGCGGCCGAGGTCGAGAAGGCGATCGCCAAGGTCACCGGCGCCGAGGCTCACGTCGTGGGCATTCCGGACCCGCGACGGGGGGAAGTCGTCGCCGCCGTCGTCGCCCGTCCGGGTCTCGACGAAGCCGCGCTGCGGGAGCGGCTCAAGACGGAATTGTCGGCGTACAAGATCCCGAAGCGGTTCATCGCCCTGCCGGGTGACGAGATTCCGCGGCTGTCGAGCGGAAAGGTCGACACCCAACGGCTGCGGAAGCTATTCGATGCCTGAGCGCACCATCGACCAACTGGTGCGGTCGCGCGCCGCACAGCACGGCCCCAAGCCGGCGGTGATTGACCCGACGGCCCGGCTGAGCTATCGCGAACTCGACTCCACCACAAGAGATCTGGCGGCGGTATTCGTCGATGCCGGTGTCGGCAAGGGAACCCGCGTCGGGCTGATCATGCCGAACAGCGTCCGCTGGGTGCAGGTGGCGATCGCCCTGACGCGCCTCGGCGCCGTGCTGGTTCCGCTCAGCACTCTGCTACGACCCGGCGAACTGGTCGCGCAGCTGCGGGCCGCGTCGGTTCAATTCCTGGTGAGCGTGCAAGAGTTCCGTGGCCACCGGTACCTGGAGGACATCGAGGCGGTGCCGCGACTGGAACTTCCCGCCCTGCGCCAGGTTTGGCCGATCGACCGGCTCGACCACGCCGTTTCGAGCGAGCCCGCCCGCCGGATCGTCGACGCTATGACCGAGACGGTCACGGCCGCCGATCCGATGGTCATCATGTTCACCTCGGGCAGCAGCGGAACACCCAAGGGCGTCATCCACTCCCACGGCAACGCGTTGGCCGCCGTGGGGTCGGGCTTGGCGGCGCGCTGCATCACGCCCGATACCCGGCTGTATCTTCCGATGCCGTTCTTCTGGGTGGGCGGATTCGGCAGCGGCATTCTGTCCACGCTGCTGGCCGGCGCGACCCTGGTGACCGAGGAAATACCGCGGTCCGAAACCACCCTGCGGCTACTGGAATCCGAGCGGGTCACGCTGTTTCGCGGATGGCCCGATCAGGCCGAGGCGCTGGCACGGCACGCCGACACTGGCGGTGCCGACCTGTCGGCCCTGCGGCCGGGAAGCCTGGAAGCCCTGCTGCCGCGGCGGGCCCAACCCGGCGCGCGGGCCACGCTGTTCGGCATGACGGAGGCGTTCGGTCCCTATTGCGGCTACGCGGCCGACACCGACATGCCGCCTTCCGCGTGGGGCAGCTGCGGCAAGCCGTTCCCCGGCATGGAGGTCCGAATCGTCGACACCGACAGTGGCGAGACGGTTGTGGCGGGATCCGTTGGGCAGATACAGATCCGGGGGCGACACACGTTGCGCGGCATCTGCCGTCGCAGCCGAGAGGAGCTGTTCACCCCCGACGGCTACTACCCCACCGGTGACCTCGGCCGCCTCGACGAGGACGGATTCCTGTTCTACCACGGCCGGTCCGACGACATGTTCAAGGTCAGCGGCGCGACCGTCTATCCCAGCGAGGTGGAGCGGGCCCTGCGCGCGATCGACGGCGTCCAGAGCGCCTACGTGACCAACGTGGCCGGCGACGCGGGCGAACGGGTCGGCGCCGCGGTGGTGTGCGCGCGCCGGCTGGCCGCCGAGCAGCTGCGCACGTCGGCCCGAAAGCTGTTGAGCGCGTTCAAGGTTCCGACGGTGTGGCTGTTACTGGAGTCCGACGATGAGGTCCCGCGCGGGGGCACCGGCAAGGTCGACGTTCGCCGGTTGCGGGAGATGTTGATCGAGGCGAACGTGCCCTAGGGGACTCGCGTCCAGGGCTGGCAATTCTGCGACTCGAAGGCCTTAACCGACGTGTTGATGTTCGCGAACATCGGGCCGATGGACATGTTCGTCTGGAGCACGTGGTCCTTGTTCGCATCGGGGGTGCTATAGGTGAACCACGCGCACATCGAGTCCTGGGTTGGCACGTTGTTTATCCAGACGCCGAAGGCCGAGGCCGAACCGCCCGTTCGGTAAAGGCCGGGCGCGATGTCGGGCCCCACGACAAAGACACCGTTGCCGGGGATCGGATCCATCGGGTCGGCGACGGCGGGCGCCGCGAGCGGAATCGCGGCCACACATGCGACGAATACGGCCGCTGGGCAAAGCGTTCGGGGCATTGTTCCTCGCTTTGTGTTGTTTGCCGCCTCCGATGGCAGCCTAAGCCCAGGCGCGGGTCGGCAACAACAGCGGTCCCGGCTCACCCAGGTTCCGGGTGACTCCCATTCGCTACGACACCCCGCGCGGTGAGGTGATCGATGAGCGGGACGGCGCCCGCGGCAAGATGTTGCGACATCGCCGCCCGCGCGAGCTCCTGGTCGTGCTTTTTCAGGGCGGACAGGATCCGCCGATGATCCTTGATCGACTGCTCCGGCCAACCTTCGATGGCGGGGAACACCGATTCCGGTGCGTAACGGGTGATCTGCGACATCAACTGGGCGAGCTTCGGCGAGTCCGCGGCGACGTTGATGGCGCGGTGAAACTCGTGGTTGAGGCGCACGGTCCGCTCGGTGTCGTCACCGGCGTAGGCCTCTTCGAGCTCGGCCTGGATCTGCTTGAGTTCGCCCAGCTGCTCGTCGGTGATGTTGACCGCGGCCCGCGCGGCGAGCTCTCCTCCCACGTAGCCCTGCACGTTGGCGACATCGGTCACGTCGCGCCCGGTCACCGGCAACACCACAAAGCCGCGGTGCGGCTGCTGGGCGACCAACCCCTCGGCCCGCAGCGCGAAGAGCGCCTCGCGCACCGGCGTGACGCTGATCCCGAGCTCGGCGGCCAACTGATCGAGGCGCACATACGTTCCGCTCGCGTAGGTGCCGTCGAAGATCCTTCTGCGGACGAAGCGCGCGACGTCGTCGGAAAGTTGTGGCCGCGGAGCGAAATCCGGGGTGGTCATCGCCTCACACCTGATACTCGGCGAGCAGCCGCTTGCTGATGATGGACTTCTGGATTTCGCTGGTTCCCTCACCGATGAGCAGGAACGGGGCGTCGCGCATCAGCCGCTCGATCTCGTATTCCTTGGAATAGCCGTAGCCGCCGTGGATCCGGAAGCTCTGCTGGGTGACTTCCGAACAGTATTCGCTGGCAAGGTATTTGGCCATGCCGGCGGCGACATCGTTGCGCTCGCCGGAATCCTTCAGCCGCGCCGCGTTGACCATCATCAGGTGCGCGGCTTCCACTTTGGTGGCCATCTCGGCCAGCTGGAAGGCGATGGCCTGGTGCTCGGCGATCGGCTTGCCGAAGGTCTGCCGCTGCTGGGCGTAGCGCACCGCGAGTTCGAAGGCGCGGATGCCGACGCCGCACGCGCGCGCCGACACGTTGACCCGGCCGACCTCGATGCCGTCCATCATCTGGAAGAAGCCCTGGCCGGGCGCGCCGCCGAGGATGTCGTCGGCGCTGGCCCGGTAGCCATCGAAGATCAGCTCGGTGGTGTCGATGCCCTTGTAGCCCAGCTTGTCGATCTTGCCGGGTATCACCAGGCCGGGCACGACTTCGCCGAAGCCCGTCGGCTTTTCGACGAGGAATGCGGTGAGGTTGCGGTGCGGCTTGTCCGCGCCTTCGTCGGTGCGCACCAGCACCGCGATCAGGGTCGAGCTGCCCCCGTTGGTCAGCCACATCTTCTGGCCGTTGATGGTGTAGCCACCGCCCGCGTCGCGCTGGGCCCGCGTGCGGATAGCGGCGACGTCTGAGCCCAGCTCCGGCTCCGACATGGAGAAGGCCCCGCGCGACTCGCCGGTCGCCATGCGCGGCAGGAACCGCTGCTTTTGGGCGTCGGTGCCGTGTTGGCGCAGCATGTAGGCCACGATGAAGTGTGTGTTGAGCACCCCGGACACGCTCATCCAGCCGCGGGCCAGCTCCTCCACGCACAGCGCGTAGGTGAGCAGCGACTCCCCTAGCCCGCCGTACTCCTCGGGAATCATCAGCCCGAACAGCCCCATGTCCCGCATCTGATCGACGATCTGCTGCGGGTAGGCGTCGTCGTGCTCGAGCTGCTGCGCGGTGGGAATGACTTCCTTTTCGACGAATTGCCGCACGGTGGCGACGATTTCGGTCTGGAACTCGGTCAGGCCGAGAGTCTGGGCGAGTCTGGTCATGCGCTGACCCCTCCTATCGTCTGCGCGCCTGTCAGGCGCTCGATGTCCGCGGTCGCCAGGCCCAGGCGTTGGGTGAGGACGTCGGCGGTGTCCTGACCGAGGGCGGGCGCCGGCGCGCCGGCGGGGTGCGTGCCGTCGAAGGCGACCGGCAGGCCGGGGGCCAGGTAGTCGCCGACGCCCGGCTGGTGCAGCCGGGAAAACAGCGGATTTGCAGTCACTTTCGCGTCCGCGGCGGCCTCGGCGAAGGTGCGGTATCGCTCGAACAGCACCGTGGTGGCCGACAGCGCGGCGGTGACCTCGTCGGCCGTGTGGTCGGCGAACCAGGTGGCGAACAGCCCGGACAGGGCGTCGCGGTAGCGGTAGCGGTCGCCCTCCGAGCCGAAGTCCACGCCCAGCGCCTCCTCGAGCGCCGACACCGCGACTCCCGTGCCGGTCACCTCGACGAGGTCGCGAAAGTGCCGGCGCGTCAAGGTGACAACCATGAACCGACCGCCGTCGCGGCTGGTGAAGTCCTGCCCGTACTGGCCGTAGATGGCGTTGCCGAGCCGTTGGCGCTGCGTCCCGTTGACCTGTGGCTCGGTCAGCAGCCCGAGGTTGCCGGCCGTGGCCAGCGCGACGTCCTCCAGCGCCAGGCTGATGCGCGCGCCCTCGCCGGCCTGCTCGCGCCGCCGCACGGCGGTGACGACGGCCAGCGCGGCGTACAGGCCGCAGCACACGTCCCACGCGGGCAGCACGTGGTTGATCGGCCCGGCGTGCTCGGCCGGTCCGGTGACGAGCGGGTACCCGATGCCGGCGTTGACGGTGTAATCCACCGCGGTGGACCCGTCGCCACGCCCGAGCAGTTGGACGTGGATTACGTCGGAACGCTTGGCAGCCAACACATCGTGGCCGAGCCAGGACAGCCCGGCGGCGTTGGTGACGACGATGCCGTCGCCCTCGACGATCAGCCGCTGGACCAGCTCCTGGCCCTCGGCCGAGCGCAGATCGATGGTGGCCGAACGCTTTCCCTTGTTCAGGCCGGTCCAGTAGATCGACGTGCCACCGGCGGCCAGCGGCCAGCGCTGGACGTCGGAGGCGCCGCCGATCGGGTCGACGCGGATCACCTGCGCACCAAGCTGACCCAGCGTCATCCCGCACAGCGGCGCGGCGACGAAACTGGACACCTCCACGACGGTGAGGCCGCTCAGCGGAGCGCTCACGACGGGGCGACCCGCTCGAAGACCGCGGCCAGACCCTGCCCGCCGCCGATGCACATGGTCTCCAGCCCGTAGCGCGCCTGGCGGCGGCCCAGTTCGCGCGCCAGGGTCGCCAGCATCCGGCCGCCGGTCGCGCCGACGGGATGGCCCAGCGAGATACCCGACCCGTGCACGTTGGTCCGGTCGTGGTCGGCGGCGCCGAAATTCCATTCGCGCATCACCGCAAGCGCCTGCGCGGCGAAGGCTTCGTTGAGCTCGATGACGTCGATGTCGGACAGTTGCAGGCCCGCCTTGGCCAGGGCGGCCTCGGTGGCCGGCACCGGGCCGATGCCCATGATGTTGGGCGCCACGCCCGCCGATCCCCACGACACCAGGCGGACCAACGGCGTCAGGCCGCAGTCGGCCGCCTTCTCCGGCGTGGTCACCACGCACATCGACGCCGCGTCGTTCTGCCCACTGGCGTTGCCGGCCGTCACCGTCGCCTCCGGATCCTCGCCCAGCAGAACGGGTTTGAGCTTGCTCAATGATTCCACCGAGGTGTCGGCGCGCGGATGCTCGTCGGTGTCGATCAACTCCTCACCGTGGCGGGTGCGGACGGCGACGGGAATGATCTCTTCGGCCATGACGCCGTCCTTCTGCGCGGCCACCGCGCGCTGGTGCGATCGCACCGCGAGCTCGTCTTGCTCCAAGCGCGGAATGCCGTACTGGCGGCGCAAGTTCTCGGCGGTCTCCAGCATGCCGCCCGGCACCGGGTAGTGCTTGCCACCGGCGGTGGTGCGTCCCCGCGCCAGCGCGTCGTGCACCCGGATCCCGCCGCGGGCGCCGCCCCAGCGCATGTCGGTCGAGTAGAAGGCGACGTTGCTCATGCTTTCGCAGCCACCGGCGATGACGAGATCGTGGTCGCCGTTGCCCACCTGCAGGCAGGCCTGGATCACCGCCTGCAGCCCCGACCCGCAGCGCCGGTCGACCTGCATCCCCGGAACCGTCACCGGCAGGCCGGAATCCAGCGCAACCACCCGTCCGATCGCCGGCGCTTCGCTGCTGGGATAGCAGTGGCCGAGGATGACGTCTTGCACGGCCTCGGGCGCGATTCCGGTCCGCTCGAGCAACCCCCTGAGGGCGGCCACTCCCAGGTCGACGGCGGTCAGCGACTTGAACATTCCGCCATAGCGCCCGATAGGCGTGCGCACGGGTTCACAGATGACGGTCTGGCGCATGTTCGTTGCTCCGCTCAGATGTGCCGGCCGCCCGTGACTTCCATCACGGTGCCGGTCATGTACGAGGACAGATCGGAGGCCAGGAACAGGGCGACGGTCGCGACCTCGCTCGGCTCGCCGGCACGGCCCATCGGAATCTCGGCAACCTTCTCGTCCCAAATGCGTTGCGGCATAGCCTCCGTCATGGCCGAGCGAATCAGGCCGGGAGCGATCGCGTTGACCCGCACCCCGAGGTAGGCAAGCTCTTTGGCCGCGGCCTTGGTCATCCCGACGATCCCGGCCTTGGCCGCCGAATAGTTTGTCTGCCCGACCATGCCGACCTTGCCCGACACCGACGACATGTTCACGATGGCGCCGCGCTTGTTTTCGCGCATGATCGCCGCCGCCAGCCGGATGCCGTTCCACGTCCCCTTCAGGTGCACGTCGATGACCTGATCGAACTGCTCTTCGGTCATCTTGCGCATCGTCGCGTCGCGGGTGATGCCCGCGTTGTTGACCATGATGTCCAGGCCCCCGAAGCGCTCGACGGCGGTCTGAATCAGCGTCTCGACCTCGGCCGCCTGGGTCACGTCGCAGCGGACCGCCAGAGCCACCTCGTCGCCGCCCAGTTTGCCCGCCGCGGCCTGGGTGGCCTCGAGGTTGACGTCCCCGAGCACGACCCGCGCCCCCTCGGCGACGAATCTCTCCGCAATCGCGAAGCCCAGCCCTTGCGCACCACCGGTGACGACTGCAGTCTGACCGTCCAGCAACGACACGTGAATCCCGCCTTCCTCGCTTTGCTCCCGCATGGGGTACCCGTCGGTCGAATATCATATTTCATATAGGATCGCGCTCGGCGCCGGGTGCGCCGCGGCCCAGCGACAACTTCCAAAGAGGAGCGCCCGCCTATGACGACCGCCGAAGTCCAGGAAGTACCCGACGAGGACTTCCGGGAGATCCTCGCCCAGACCCGGCACTTCGTCCGCAGCGCCGTCGTCCCGCGTGAGCCGGAAATCCTGAACGACGACCGGGTGCCGGACGACCTGCGCGACCACGCCAAGAAGATGGGCCTTTTCGGCTATGCGATCCCCCAGCGGTGGGGCGGCCTGGGCCTGAACCTCGTCCAAGACGTCGAGCTGGCAATGGAATTGGGCTACACCTCACTTGCGGTGCGGTCGATGTTCGGCACCAACAACGGCATCGCGGGACAGGTTCTCGTCGGCTTCGGCACCGACGAACAGAAGCGCCGCTGGCTGGAGTCGATGGCGTCGGGCGACGTCGTCGCCTCGTTCGCGCTGACCGAGCCCGGCGCCGGCTCGAACCCGGCCGGCCTGCGGACCAAGGCCGTTCGCGACGGTGACGAGTGGGTGATCTCCGGTGACAAGCGCTTCATCACCAACGCGCCCGTCGCCAACCTGTTCGTGGTGTTCGCGCGAACCAGGCCGGCCGACGAGAAGGGCCCCGGAATCGCTGTCTTCCTGGTCCCAGCGGACGCCGCGGGCGTCCAGGTGGGAGCCAAGGACGCGAAGATGGGCCAGGAGGGCGCCTGGACCGCCGACGTCAGCTTCAGCGACGTCCGCGTCGGGGGCGACGCGCTCATCGGCGGCAGCGAGGACATCGGCTACCGGGCCGCGATGACGTCGTTGGCGCGCGGCCGCGTGCACATCGCGGCGATCGCGGTGGGCGCCGCGCAACGCGCCCTCGACGAATCGGTGGCGTATGCCGCCACGGCGACCCAGGGCGGGACGCCGATCGGGAGCTTTCAGCTTGTACAGGCGATGCTCGCCGACCAGCAGGCCGGGGTGCTGGCCGGGCGGGCGCTGGTCCGCGAGGCCGCGCGGCTGTGGGTCACCAACGAAGATCGCCGGATCGCGCCGTCGGCCGCCAAACTGTTCTGCACCGAGATGGCCGGCAAGGTGGCCGATCTCGCCGTCCAGGTCCACGGCGGCAGCGGTTATATGCACGGCGTTCCCGCCGAGCGCATCTACCGCGACGTGCGCCTGCTGCGGCTCTACGAGGGCACCAGCGAGATCCAGCGACTGATCATCGGTTCGAACCTCGTCAAGGCGGCGCAGCGATGAGCGGCCGGTTGGCGGGGCGGGTGGCCCTGATCACCGGGGCGGCGCGCGGCCAGGGTCGGGCCCACGCCGTTCGGATGGCCGGGGAGGGCGCCGACATCATCGCCGTCGACATCGCCGCCAAACTGCCGTCGTGCGTCCCCTACGATTCCGCCACGCCGGACGACCTCGCCGAAACCGTGCGCCTGGTCGAACAGACAGACCGCCGAATCTTGGCCACCACCACCGACGTTCGTGACTTCGACGAGCTTCGGCGGGTGGTCGAAGACGGTGTCGCCGCCTTCGGGCGCCTCGACATCATCGTCGCCAATGCCGGCATCTCGGCGCCGCAGGCGTGGAACGACATCACGCCCGAATCGTTCCGCGACGTCATGGAGATCAACGTGACCGGCGTCTGGAACACGGTGATGGCGGGCGCCGAGAAGATCATCGAAGGGGGCCGTGGCGGCTCGATCATCCTGATCAGTTCCGCGGCCGGGATGAAGCTGCAGCCGTTCATGGTGCACTACACCACCAGCAAGCACGCGGTCGCCGGGATGGCGCGCGCGTTCGCCGCCGAGTTGGGTAAGCATTCGATCCGGGTCAACAGCGTGCACCCGGGTCCGGTGAACACCCCGATGGGATCGGGCGACATGATCGCGGCGATGGCCAAGGCGATGGAAACCAACCCGCAGCTGGCCAACATGCTCACACCGTTCCTGCCTACCTGGGCCGCCGAGCCCGAAGAGGTCGCCGACGCCGTGTGTTGGTTGGCCAGCGACGAATCGCGTAACGTCACCGCCGCGCAGATCCCGGTCGACCAGGGTTCGACGCAATACTGACCGGCCGTCACGGGAGATAGCCGACACGGATCGGCGTTGCTAGGCGGCATGAAAGCTTTCAGCGAAACCGAACGTCAGGAGTTCCTCGCCGATACCCACGTGGGCGTCCTGTCCGTCGCCGCCGACGGCCGGCCGCCGGCCAGCGTCCCGATCTGGTACGACTACACACCCGGCGGCGACATCCGGATCATGACCGGCGCAGCGACGCGCAAGGCTCGCCTCATCGAGCGCGCGGGCGCGGTGACGCTGGTGGTTCAGCGCGAGGAGTTGCCGTACCAGTACGTGGTGGTGGAGGGCACGGTCGTCGACACCACCCGGCCCGCCCCGGCGGACGTGCAGGAAGCCATCGCCATCCGGTACCTCGGCGAGGAGGGCGCGCGCGCATTCCTCGCCAGCATGGAGGGCGTCGAGGAGGTGCTGTACACCATCCGCCCGGACCGGTGGCTGTCCGCCGACTTCACCGGCGACCTCTAAGCGCGGAAATCTACGCGCATACGCGGATGTTTTGCCGCATGCGACGAGCGCATGCTGGCTAACATGAGCGAAACCGATCCGCTGGCGGATACGCCGCCGCTGGACTGGAGCGAACTGGGCACCAGCGAAGCCATGAACGCGCCTCTGCCGACCGGCACTGTCACTCTGCTATTGGCCGACGTCCAAGGTTCGACCCAGTTGTGGGAATCCCAGCCTTCGGAGATGACCGCGGCGATCGCCAACCTGGATCGGACGCTTGCCGAATTGGTGGCGCTCCATCGCGGCGTCCGCCCCGTCGAGCAGGGTGAGGGCGACAGCTTCGTCATCGCGTTCGGCCGGGCGTCCGATGCGGTGACGTGTGCACTCGACTTGCAGCGAGCTCCGCTGGCCCCGTTGCGACTACGGATCGCTGTGCACACCGGCGAGGTGCAGCTGCGCGACGAGAACAACTATGTGGGGCCGGCCATCAACCGGACCGCGCGGCTGCGCGAACTCGCCCATGGCGGCCAGACGGTGTTGTCGGGCACCACCAGCGACCTGGTTGCCGACACGCTCCCCGCCGACGCGTGGTTGGTCGATCTGGGCACCCATCTGCTCCGCGACCTGCCTCGCCCCGAGCGCGTAGTGCAGCTGAGCCATCGCGACCTCTGCAACGAGTTTCCCCCGCTTCGCAAGCGCGAGGCTGCTGCCGCCCAACACTTTCCGGCCCAGCTCACCAGCTTCGTGGGTCGAGAGGCCGAGATGGGCGCCGTGCGCGAGATCGTTGAGCGCAACAAGTTGGTGACGTTGACCGGTGCCGGCGGGGTGGGCAAGACGCGGCTGGCGATACAGGTCGCTGCCATGGTCGCGAGCGAGTATGCCGATGGGGCGTGGTATGTCGATCTAGCTCCGCTCACCGATCCAGAACTGGTTCCCGCCACGGCCGCCCGGGCGCTCGGGCTCCCGGATGAGCCGGGGCGATCTCCGGTGAAAAGCACGCTGCAGTTCATCGGCGACCGGCAGATGCTGGTGCTGCTCGACAACTGCGAGCATCTGCTGGACGCCAGTGCCGAGCTGACCAGCGCGCTGTTGACGGCCTGTCCCCGGCTGACGGTCCTGACCACCAGTCGGGAACCGATCGGCATCAGCGGCGAGGTGACCTGGCGGGTGCCATCCCTGTCGCTCGCCGAGGACGCGGTCCGGCTGTTCGGCGACCGTGCCGCCCAGGCACGGCCCGGCTTTACCGTCGATGACAACAATGCGGCCGCCGTGCGCGAGATTTGCCATCGCCTCGACGGCATCCCGCTGGCGATCGAATTGGCGGCGGCGCGGGTAAGGGCGTTGTCGCCCAACGAGATTCTCGCCGGCCTCCAAGACCGCTTTCGGTTGCTGACCGGTGGATCGCGAACGGCGGTGCGCCGCCAGCAGACGCTGCGCGCATCGGTGGACTGGTCACATATGCTGTTGACCGAGCCCGAGCGGACCTTGTTCCGCCGACTCGGCGCCTTCATGGGCGGGTTCGACCTCGAAGCCTGCCGCCAAGTGGTCTGCGACAACGACCTAGCGCCGCATCAGGTGCTGGATGTGCTTGCACTGCTCGTTGACAAGTCGTTGGTGATCGCCGAATCCGACGGGGCGCCAACACGCTACCGGTTGCTGGAAACTATCCGTCAGTACGCGCAGGAAAAGCTCGGCGAATCCGTGGAAGCCGTAGCTGTCCGGAACCGCCACAGGGACTATTTCACCGCAATGGCGGCGGCAGTCGACGCCCCGGGAGGCGCGTGCCTGGAGCTGATGCTCGGCCGCGTCGAAACCGAAATCGACAACCTGCGAGCGGCTTTCGCGTGGAGCCGGGAGAACTCCGACATCGACAGCGCCTTACAGCTCGTTACTTCCCTGCAGCCGTATTGGCTGACGCGCGGCCGCCTCAGGGAAGGATCCGATTGGCTCGATCTCGGTCTGGCCGACGCCCAGGCCCCGGGTGCCGAAGTGGCACCCACGATGGTGGCGCGAGCCTTGGCCGACAAGGCGTTTCTCGATAACATGCGCGATGCGGAAAGCTTTGCGCGAGCGCAACGTTCACTGACCATCGCGCGTGAGTTGGACGATCCGGCGCTGCTGGCGCGCACCCTGACCACTTGCGGCCGACTCGCCGCCTGGAACGCCGAGGTGGCCCAACCATACCTATCGGAGGCGGAGAGCTTGGCCCGGGCCATGGGCGATCGGTGGAGGCTCGGGCAGCTTCTCTACAGCCAGGCGCTCACCGCCATCATCGGCTCGGGAGACCTGGACGCTGCGGTCGCAGCCGCGACGGAGGGCCGCGACCTCGCCGACGGGGTCGGCGACCACGGCTATTCACGCGGATGCCGGTGGTGTCTGGCCGGGGCGCAGTGTGTGTTGGGGGATGTCGCCGGCGCCGCGGAGCAACTTCGCGAACTGGTGACCGAAGCCGATGCGGCGCACGCCCTGATCTGGCAGGTATCTGCCCGCGAGCGCTTATGCCACGTGCTGGCCCACCTCGGGCGGGCAGACGAAGCGCGCTCTCTGGCAACGGAGGCGCTCGAAGGCGCGGCGGAGATCGGCCGGTACATGCAAGGCGTGGTGTACTCGTCGCTGGCGTTCGCGGCGCTGGCCGCGGGGGATGTGGACGCGGCCATCGATGCCAGCGAGGCGGCCCGCGAGCGGTTCGACGGCTGGCCGCTCGCGACCACCACCGCCAAGCCCTCGGCCCAGGTCGCGCTGGCGTGTGGCGATCTGCAGTCCGCGCGTCGCTTCGCGGAGGAGGACGTCGCAGGCGGGCGAGGCTGGTTCATGGTGCAGGCGCTGGCGACCCGGGCGCGCGTGGCGTTGGCGGAAAACGAGCCGGGGCAGGCAGGGCGCGACCTCCACGATGCGCTGACCGGTTCCGCCGAACTGCGGGCGCACCTATTCGTCCCCGATCTGCTGGAGTGTCTCGCCGGTTTGACCCACGACGCCGGAAGCCACCTGGAAGCAGCGCGGCTCTTTGGCGCGGCCTGCGCGGTCCGCCGACGCACCGGCGTGGTCCGCTTCCGGGTCTACGACACCGAGTACGAATCATCGGTGGCGGCGACACGTCAGGCGTTGACAGAGAACGAGTTCGATGACGCTTGGGCGGCCGGGGCCGGCCTGTCCACCGAGGAAGCCATCGCATATGCGCGCCGCGGGCGTGGCGAACGCAAACGGCCGCCCACCGGTTGGGACTCGCTGACCCCAGCCGAACGCGACGTCGTCCGTCTCGTCAGCGAGGGATTGGGCAACAAAGACATCGGTGACCGGCTGTTCATCTCGGCGCGCACCGTGCAGTCGCATCTGACCCATGTGTACGCCAAGCTAGGGCTCACGTCTCGCATGCAGTTGGCCCAGGAAGTGACCCGCCGGTCAGTGCTCGATTAGCTCCAGCGTCCCCAGCTCGCGGATCGCCCGGCACCCCCGGGTCAGCATGGCGAGCACCATGTCGTCGCCGCGCTCGGTGGCGGCGGCGAACGCGAACCCGAGCGCCGAGATCAGCGGCGCCTGCAGCACGCCGAGCCGGTAGTCGCGCCAGCACGTTTCGCGGTCGTAGCCGGTGACCCCGGAAATCGTCAGCGCTCGGTGATAGTCGGCGACGAGGTCTTCCTCGAGGCTCGCGCGCAGCTGCGGGTTCAGGCTGGTGGCGGTGAAGTAGGCGAGATCCCGGGCCGGCAGGCCGACGCCGAGGGTTTGCCAGTCGACCACGCTGACCCGCGTCCGGTCGGGATCGAACAGCATGTTGTCCAGTCGATAGTCTCCGTGCAGTAGGGAGAACCGGTCGTACTCGGCCAGTAGCCACGGCGCCACCAAACCCATTGCCGCACTGAATGTGTCCCGGTCCTCGGGGCTCATGCGGCCGCCGAGCTTCTCGAGGGTGATCTCAGCGCTCATCTTCGCGACCTCGCCCATGCCGTTGGCACCGGCCTCGTCCGGCCGCCCGAACGCGATGCCTTCGAAGCCCAGCCAGACCGGGTCGCACCAGGTGGGCGCGTGCAGGCCGGCCAGGGCGGTAACCGCAAGGCGCGCTTCGGCTTCGCCGCAGCCCGCGAGCTGGTCGCCCTGCACCGCCGGAGCCTGATCGGCGAGCAACAGCGCGAAATCCATTGCGTCCTCGGTGATCTCGCAATAGAAGCACTCCGGCGTCGGCACCTGCACCCGATCGGCCACGGATGAGTAAAACGCGCATTCGCTGCGATATCCGATGACGACCCGGTCGCGCACCGTGTCGTCCTGGGCGGGCAGCTTGATGACGAAGGTCTGCGGCAGGTCACCGGGATTCTTCGCGTAGCTGGCCGCGACCCGGTAGGTGGCGCCGGTCTGGCCGGTGCCGATGGCAACCACGTCGACGCCCGACACCGCGACGGGCGCGCGCCGTTCGCTGAGCACACCCGACAGCCATTCCGGGGTCACGTCGCCGGGGTACCGGGGAATCGAAACCACCGCATCCATGGGCAGGCCTCCAGCGCTCCGACGGTCAATTGACCGATCAACTGTAAGGCATACGGCAAGAGCCGCGGTCAACCGCCGTGATCGACCGCGATGTGCCACTCCGCGGCCTCGCGCTGCTGGCGCCAGAATTCCTCGAAACGTCCGCCCGCGGAACGCAGTTCGTCGACCGTGCCGTCCTCGATGATGCGGCCGTCGTCCACGAAGAGCACCCGGTCGGCGTGGCGAATGCTCGCCAAGCGGTGCGCGACGATCGCCCGGGTGCGCGCATGCCGATCGGCGCTGAGCGCGTCGACCACCGCGGCCTCGTTTTCGGTGTCCAGGGCGCTGGTCGCCTCGTCGACCAGCAGCAACGGCGCGTCCTTGAGCAGGGCACGCGCGATGCTCACACGCTGCCGCTCTCCGCCGGACAGCGCCGACCCGGCCTCGCCGACGACCGTGTCCGCCCCGTCGGGCAGCCGGCCGGTGAGTTCGTCGACCCGCGCCAGGGCGACTGCGCGTGCGAACTGCTCGTCTCCGGCGGCCGGGTTTCCGGCGAAGACGTTCTCGCGGATCGTGCCGTGGAACAGGTACGGATGTTGGAACACGACGCTGCTGGTCGCGCGCCGGGTCTCGGCGTCGAGGGTCGCCGCGTCGACACCGTCGATGAGCACGCGGCCCCGGGTCGGCTCGTGCAGGCCGGCGATCAGCGCCAGGATGGTGCTCTTGCCCGATCCGGACGGGCCGACGATCGCCGTCGTGGTGCCCGGCCGCAGCGAGAAGCTCAGCCCGTCGAGGGCCGGCGCGCTCGCGCCGTCATAGCGGAAGGTGACATCGTCGAACTCGATTTGCGGGGCCGCGGCGAGCCCGGGCAGCGTGGCGGCTCCGGCCTGCATGACGGGCGCGGTGAGCACGGACCGGATGCGGTCCAGGGTGGCGCGGGTGCTCTCGAGCGCGGGGGCCAGCTCGCTGATTGTGGTGAACGGCTCGAGATAGCGGGCGATCACGACGATCAGCGCGACGGCCTCCGGCACGCTCAGGGTCCCGCTCAGCGCCAGCGCCGTCGTCGTGCCCGCCAGCATGATGAGGGCCAACTGGCTGGCAATGCTGAACAGCAGCTGGCCCGGAACCTGCATGGCCAGCAGCCGCATCGTCGCCCCGCGCTGTGCGGCCAGCGCCTCGCCCACCAGGCTGCGGGCCGGCTCGGCGCGCCGCGCGGCCCGCAACGCCTGCTGGGTTCGGGCGAACTCGATGATCCGTTCGGTGAGCGCGGTGTTGGCCGCGGCGGCCGCGGCGTCGGCGCGGCGCGCCAGCCGCGCGGAGCCCCACAACGCGCCCAGCAGCAGCGGCACGCCGCCGAGCGCGGCCAGGCCCAGCTGCCAGGACACCGGCAGCAGCGCCAGCGCGATGGCCGCCGGCAGCAAGGTCGCCGTGACGAGCGGCGTCAGCAGGTTGACCACCAGGCCCACGAGTTCCGGGCCCGTCGCCCCGATGGCCTGCCGCGCGGTCGCGGTGTTTTCGGCGGTGAACCATTCCAGCCGCACTTCCGGAAGCCGGTCCGCCAGGTCGTGCTGGCTGTGGTCGAGCACCGCGAAGCCAAGATCCAGGCCGATGCGCGCGGTCGCGTTGTCGATCGCCCAGCCGGCCGCGGTCGCGGCGGTGAGCCAGCCCAGCCACACCAGCGCGCGGTGCGGTTCGCCGCCGAAGAGCGCGCCCACCAGTGGCACCAGCAGCACCGTGGCCAACGCCCGCACCACCACGGAGATCAGGGCGAGCGCGGCGTACGAAAACACCTTGGCGCGGCGCTCTTTCGGAACCAGGCCGATCCAGGTGCGGATCATCGCGCCGCCTCCCCCGCCGCGGCCGCCGGGACCGCGCTGCCGTGGCCCGTGTCCCACAGCCGGCGATAGCGTCCGTCCGCGGCGAGCAGCTGCTCATGGGTGCCGCGTTCGGCGATCCGGCCCTCATCGAGAACGACGATCTGGTCGGCGCGGGTGATGGTGTGCAGCCGGTGGGCGATCACCAGGACCGTCCGCTCCCGGGTGAGCCGGTTGAGCGCCTGCTGCACAAGGTATTCCGATTCCGGGTCGGCGAAGGCCGTGGCCTCGTCGAGGATCAGGACCGGAGTGTCGGCGAGGATGGCGCGGGCGATGGTGAGCCGTTGGCGTTCCCCGCCCGACAGCCCGCTGCCCGCACCCAGCATCGTGTCGTAGCCCTGCGGCAGTCGCATGATGCGGTCGTGGATTTGGGCCTGACGGGCCGCGGCCTCGATCTGCGCGGCGGTGGCATCGGGGACGGCCAGCGCGATGTTCTGCGCGACCGTGCCGTGCACCAGCTGGGTTTCCTGCAGCACAAAGCCGACGCGCGTGTAGAGTTCGTCGGCGCTCAGCGACCGAATGTCCTGTCCCCCAACCCGTATCGCGCCCTGCTCGACATCGTGGAATCGGGCCAGCAGCGCGGCCAGCGTCGACTTCCCCGAGCCGGAGGGGCCGACCAGCGCGGTCACGGTGCCAGGCCGCAGCGTCAGCGACACGTCTTGGATCACCGGAACGCCGGGGCGATAGCCGAAGCCGACGCGATCGAAAACCACGGTCGCCGGCGCGTCGCCTCGGGGCGCCTCCTGCCCTCGCACCTCGAGTTCGGGCTGGTCGAGCGCGTTCTGCAGCCGCCGGGCGGCCAGCATCCCTGCGCGGATGCCACCGAGCCCGTAGGCGATGCCGAGCAGGCGCGCGCCAAACGTGGTGCCCAGCAACAGGAACGGCAGCAGGTCGACCGGATCCATCCGCCCGCCCGCGATAAGCAGGGTGCCGGCCGCCGCGATGAGCCACAGGAACGTCGCGGGACGGGTGGCCAGATCCATCAGTGTCTTCTTGCCGGCGAGGGGACGCTGCCAGGCCACCAGGAACCCGACGTACTCGTCGAGGCGGCGGCGGAAGCTGGACGCCGCGGCGCCGCCGAAGACCCGAACCACCGGTTGCCCTTCGAGATACGCGCCGGCCTCCCCGCTCATCCGCTCCGCCCAGCGCTGCGATTGCGGGATGCGTGGGCCGGACTGAATTGTGATGGACGACGTCAGCACAAGATAGACCAGGACGGGAACGAACAGCACCAGCGCCACCCGCCAGTCGACGGCGAAGAGGTAGATCAGCACCGCCACCGGCGCGACGATGGCGGCGACCGCGTCCGGGATGGCGTGGGTGACCAGATAATGCAGCGCCAGTGTGTCGTCCTGCACCAGCTGCTTGATCGACCCCGATCCGCGGGCGGTGAACCAGCCCAGCGGCAACCGGGACAGCTTGGTCAACAGCCGTGAGCGCAAGTCGCCGGCGAAGCGCGCGTCGAGGACATGCAGCCACAGCGTGAGCGCGGCGCCGAGCACGGTGCCGAGCCCCAGCAGCGAAACCGCCGCGATGCCCAGGGTCCACAGCCGCTGCTCGCCGGCGCCGGATACCAGCAGCCGGGCCAACTCGACCAGGAGCACGAACGGCGCCAGTTGCACAAGTGTGATCACCGCCTGCAGCACGCCGGAGAGGATGAGCGCGGGGCGCAGCGGCGCGAGCAACCGGCCGGCGCCCTGGGCGCGCCAGCTGCCGCGGGGCGGTGGCGACGGTGTCGACCGTTCGGGTTGTGGCACTGGGGTTTCTGAGGTTTCCCGCTCGTCGCCACGGCTGGTGCCCATGGCCCGCCCGGCGCTCCAATAGGCCTGGGCGTGAATCTCGGACTTGGGAAACCCGAACTCGTCGCGCAGCCGCGTGCGGACGTGCTTGAGCGTCGTCGCCTCGGGCGTGGCCCACGCATACCAGTTCGACCAGTCCCTGCTCTCGATCGCCGCAGCCAGCGACTTTTCGTCACGGCGCGGGACCCAATGCACCCGCAGCCGTGGGTGTTTCGCGAGCGGGATCAGCGCGTCGTTGTCGTCGTGCTGCTCGAGGTACACCTCGATCGGGACATCGTCGGGGACTGTTCCGACGATCCCGTTGATCCCGGGGATCGACGCCGAATCCCCGATCAGCAGGTAGCCGGCCGGTTGCTCGTCGGGCGCGTCGAAGCGCGACGAGCCCATCAGCGACATGACCGCGATCGTCGCGCCGGGTTGCACGGTTCGCGCCCACAACGAGGCCGGGCCCGCCGGCTCGTGCAGGACGACGTCGACGGCGAAGCGGCCGACGGCGACGTCCGCCTCCGAGATCGTGTACGCGCGCTGGAACTCGGTGCTCGATCCGTCGGGGTCCGGGAACCAAAACCGCAGCCAGGCCGCGGGTTCGGCCTCCACCTCGTCGAACAGCGTGGGCGACTGCATCCGCACCCGCACGAAATGCGGCGCGATGCGGACGGTTTCGATGACCGTCGCGGTGTGGTCGCGGGCGCCGAA
This sequence comes from Mycobacterium sp. IEC1808, assembly GCF_002101935.1. Lineage (NCBI taxonomy): Bacteria > Bacillati > Actinomycetota > Actinomycetes > Mycobacteriales > Mycobacteriaceae > Mycobacterium > Mycobacterium sp. IEC1808. Next base: position 97,611 of record NZ_LQPV01000005.1, on the reverse strand, counting down.
GCTGCGCAGCATCACCCCCTGGAATCCGCGCGCCATTTAGCGATCCGCCCCGACGACCTCTGTCTCAGCGATCAGCGGCGGCCGGCCGCCCCGACAAGACGCAACCGACTGCATTCAGCGACCCTCCGAGTAGGTAAGTAACCACAAACTAAGGGTTGCCTTACCAAAGGTCAACCTGCGGCGTGTCGGCTACGTTCCGGGCCCCGTTCGCGCGTCGAGATCGACGACACCGTGGGCTCTGCTCGAACCTTTTCGCGGTGGCGTGGATCTGGGCAAGCCTGGGTCGAGGTGCCGGCTACGCCGCCTGCCCGGACCCGCGCAACTCGCGCAGGGCGGTGCGCAGGCCGCGCCGTTTGCCCGTCTGCGGATCGACGAAGCTTTCCCGCAGCCCCTCGCGGACGCGGAACTTCAGCTCCGAGCGCGTCTCGCGTGCGTCGTCGGGCGTCGCCTGCAGAAGTTTGTCGGGTAGGGCGAGCTTGAGGATCGTCCAGAACGTCTGCAGGTATTGGCGGCCAAGGGATCCCGTGGTGTAGGGCAGGTCGTATTTGTCGCACAACTCGCGCACCCGCACGGCGATCTCCGCATAGCGGTTGCTGGGCAGATCCGGAAACAGATGGTGCTCGATCTGATAGCACAGGTTGCCACTAATGAAGGCCATCAGCGGGCCGGCGTTGAAGTTCGCCGATCCCAGCATCTGGCGCAGGTACCACTCGCCCTGGGTTTCGTTCTCGAACTCGTCGACGGTGAATTTCTCCGCGCCGTCGGGGAAGTGCCCACAGAAGATGACCATGTAGGCCCAGATATTGCGGATCAGATTGGCGGTCATGTTGGCCTTGATGGTGCGCTTCCAGTTGCGCCCGGTCAGCGCGGGAAAGATCAGGTAGTCCTTGCCCTCCTGCCGGACCAGTTTCTTCATGATCACCCGCATATCCTTGGCCGCCTCGGCCCAGCTCTTCTCCTTCTTGCGCAGCTTCGCGGTCTCGATGTGGTGCAATGCGACGCCGTACTGGAAGAACGTGCCCAGCAGCATGTTGTAGATCGGGTTGCCGAGCATCCAGGGTTCCCACGGCTCGTCGCGGGTGACGCGCATAATGCCGTAGCCGACATCGGCGTCGAGGCCGACGACGTTGGTGTACTTGTGGTGGACGAAGTTGTGGGAACGCTTCCACTGGACGCTCGGGCAGGTGGTGTCCCACTCCCACTCCGTCGAGTGGATCTCCGGATCGTTCATCCAGTCCCACTGGCCGTGGATGATGTTGTGGCCCAACTCCATGTTCTCGATGATCTTGGCCATGGCGAGCATGGCGGTACCGCTGAGCCAGGCGAGCTTGTTGTGGCTGGCGAACAACACGATTCGACCGCCGGCGGCCAACACCCGCTGCAACTGAATTGACCGGCGGATGTAGCGGGCGTCGCGCTCACCGCGGGACTCCTCGATGTCGGCGCGGATGGCGTCCAGCTCCTGCGCGAGCTGGTCGACGTCCTCGGTGGTGAGGTGCGCGTATTCCTTGATGTCGGTGATTGCCATGAGTCCCCCTAGATCTTGATGGTGCAGTCTCCGGATGCCGTGGAGATGCAGGTTTGAATGCGGTCGCCGGCGCCGTGCTCGGTCCCCGACCGGAAGTCGCGCACGTGCCCGGCCTCCAGCGGCAACACACACGTCTGGCAGATTCCCATCCGGCACCCGAACGGCATTTGGATGCCCACCCGTTCGCCGGCCTCCATAATCGATGTCGCGCCGTCGATTTCGACTGTCTTGTCGGAGATGGCGAAGGTGACCGTTCCGCCCTCGCCGCCCTTGTCGGTGGCGGCGATAGTGAAGCGCTCCATGTGCAGCTGGTCGCTGCAGTCGGCGCCTTTCCACGTCTCTTCGGCGGCGTCCAACAAGGAGTTCGGACCGCACACCCAGGCTGGGCGGTCCTGCCAGTCGGGCACGATGTCGGCGAGGTCGTCGAATTCGAAGTGACCCTGAGTTTTGGTGAGCTGCAGGTGAAGTCGATATCCCGGCTGGGCCTTTTCCAGCTCCCGCAGCTCGTCGTGGAAGATCACGTCCTCGGCGCTCGGCGCCGAGTGGATGTGCACGATGTCCGCCTGCTGCCCGCGCGACTTGAGCGTGCGCAGCATGGCCATCACCGGGGTGATGCCACTGCCGGCGGTGATGAACAGGATCTGGGCCGGCGCCGGGTCGGGCAGCGCGAAGTCTCCCTTGGGTGAGGCCAGGCGCACGATGGTGCCCGGCTTGACGCCATTGACCAGGTGCGTCGACAGAAAGCCCTCGGGGGTGGCCTTGACGGTAATGGTGATGTTCTTGTTTTCGCGGCGCGGGATCGACGTCAACGAATAGGAGCGCCAGTGCCACCGGCCGTCGATCCGCAGGCCGATGCCGACATACTGGCCCGGCTTGTACCGCCCCGAAAAACCCCAACCGGGCTTGATCGTGACGGTCGCCGAGTCGGCGGTTTCCGGTCGAACGTCGACGATGAGGCCGCGCAACTCGCGCGCCGACCATAGCGGGTTGAGCAGCTTGAGGTAATCGTCGGGCAGTAGCGGGGTGGTCGCCCGGGCGGCCAGCCCCCGCGGCACGTTGACCCAGGATCTGGCGGTCTGGACGCCCTTCGCGGGCGCCGTGCTCCATCGAGTGAGGCTGCGAAGCGGAGAAACCATAAGTCATCCCAGCGGTCTGATCAGGGTTTACGCGAGCCGGTCGGCTCACGCTTCCCTATCGGCTTCCCGGCCGCCGCGTTCGATAAACACGTGTTCGCTGACCCGATTTGCGGCCGCCTCCTGATTTGCCTCGAAAATGGCGTTCTAGCTGCGCATTCAAGCTCTCGCGCACGGATCTGGGCGCCATTGAACACAGAGTCAATTTGTGAACACGCGTAAGCCCCGTCACCGGGGTTACGATCAGCTCCAAATCCGTTGAAACAAAGGTGTTTTCATGGCAGAGCCGCCGACCTACCTCATCACGGGCGCCGGCGGCGGGGTCGCGGGCATCAGCCCGCAGGTGGTGACCCGACTGCTCAGCCTGGGCGCTGCCGTCCGCGCGATGGTGCACCGCGACGACGCCCGCGCCGACGCGCTCCGCGCGCAGGGGGCCGAGGTGATCGCCGGCGACCTGACGAATCCGGTCGACGTCTTCGCGGCGATGTCGGGCGTCACCCGGATGTTCTTCAACATGAGCGTCTCCCCGGACTACCTGCAGGCCACCACGGTGGTGTGCGTGGCGGCGGAGGAGCTCGGATGCCTGGAAGTGTTGGTCAACATGTCGCAGATGACGGTCTCGCAGATGACCGCCACCAGCACGGCGGAATCCAAGCACCAACGCCTACATTGGCTCGCCGAGCGCGTCATCAATTGGTCGGGCATCCCAGCGGTGCACGTCCGGCCGACCGTCCTGCTGGAAAACCCGCTCTTCGGGATGTTGGCGGCCCGCTCGATCCGCGAGACGGGACAACTGTCGCTGCCGTTCGGTAGCGGGCGCACCTCCCCCGTCGCCTCGGCCGACGTCGCCGAAGTCATCACCGCCGTACTTGTAGAACCACAGGACCATCTTGGTTCAGTCCACGAATTGACCGGTCCCGCAACACTTTCCGTCGAGGAACTCGCCGAGGAGTACTCGCGGGCCCTGGGCCGAACCGTCAGCGCCGTCCGGCCGTCCGACGACGAGTGGCTGCGCGAGCTCGGCGGCCTGAGCATGCCGCCGCATGTGGAGCAACACATCGCCACCATGGCGCGACTGCACCGCGAGGACCGCTACAACCGGTCGACCGACGACGTCGAACGCCTCATCGGCCGTCCCGCGGAGACGGTGCGGCACTACGTCGAACGGCACCACGAACTGTTCGGGTGATCAGTCGCCGTCTACGGCCAGGTCGGCTTCGGACTCTTTTCGCTTCAGCTGGGCCAGCTTTCGATCCTCGGCTGCCGCCTGGCGATGGCGGGACGCGGATTTGCGGTGCACCTCCGAGTCGGACACGCCTCGAGCGACGGTCACGTCTTGCACCTGCGCGACTCGCTCGTGCTGGCGCGCGGACTCCTCGAAGCTGCGGGCCGCCGACAGGCCCGCAAGGGCGGCCCGTTCGCGAGCCGCGGCGGCCCGGCTTTCCGCGCGGTCGATGGCTTGGTCGAATGGTTCCTGTCCGGTGGCCATGACGCGCCTTCCTGATTGCGGTTCAACGCGGTTACCCGCCAAGTGGGCAACGAAACGTGGGGCGTTTGGCGCCGGCGCGCCATGGCGTGTCGGGCTGGACTATCGACATCGCCCGTCCGACTTATCCGGTCAGGAAGACAAGCCGGAACTTACCGATCTGCACTTGATCGTTGTTGGCCAGCACCGCGGAGTCCACTGGCTGACGGTTGACGTATGTGCCATTGAGGCTCCCGACGTCGGCGACGGTCCAGCTACCGTCCTCTGCCAGGCGAAACTCGGCATGACGACGGCTCACCGTGATGTCGTCCAGCAGAATCTCGCTGTCGGGATGGCGTCCCGCCGAGGTGACTGGCTGATCGAGCAAGAACCGAGAACCGGCGTTCGGGCCGCGCTTCACGACCAGCAGTGCCGATCCGCTCGGCAACGCTTCGACGGTTTCCGCCACGGTAGCGGTCGAACCGTCATCAGATTCATCGAGGAAGTGGTCGCCAAAGTCGGCAGTGGTCTCGCCAGCTGCTTCAGTGAGGTTCCGGTCGTCGTCGCGATTCACCTGCCGGTTCCACCGCCCGGCACTCTGGCCTGATTTGCACGATGCCAGCCCACCTGGGCGGCTCCTTTTACCTAAATGCTCGGGCACGCTCACGTGCCCAACAGTCAAGAAGAAGTACCCAGATTGGGAGGGTCTTATGCCCTGGGGCGGCTAAGCGAGTTAAGCCAACCCGTCTGGCCAGTAACCGTTATTTGGCGCGTGAACATCGGTGCGGGCGGAGGGACTCGAACCCACACGCTCTTTCGAGCACCGGCACCTAAAGCCGGCATGTCTGCCAATTTCATCACGCCCGCGGCGGTGCCGATCGTACCGCGCGGCTTCGATGAATTCGTCGGGCCCAAATCGTGAGCGGTACGTTCAAGGGGTGCCGACTACCCGCCGTCGCAGGCCCGCGCTGATCGCTTTGGTGATCGTCGCGGCGTGTGGCTGCCTGGCCCTGGGCTGGTGGCAGTGGACGAGGTTCCAGTCGGTCTCTGGCACCTACCAGAACCTGGGCTACGCGCTGCAGTGGCCGCTGTTCGCCTGGTTCTGCGTCTACGCCTACCGCAAGTTCGTGCGCTACGAGGAGGAGCCGCCGCAAGCGCACAACGGCGCCGAGATGACCGAGATCCCCGCGGGCCTGCTGCCCGAGCGGCCCAAGCCGGCGCAGCCACCGACCGACGATCCCGCGCTGCGTGAGTACAACGCCTACCTCGCCGAGCTCGCCCAGAAAGACGCCCAGAAGGAGAACAGGACCACCGCATGAGCACGCCCGAGACACCCGCGCCCGCCTTCCCCGTCGAGAAGATCCGCACCGCGTTGCTCGCGTACCGGGTGATGGCCTGGACGACGGGTCTCTGGCTCATCGCGTTGTGCTATGAGATCGTCTCGCACCTGGCGTTCCACCACGAGATCCGCTGGATCGAAGTGGTACACGGCTGGGTGTATTTCGCGTACGTGTTGGCGGCGTTCAACCTCGCGATCAAGGTGCGCTGGCCGATCGGCAAGACCATCGGCGTGCTGCTGTCCGGCACCATCCCGCTGCTCGGCATCATCGTCGAGCACTTCCAGACGAAGGACGTCAAAGCGCGCCTCGGGCTTTGAGTCACATCTACCACTTTCATTTCTCCCGGCGGCGACACACTTTGTGCCCGCCTCATAGCGACTCCGGTTGACGGCCTGTCGCTATGAGGCGGGCAGAAAGTCAACCGCCCCGTTGCGGAGGCTGATGTGGCGTATGTGATTACCGGCGCCGCTCACGCGAGCGCCCCAAGCGCAGGCACCAGCAGCGCGAGCGCGCGACCGCGATGCGACACCGCATCCTTCTCCGCCGGGCTCAACTCCGCCGCGGTGCGGTCGCTGCCATCGGGGAGGAACACCGGGTCGTAGCCGAACCCGCCGTCGCCGCGCGCCTCCCGCGCGATCGAGCCGGGCCACTCGCCGCGGACGACTACCTCCCCGGACGCGGACACCAGCGCGCAGGCCGACACGAACGCCGCACCGCGCCGGTCGTCGGGAACGTCACGCAACTGCGCCAGCAGCAGCGCGGTGTTGGCCGCGTCGTCGCCGTGGGTGCCGGACCAGCGCGCCGACAGCACGCCGGGCATCCCGTTCAACGCGGCCACCTCCAGGCCCGAGTCGTCGGCCACGCACGCCAGGCCCGTCGCAGCGAACCCGTCACGCGCTTTGGCCAGCGCGTTGTCCTCGAACGTCGCACCGGTTTCGGGGGCCTCCTCGAACGGCGCGACGTCGTCCAGCGAAACCAACGTCAACCGCGACAGACCCGCGCCGTCGAGCACGCGGCGCAGCTCCGCCAGCTTCTTGGGGTTGCGGCTGGCGACCAGCAGCCGTGATGATCGCAAGCGCGGCGAAGCCGGGCGCAGCGGGTCATCACCATCTGGCACGGTCAGCTGCCGAACGCCTTCGACGGGGTCGGTCCTTCGGGCAGCACCCCGGGGTATGGCAGCGCCAGGGCCTTAGTCTGGGCGGCGAACAACTTGTCGCATGCGGCCAGCGCGACGTCCAGCAGCTTGTCGAGCGTCGAGCGTGGGAACGTCGCCCCCTCGCCGGTCCCCTGGACCTCCACCAGGGTTCCGGTGTCGGTGGCCACGACGTTCATGTCCACCTCGGCGCGGGAGTCCTCGTCGTAGGGCAGGTCGACCCGAATCCGGCCGTCGACGACGCCGACGCTGACGGCCGCGATGGCACACGACAGCGGGCGCGGGTCCGAAAGCTTGCCCGCCGCCGACAGGTAGGTCACCGCGTCGGCCAGGGCAACGTAGGCGCCGGTGATTGCCGCGGTGCGGGTGCCGCCGTCGGCCTGCAACACGTCGCAGTCGACGGCAATCGTGTTCTCCCCCAACGCCCGCAGGTCGATGCACGCCCGCAGCGACCGGCCGATCAGCCGGCTGATCTCCTGAGTTCGCCCGGAAAGCCGGCCCTTGACCGATTCGCGGTCGGAGCGCGTGTGGGTCGCCGACGGCAGCATCGCGTACTCGGCGGTCAGCCAGCCCAGCCCCGATCCCTTGCGCCAGCGCGGCACCCCTTCGGTCACGCTGGCCGTGCACATGACCTTGGTGTGGCCGAATTCGATCAGTACCGAACCCGCCGGGTGGTCGGTGAATCCGCGGGTGATGACGACGGGGCGAAGCTCGTCGTCGAGGCGGCCGTCTTCTCGTTTGGACACCCAGTAACCCTAGCCAACGCCGGGTGGTCAGACCCTTTCGGAGCGGCGGACATCGAACGTCTCACCGCAGACCACCGCGTGTACGGGACCGTCGAACTCGGCCTTGGCCTCGGTGATCACGTCCTCGCGCGATGTCCACGGTGGGATGTGCGTCAGCAGCAGCTCGTGCACGCCGGCCTGCCGGGCAACCCGGCCGGCCTCCGTGCCGGACATGTGCAGCGCCGGCGGCCGATCCGCCGCGTGCGTCCAGGAGGCCTCGCAGAGGAAGACGTCCGCGCCGCGGGCCAGCTCGACCAGCTGATCGCAGAGGCCGGTGTCGCCGCTGTAGACGAACGACGCACCACTGGGGTCGGTGATCCGCAAGCCGTACGACTCGGTGGGGTGTGCCACCACCCGCGGCGTCACCGTAACCGCGCCGAACGTCACCGGCTCACCGTCGACCCAGTGACGTACATCGAAAATGTCGGAGCAGTCGTCGATCTCGCCGCCGTATGGCGATGACGCGGCGCCCAGCCGGGACCAGGTGTCGCCGGGGCCGTACAGCAGCGCCTTGCCGAGCGGCTTCGACGGATGGTAGCGGCGCCACACGAACAGGCCCGGCACGTCCAGGCAGTGATCGGCGTGCAGGTGTGACAACAAAACGTGCACCGAACCGGGATCGGCGTAGCGCTGCAGCGCGCCCAAAACACCGCCGCCGAAGTCGAGTACCAGCGGCGGGGTATCCGGTGCCCGAAGCAGATAACCCGATGCAGGCGAATCCGGACCGGTCACGCTGCCCGAGCAGCCGAGCACGGTTATTCGCACGGACACTACTGTGCCATGCCCGATGGGGCGATGGAGAAAACATGGCCGCTTTGGTGTGACCAGAATCTCCCGGCGCGCTAGCGGGCGCGGGTTTGATGCACCGGTTGCACGCCGGTCACGGCGGGACCCAGAAACCGCGCGGCCAGTTTGGTAAAGGCCTCGGGGTCGCCGGTGGCCTCGAAGACCCTCGTGGCGGGCGGCGCGTCATGGGGGCGCAGCAGGTCCGTTTCGGTCAGCACCCGCAGCACCTCCTTGGCGGTTTCCTCGGCGCTGGACACCAGCGTGACGTTCTCGCCCATCGCCAGTTGGATCAGCCCGGACAGCAGCGGGTAGTGGGTGCATCCGAGCACGAGGGTGTCGACCTGCGCGCGCTGCAGCGGCTCCAGGTAGCCCTCGGCGAGCCCGAGCACCTGGCGCCCGCTGGTCACCCCGCGCTCGACGAAGTCGACGAACCGCGGGCAGGCCACCGCGGTGATCTCGGTGTCCCGGGCGGCGGCGAACGCATCCTGGTAGGCGTGCGAGTTGATGGTCGCGCGGGTGCCGATGACGCCGATGCGGCCGTTGCGGGTGGTGGCGACCGCGCGCCGCACCGCCGGCAGGATCACCTCGACGACGGGCACGTCGTAGCGCTCCCGGGCGTCGCGCAGGCAGGCCGCCGACGCCGTGTTGCAGGCGATCACCAGCGCCTTGACGCCGCGGTCGACCAGGTCGTCACCGATGGCCAGCGCGTGCGCGCGCACCTCGGAAATGGAGAGCGGGCCGTAGGGACCGTTGGCCGTGTCGCCGACGTAGATCATGTCCTCGTCGGGCAGCTGGTCAATGATGGCCCGCGCGACGGTCAGTCCCCCGACGCCGGAGTCAAAGACCCCGACGGGCGCCAACGGCGAACTCATGTCTTGGTCCGCCGCGCGCCGGCTTTCTTTTCGCGGGCCTTGCGCTCCGGGGCGGAGAGCAGATAGGCCGCCACCACGCCGGCGACCGCACCGCTCAGATGGCCCTGCCAGGACACCCCGCCGCACTGGTGGAGCACCGGCATCGCGCCGAGCAGCACGCCGCCGTAGGCGAACAACACCACCAACCCGATCACGATGTCGGTGAACTTACGCACGAATATCCCGAAGACCAGCAAAAACGTGAGCCAGCCGAAGATGAGGCCGGACGCCCCGATGTGATCCGTCGGCCCGCAAGCGGTTCCCACGTTGCCGATCAGCCAGGTGCCGAAGCCACCCAAAACCCAGACGATCACCGTGGCCCAGACGAAGCGCGACAATCCCGCCAGCGTCATCAGGAAGCCGAGCACCAGCAGCGGCACCGTGTTGGCCATCAGGTGCTGCCAGTTGGCGTGCAGAACCGGCGCGAAGATGATGCCCCAGAGGCCGTCGGTGGTGAGCGGTCTGATGCCGTTGGAATCCAGCCGGCCGCCCATCAGCTGGTCGATCAGCTCGACCAGGTACAGCAGCGCCACGAAGGTGAGGATCGTGGCCCCGCCGACCACCCACTGGGGTCGTTTTTTCGACTTGGTTGCAGGTGTGCGCGGCTGGCCGACATGTCCGTTCATTGAGCGCCGCTCCTCCTCATCGCTGCGCTCTGCGTCGTCGCCGGCGCGTCATGCCCATAGCTGCCCTTCTAGAGCGTTCTCGGCATGGTCCAGGCTACCGGCATAGGCACCGGTTGATGTCGATGCGGCTCGGGTAGGTGACGGTTTTCTTCAAGCGAATGCGCCGGGCAACAGGTCGCGGTAGGTCGGTATTCCGGCGACCGACTCGGCGGCAAACACCCCGGCCAGCACCGCGCGGGCCAGGCAGTCGGCCGCGGCCGCACCGACCTCGGTGACCAGCCCCGTCTCGGGCAGGAAAGCGGCGGGCGGCGGCTTCGAAGCGACGGCGGGGGCCACCTCGACCGCCCCCGTCGCGAGCGCAAACACCGTATCGCCGTCCACCGGGGTGTGCGCCGGGCGGATGGTCCGGGCCAGGCCGTCCTGGGCGGCGATCGCGACGCGCCGGCACGCGGCCGGGCTCAGCGCGGCGTCGGTCGCGACCACGGCGATGGTGGTGTTCAGCGGATGCTCGGGGCTCAGCGGCGACGGCAACTGCGCGAACGCGTCGATCTGCTCCGCCGGCGGTGGCGTCAGCGCGAACTCGCGTATCAGGTCCGCCATCCACGGCAGGCCGGTCGCCCGGTCCGCGACCTCCCCGGCGCAGTTCACCACGACGACGGCGCCGACGGTGACCCCGGACGGTAACGTCGCCGAGGCCGACCCGACGCCGCCCTTGAGCACCCCGGCCCGCGCGCCGACCCCCGCGCCGACGGTCCCGACGGCCACCTCGCCGGCCCCGGCGGCCGCGCAGGCCGCATACCCGAAGTCGGCCGTCGGCCGGCGGTCCCAGCCGCCGACCGGCAGGTCAAAGATCACCGCTCCCGGCACGATGGGAACGACGCCGCCGTCCATGGCCACGCCGCGCTCGTTCTCCTCGAGCCAGCGCATGACGCCATCGGCGGCGGCCAGGCCGTAGGCGCTGCCGCCGGCGAGCAACACCGCGTCGACGAACCGCACGGTGTTGGCCGGATCCAGCAGATCGGTCTCCCGGGTGCCGGGCGCGCCCCCGCGGCAATCGACGCCGCAGACCGTCCCGGGCGGCGTCAGCACGACCGTCACGCCGCAGGCCCACCCGGCGCCCAGCGACGCGTCGGGGTCGAGTCGCTGGTAGTGGCCGACACGGATGCCCGCGACGTCGGTGATGCCGTTCATCCGGCCGTCATCCACATCATCGGCGCCCCATCAAGGCCAAAACCAGATACTCCTGCAGGACGGTCAGCCACTGGTAGACGTCGAAGTGCACGGCCAGCGGATGGTCGGCCGGCAGGCGCTCCGGGCCCTCCGGCCCGATCTCGAGCATGATCCCCAACGTCAGCCGGAGGTCGTTGACCGCCGCGATCCAGGCATTCGCGTCGTCTTCGGTCAGCTCGAAGCGGCCGCCATCGCCCGGAACGGTGTCCAGGACCCGTTGCGCCGCAGCGCGTTTGGCCGCGATGATCTCCGGCTCGTGCAGGCTGCGCAGCGCGGCGTTGAGGCCGTCGAGCGGTTGATCGGCCGCTTGGTCGTCGAGTTCGTCCGGATTGTGGAAATCCGGCAGCAGCCGACGCAGCGTCGGGTCACGTGGGGGTTCGGCATGGCCGGTCTTGATGCCGGTGATCTCCTCGAGTTCGTCTGTGGGCGAGGAAGATTCGCGTTCGTCGAACAGGCCGATCATCGCGCTCACCAGGTTGTTGAGCAGGGCGGCCTCATGAGCGGCCAAGGCGGACCGAAAACGGGGACCGTTGGCGGTCTCGACGCGCTTCCATTTGCGCACAAGGATTCCCGGACTACCTGGAACCTCACCGGTCCTGCTGCAACGTCGCCCACAAACCCGCGGCGTGCAGCTTGGACACGTCGACTTCCATGGATTCCCGGCTGCCCGCCGACACCACCGCCTTGCCCTCGTTGTGCACCTGCAGCATCAGCTTGGTGGCGTGCGGCTCGCTGTAGCCGAACAACTTCTGGAAGACGTACGTCACATAGGTCATCAGGTTGACCGGGTCATCCCACACGATGGTGACCCACGGGCTGGCCGTGACGTCCACCGGAGCCGACTCGCGTTGCCCGGTAGTGCCCGGTTTCGTGGGCGCTGACGCAACAACCATGGCCCCTACGATACCGAGACACACCCCCGTCGCCGCCAGCCGTTACCGTTGCGGAATGAACCAGCCGGTCCTAGCCGGGCTACTGACCGACAAGTACGAGTTGACCATGCTGGCGGCGGCGCTGCGCGACGGCACCGCCCACCGCTGGACCACGTTCGAACTGTTTGCCCGCCGGCTCCCCGACGGGCGCCGCTACGGCGTGGTCGCCGGGACCGGCCGGCTCCTGGAAGCGTTGCCGCAGTTCAGGTTCGACGACGACGCCTGCGAATTGCTGGCCCGATTCCTCGACCCGGACACCGTGGCTTACCTGCGCGATTTCCGGTTCGGCGGCGATATCGACGGCTACGCGGAAGGCGAGCTGTACTTCCCCGGATCGCCGGTGCTTTCGGTGCACGGCAGCTTCGCCGAATGCGTCGTTCTCGAGACGTTGGCGCTGTCGATCTTCAACCACGACACGGCGATCGCCTCAGCGGCGGCGCGCATGGTCAGCGCCGCCGGGGATCGCCCGCTGGTCGAGATGGGGTCGCGCCGAACCCACGAACAGGCGGCGGTCGCCGCGGCCCGCGCCGCCTACATCGCCGGCTTCGCCGCGTCCTCCAACCTGGAGGCCCAGCGCCGATACGGCATCCCCGCCGAGGGCACCTCCGCGCACGCGTTCACCATGCTGCACACGCATCGGGACGGCCCGGACGAGGTCGCGGCTTTTCGCGCCCAGGTCGACGCGCTGGGCGCCGGCACCACGCTGCTGGTGGACACCTACGACGTGACGACCGGCGTGGCCAACGCGGTGGCCGCCGCCGGCACCGGGCTCGGCGCCGTCCGCATCGACTCCGGTGAGCTCGGGGTGCTCGCCCGGCAGGTGCGCGACCAGCTCGACGGGCTGGGAGCCACCCAAACCCGCATCGTGGTGTCCGGCGATCTGGACGAGTTCAGCATCGCCGCGCTGCGCGCCGAGCCGGTCGACAGCTACGGCGTCGGCACGTCGCTGGTCACCGGCTCGGGCGCGCCGACCGCGAGCATGGTCTACAAGCTGGTCGAGGTGGACGGCATGCCCGTGCAAAAGCGAAGCAGCCACAAGGAATCCCACGGCGGCCGCAAACAGGCGCTGCGCCTGGCACGCCCGACCGGCACGATCACCGAGGAGGTGGTCTATCCGGCGGGCCGCCCCCCGGAGACCACCGAGCCGTGTCGGGCGGTGACGACGCCGCTCGTCCGCGGCGGCGAGGCGGTGTTCGACGCGGACCTGGCGGCGGCGCGGGAGCTGGTGGCCTCGGGCCTGCGCAGCCTGCCGTGGGAGGGGTTGAACCTCTCGCACGGCGAGCCCGCGATCCCGACGACGCAGATCCGGGCCTGAGAGCGGAGGCCATGACAACGTCCGACGTGTCCGTGTCCGGGTTGCTCGCCGTCGCCGTGGCCGCGCTCGGCGGCAGCGAGCGCCCCGGGCAGGTCGAAATGGCCGGCGCGGTCGAGCGGGCCTTCGAGACCGGCGAGCACCTGGTCGTGCAGGCCGGCACGGGCACCGGCAAGTCGCTGGCCTACCTGGTTCCCGCGATCGTCCGCGCGGTCACCGACGAGGCGCCGGTCGTCGTGTCGACGGCGACGATCGCGCTGCAGCGTCAGCTCGTCGACCGCGACCTGCCCCGACTGGCCGACTCGCTCGCCGATGCGCTGCCGCGCCGGCCCCGCTTCGCGCTGCTGAAGGGCCGGCGAAACTACTTGTGCCTGAACAAGATCCATAACGGCGCAGCCGCCGGCGAGTCGGACGACGAGCGGCCCCAGGAAGACCTCTTCGATCCCGTGGCGGTCAGCGCGCTGGGCCGCGACGTGCAACGCCTCACCGCCTGGGCGTCGACGACCGATTCGGGTGACCGCGACGACCTGAAGCCCGGCGTGCCGGACCGATCGTGGTCGCAGGTCAGCGTCTCGGCGCGGGAATGCCTGGGCGTGGCGCGCTGCCCCTTCGGCGCCGAGTGCTTCTCCGAGCGGGCACGCGCGGAGGCCGGCCGGGCCGATGTCGTCGTCACCAATCACGCGCTGCTGGCCATCGACGCCGTCGCGGAATCGGCGGTGCTGCCGGAGCACGCGTTGCTGGTGGTCGACGAGGCGCACGAGCTCGTCGATCGGGTGACGTCCGTGGCCACCGCCGAGCTGACGTCGGCCGCCCTCGGCGTCGCCGCGCGTCGGATCACCCGGCTGGTGGGACCCGAACTGGTGCAACGGCTGGAAGCGACGACTGCCAACTTCGCGGCGGCCATCCACGAGGGCACGCCGGGCCGCATCGACCGCCTCGACGACGAGATGGCGACCTACCTGACGGCGCTGCGCGACGTGGCCACCGCGGCGCGCTCGGCGATCGACACCACCAGCGACAGCAAGGCGGCGTCGGCGCGCGCCGAAGCCGTTGCGGCGCTGAGCGAAATCTCCGACACCGCGTCGCGGATCCTCACGTCGTTCACCCCGCCGATCCCGGATCGCACCGACGTGGTCTGGCTCGACCACGAGGACAACCGGGGTTCGGTGCGGCCGGTGCTGCGGGTGGCGCCGCTGTCGGTCGCCGGCTTGCTGCGCACCGAGGTGTTCTCACGCTCGACGACGGTGTTGACGTCGGCGACGCTGGCGATCGGCGGGTCCTTCGATGCGATGGCCGCCGCCTGGGGCCTGGCCGGCGGGGAGGGCGACGCCCCCTGGCGCGGCCTCGATGTCGGGTCGCCGTTCGACCACGCCAAGGCCGGAATCCTGTACGTGGCCGCGCATCTGCCGCCGCCGGGCCGGGACGGCACCGGCTCGGCGGAGCAGCTGAACGAGATCGCCGAGCTGATCACCGCCGCTGGCGGGCGCACCCTGGGCCTGTTCTCGTCGATGCGGGCCGCCCGGGCCGCCGCCGAGGCCATGCGCGGACGGCTGTCGACGCCGGTGTTGTGCCAGGGCGACGACAGCACCTCGGCGCTGGTCGAGCAGTTCAGTGCCGACGAGGAGACCTCCCTGTTCGGCACGCTGTCGCTATGGCAGGGCGTAGACGTGCCGGGGCCGTCGCTGTCGCTGGTACTGATCGACCGCATCCCGTTCCCGCGGCCCGACGACCCGCTGCTGGGCGCGCGGCAGCGCGCGGTGGCCGCGCGCGGCGGCAACGGCTTCATGGCCGTCGCCGCCAACCATGCCGCGCTGCTGCTGGCCCAGGGGTCGGGCCGGCTGCTGCGTCGCGTCACCGACCGCGGCGTCGTCGCGGTCCTCGACTCGCGGATGGTGACCGCCGGCTACGGCGGCTACCTGCGGGCGTCGCTGCCGCCGTTCTGGCAGACCACCAATCCGGCGCAGGTCCGCGCCGCGCTGGAGCGGCTGCGCGCGCCTGCGGCTAGCGGGCCAGGGTGACGAGACCGAGCTCGTTGCTGGCCGCGAGCATGGGGTTGTTGGGCAGCACCCGCACCGTGTATCCGACCGCTCCGGCGAGCGGCAGCGGCGTTGTCGTCGAGAAGACCTGGTTGCCGCCCTCGGCGGTGCCGGTGTAGGACATCTCGACGGTGACCGGGTCCTGCAGCGCGTCGCCGGTGTCCACCCTGCCCACCAGCGCCTGGACCGTCACCTCGTCGGGCGCCAGCCCGTCCAGCTGCACGGTCGCGGTCAGCGTCAGCTTGGAGCCGAGCACCGGGGTGTCCGGCAGGCCGGTGCTGTCGACGTCGGTGATGGTGATCTTGGGCCATGCCTCGTGGGCGCGCCGGCGATAGACGGCCAGCTCGCGCGCCGCGTCGAATTCCGCGCCGCCGTCTTCGGCCGCCGTGGTTCTGCGCAGCGATTCCGCCGCCGGCGTGTAGTACTGCTCGACGTAGTCGCGAACCATGCGGGACGCCAACACCTTCGGGCCGAGGGTCTGCAGCGTGTGGCGCACCATCTCGATCCACCGCGGCGGGACCCCGTGTTCGTCGCGCTCGTAGAACTTCGGCGCGACCGACTGCTCCAGCAGGTTGTACAGCGCGGTGGACTCCAGGTCGTCGCGACGGGACTCGTCGGCCACGCCGTCGGCGGTCGGTATCTCCCAACCGTTTTCGCCGTCGTACCACTCGTCCCACCAGCCGTCGCGGATGGACAGGTTCAGCCCGCCGTTGAGCGCGCTCTTCATTCCCGAAGTGCCGCAAGCCTCCAGGGGGCGCAACGGGTTGTTCAGCCAGACGTCGCAACCCCAATACAGGAGTCTGGCCATCGACATGTCGTAGTCAGGCAGAAACGCGATGCGGTGCCGCACCTCCGGCCGGTCGGCGAAGCGCACCACCTGCTGGATCAGCGCCTTGCCGCCGTCGTCGGCCGGGTGCGATTTGCCGGCAACGATCAGCTGGATCGGCCTTTCCTTGTCGAGCAGCAGTTGTTCCAGCCGATCCGGATCGCGCAGCATCAGCGTCAGCCGCTTGTAGGTCGGCACCCGCCGGGCAAACCCGACGGTGAGCACGTCGGGGTCGAAAGCCTTTGCGATCCAACCCAATTCGGCATCCGGAGCGCCGCGCTCCTGCCACGAGCGGCGCAACCGCCGCCGAACATCCTCGACCAGCAGCGACCGCAGTTGCGAGCGGATCCACCACAGGTGGCCGGGGTCGACCTCCTGGAGTCGCAGCCACACGCCCGGATCGCCGAACGAATCCGACCCGGCCAGCTCGCGACCCAGCTGCAACCATTGCGGCGCCGCCCAGGTGCGGGCGTGAACGCCGTTGGTGATCGAGCCGATCGGCACCTCGGCCGAATCGAATCCCGGCCACAGCTCGTTGAACATCGCCCGGCTGACCCGCCCGTGCAACAACGAGACGCCGTTGGCCCGTTGCGCCAGCCGCAGTCCCATGTGGGCCATGTTGAACTTGGTGGGATCGTCCTCGGCGCCGAGCTCGAGGATCCGGGCCGTCGGCACGCCCGGCAGCAGGGTGGGCGCGCCCTTGGCCTTCCCGTCCCCGTCCGGGCCTTCGTCCAGGCCTTCGCCCAGGCCGTCGTCGAAGTACAGCCGCACCATGTCGACCGGGAACCGGTCGATGCCGGCGGGTACCGGCGTGTGGGTGGTGAACACCGTGGCCGACCGCACGACGGTCAGCGCGGTGTCGAAGTCCAGTCCCGAATCGGTGATCAGCTCGCGGATGCGTTCGGTTCCGAGGAAGCCGGCGTGCCCCTCGTTCATGTGCCACACCTCGGGGGCGGGCAGCCCCTCGATCGCGGTGAACGCGCGGATCGCCCGCACCCCGCCGATGCCGGCCAGGATCTCTTGGCGCATCCGGTGTTCCTGGTCGCCGCCGTAGAGCCGGTCGGTGACGCCGCGCAGTTCGTGCTCGTTCTCGGGGACGTCGGAGTCCAGCAGCAGCAGCGGAACCCTTCCCACCTGCGCGACCCAGACCCGCGCCCGCAGCTGCGCCGAGTCGGGCAGCGTCAGTTCCACCAGCACCGGATTGCGCGCGGAGTCGGTGAGCAGCCGCAGCGGCAGCCCCTGCGGGTCCAGCGCCGGATAGGTCTCGTGCTGCCAGCCGTCCGCGGTGAGCGACTGCCGGAAGTAGCCGGAGCGGTAGTAGAGGCCCACCGCGATCAACGGGACGCCCAGATCGGACGCGGACTTCAGGTGGTCTCCGGCGAGGATCCCCAGGCCGCCCGAATAGTTGGGTAGCACCTCGGCGACGCCGAACTCCATCGAGAAGTACGCGATCGCGGCCGGCATCGCGGCACCGGCATGCTGGCGCTGCTGATACCAGAGCGGACGGCTCAAGTAATCGTTCAGGTCGGCGGAAAGCGCGTCGAGCCGGCCCAGGAATCCTTCGTCGAGCGCCAACTCGTCCAGCCGCGACGGGCTCACCGCACCGAGCATCGCCACCGGATCGCAGCCGCAGCGCGCCCACAGGTCCGCGTCGATGGTCGCGAACAGATCTTGGGTGGGCTTGTCCCACGACCACCGCAGGTTGGTGGAAAGCTGATCCAGCGCGGCGAGACGCTCGGGCAAATGAGCACGGACCGTAAAGCGGCGAAGAGCTTTCACACGTCATTACCTTACTGAGGATTTCGCCGCTCGCAGGTCCAGCGAGTGCTCGTTCGTATTCGCCGGTGTGTGATCGCCCACTAGGCTGGGTATCGGTTAGTGATGGGGCCGCAACGATGCGGTTCCGTTAGATGAAGTCCCACGGCAGGAAGTTTCTGAGAGGCGAGGCATTCCGCGGCGAAGCACAGCGCGGTCTCGCCACACAATCGAAACGGAGTGGTTGTGCCCGGTCGTGTCGAGATCGACAACGTCCAGCCCGTCGTCTCCTGCGGCGCGTACCCCGCCAAGGCGGTGGTCGGTGAGATGGTCCCGGTCAGCGCCGCGGTCTGGAGAGAAGGCCACGAGGCGGTCGCGGCGACCCTGGTCGTGCGCTATCACGGCCAGCGCTATCCGCAGGTAACCGAAACTCGCCGAATCAAGGCCGTTCAGGCCCCCGAACGGACCGCACCGGCGGTCGACGGCAAGGCCGCCGAGCAGCGCATCAAGCCGCTGCTGCTCCCGATGACCGAGGGCCAGGAACCCTACGTTTTCCACGGGGTGTTCACCCCCGACCGGGTCGGGCTGTGGACCTTCCGCGTCGACGGGTGGGGTGACCCCATTCACTCGTGGCGGCACGGGCTGGTCGCCAAGCTCGACGCCGGACAGGGCGCGACCGAGCTGTCCAACGACCTACTGGTGGGAGCCGCGCTGTTCGAGCGTGCCGCGACCGGTGTGCCGCGGACGCATCGCGACCCGCTACTCGCGGCGGCCAAGACGCTGCGGACGCCCGGGGACCCGGTCACCCGCACCGCGCTAGCGCTGGCCCCGGAGATCGAGGAACTGCTGGCGGAGTATCCATTGCGCGACCTGGTCACCCGCGGCGAGCAGTTCGGGGTGTGGGTTGACCGGCCGCTGGCCCGCTTCGGAGCGTGGTACGAGATGTTCCCGCGCTCGACGGGCGGCTGGGACAAGAACGGCAAGCCCGTGCACGGCACGTTCGCCACGGCGGCCGCCCAGCTCCCGCGGATCGCGGACATGGGCTTCGACGTCGTCTACCTCCCGCCGATCCATCCGATCGGCAAGGTACATCGCAAGGGCCGCAACAACTCCCCGACCGCCGCTCCCGGCGACGTGGGATCCCCGTGGGCTATCGGCAGCGACGAGGGCGGCCACGACGCGATACACCCGGACCTGGGCACGATCGACGACTTCGACGACTTCGTCTCCGCCGCACGCGATCTGGGCATGGAGGTGGCGCTGGACCTGGCGTTGCAGTGCGCGCCCGATCATCCGTGGGCCCGCGAGCACCGGCAGTGGTTCACCGAACTGCCCGATGGGACCATCGCCTACGCGGAGAACCCGCCGAAGAAGTACCAGGACATCTATCCGATCAACTTCGACAACGACCCGGCGGGTCTTTATGACGAAGTGCTGCGGGTGGTCCGGCACTGGATTGACCACGGCATCAAGTTCTTTCGGGTCGACAATCCGCACACCAAGCCGCCCGATTTCTGGGCCTGGCTAATCGGTCAGGTCAAGGACGCCGACCCCGACGTGCTCTTCCTCTCGGAGGCCTTCACGCCGCCGGCCCGGCAGTACGGCCTGGCCAAGCTCGGCTTCACGCAGTCTTACAGCTACTTCACCTGGCGCACGTCCAAATGGGAGCTCACCGAATTCGGCAACGACATCGCCGCCCTCGCCGACTTTCGCCGGCCGAACCTGTTCGTCAACACCCCTGACATCCTGCATGCGGTGCTGCAGCACAATGGCCCCGGCATGTTCGCCATCCGCGCGGTGCTGGCGGCGACCATGGGACCCGCCTGGGGCGTGTACTCCGGTTACGAGCTGTTCGAACACCGCGCGGTGCGGGAGGGCAGCGAGGAGTACCTGGACTCCGAGAAGTACGAATTGCGTCCCCGCGACTTTGCGGGTGCGCTGGCGGAAGGTCGATCACTCGAGCCATTCATCAAGCGGCTCAACATGATTCGACGGCTTCACCCGGCGCTTCAGCAGCTCCGCACGATCCATTTCCATGGCGTGGACAACGACGCGGTGCTTGCCTACAGCAAGTTCGACCCGGCCACCGGCGACTGCGTGCTGGTGGTGGTGACCCTCAACGCGTTCGGGCCCGAGGAAGCGACGCTGTGGTTGGACATGGCCGCATTGGGTATGGAACCTTATGAGCGTTTTTGGGTGCGTGACGAGATCAGCGGTCAGGAATTTCAATGGGGGCAATCCAATTACATTCGCCTCGATCCCGGGCAGGCGGTCGCACACATCATCAACATGCCGCTCATACCTTACGAATCGCGAATCACGCTGCTGCGTAGGAGGTGACGGGCTGTGAGCCGAACCGACGAACTGGCCGGACTGGATCTGGCGCCCGATCCGGCTGACTTGGCGCGCCTGGTGGCCGGCGCGCACTACAACCCGCACGGCATCCTCGGTGCCCATGAGTACGGCGATCACACGGTGATCCGCGCGTTTCGCCCGCACGCGCGGGAAGTTGTCGCGCTGGTCGGCGAGGACCGGTTCTCGCTGCAGCACGTCGAAGCCGGCCTGTTCGCCGTCGCCCTGCCGTTCACCAACCTGATCGACTACCGGCTCGAGGTGACCTACGAGGGTTCCGACCCGTACGTCGTCGCCGACGCCTATCGCTTCCTGCCCACCCTGGGCGAAGTCGACCTGCATCTGTTCAACGAGGGCCGCCACGAGCGGCTCTGGGAAGTCCTGGGCGCCCATCCCCGCTCGTTCACCACGGCCGACGGCGTCGTGACCGGGGTCTCGTTCGCCGTGTGGGCGCCGAACGCCAAGGGCGTCAACTTGATCGGGGAGTTCAACGGCTGGACCGGCAACGACGCGCCGATGCGGGTGCTCGGCTCCTCCGGAGTATGGGAGTTGTTCTGGCCCGGCTTTCCGGTGGAGGGCCTGTACAAGTTCCGGGTGCACGGCGCCGACGGCGTGGTGACCGAGCGGGCCGATCCCATGGCATTCGCCACCGAGGTTCCGCCGCACACCGCGTCCCGCGTCACGCGCAGCACCTACACGTGGGAGGACACGGACTGGATGGCGCGGCGCGCTCAGCGCAATCCGGTGTTCGAGCCGATGAGCACCTACGAGGTGCACCTCGGTTCCTGGCGTCCGGGGCTGAGTTACCGTCAGCTCGCCCGCGAGCTGACGGATTATGTTGTGGAGCACGGGTTCACACATGTGGAGCTGCTGCCTGTCGCCGAACACCCGTTCGCGGGGTCGTGGGGATACCAGGTCACCTCGTACTACGCCCCGACGTCTCGATTCGGCGCGCCCGACGACTTCCGGGCGCTGGTCGACGCCCTGCACCAGGCTGGCATCGGCGTGATCGTGGACTGGGTGCCGGCGCACTTCCCGAAAGACGCGTGGGCGTTGGGCCGATTCGACGGCACCCCGCTCTACGAGCACGCCGACCCCAAGCGCGGCGAGCAACTCGACTGGGGCACTTACGTCTTCGACTTCGGCCGCGCGGAGGTGCGCAACTTCCTGGTCGCCAACGCGCTGTACTGGCTCGAGGAGTTCCACGTGGACGGCCTGCGGGTGGACGCGGTCGCATCGATGCTGTACCTGGACTACTCGCGGCCCGAGGGCGGCTGGACCCCGAACATCTACGGCGGGCGGGAAAACCTGGAGGCCGTGCAGTTCCTGCAGGAGATGAACGCCACGGCGCACAAGGCCGCGCCCGGCATCGTCACCATCGCCGAGGAGTCGACCTCGTGGCCGGGCGTCACGCGGCCGACCAACCTTGGCGGCCTCGGCTTTTCGATGAAGTGGAACATGGGCTGGATGCACGACACGCTCGACTACATCAGCCGCGATCCGATCTACCGCAGCTACCACCACCACGAGATGACGTTCTCGATGCTGTACGCGTTTAGCGAGAACTACGTGCTGCCGATCAGTCATGACGAAGTGGTGCACGGCAAGGGGACCCTGTGGGGTCGCATGCCGGGCAACAATCACGTCAAGGCCGCGGGGCTGCGCAGCCTGCTCGCCTACCAGTGGGCGCACCCGGGCAAGCAATTGTTGTTCATGGGCCAGGAATTCGCCCAGCGTGCCGAGTGGTCGGAGCAGAACGGCTTGGATTGGTGGCAGCTCGATGAGCAGGGCTTCTCCAACGGGGTCTTGCGCTTCGTGCGCGACATCAACGAGATCTATCGCAGCCGCCCGGCCCTGTGGAGTCAGGACACCGTTCCCGAGGGCTATTCCTGGATCGACGCCAACGACTCGGCCAACAACGTGCTGAGTTTCCTGCGATACGGCAAAGACGGCTCGGTAATGGCCTGCGTCTTCAATTTCGCCGGTTCGGAGCACAGCGGCTATCGCCTCGGGCTGCCGTACGCCGGCCGCTGGCGCGAGGTGCTCAACACCGACGCGACCATCTACAACGGGTCGGGAATCGGCAACATGGGCGGCGTCGACGCCACCGAAGACCCATGGCATGGCCGCCCCGCCTCCGCGGTGATGGTGCTGCCTCCGACGTCGGCGCTGTGGCTGGAACCCGAATAGGGACCGGTAGCGGCGCGAGCCGCAAAACTCAGTAGAGCGCGTTGGCGAGGTTGCGCCGACCGGCGACGACCTCGGGGTCGGCGGGGTCGAACAGTTCGAACAACTCGATCAGGCGGGTGCGCACCCGGGTGCGTTCGTCGCCGGATGTGCTACGCACCAAGGCAATCAAGCGCTCGAACGCCGCTCCGACATCCTGGTTGAGGATTTCCACGTCGGCGGCCGCGAACGCGGCGTCGATGTCGCCGGGAGCGGCGGCGGCCACCGCGACCGCGTCGGGGCGCTGCGCCGTTGCGCGCGTGAGGAAGTCGATCTGGCGGATCGCGCCCTTGGCTTCGGCGCTCGCCGGGTTGGCGTCCAGGATCGCCTGATACGACTCCTTGGCGCCGGCGAAGTCGCCGTCCTCGAGCTGCTGGCGGGCGTGGGCCAACTCCGGGTCCACTTCCACCTGCTCGGAACCGCTTGGGCCCCTTAGTTTCCCAGCCGTCGCCTGCAACAGGGAGTCGACCCAACGCCGCAGCTGGTCGGGCGGCTGTACACCCTGAAAACTGGACAGCGGCTGCCCAGCGGCCAACGCGACCACGGTCGGCACCGCGTCGACGCCGAATATCTGGGCCACCCTGGGGGCCACGTCGACGTTGACCGTCGCCAGCGACCAATTGCCGTCGTCCTCGGCCGCCAGGCCGGCCAGCGTCTCGACGAGCTGGATACACGCGTCACTGCGCGGCGACCACAACGCGACCACCACCGGGACCTCGTCGGAGCGGAGTAGCACTTCCTGTTCGAAATTGGCCTCGGTGACCTCGGTTGCCCCCGGGGCCGCCGGCCCGCCCGCGTCGGGCGACGAAGCGCTCTGCTGGGCTCGCTGCTTGAGACCGGAAAGATCGACCGCACCGGCAAGTGCGGGCCCGATAGAGGGTCGCGGACGCGTCACGCCGTCAAGTTTGTCATGCGCTTCGGATACCGAGCCACCCGGTCGCGGAGACGCTTGAGCGGATGTGATCGGCCGTTATGACCAAGATCACAAACTTTCTCAAAGGGCCCGCACCAGCAACTTTAAGCAGATCGCCTAACCGGCCCGCAGGATCAGCGCATCACCCTGGCCGCCGGCCCCGCACAGGGCCGCAACGCCATAGCCGGAGCCGCGGCGGGCCAACTCCAGCGCCACATGCAGCGTGATCCTGGCGCCCGACATGCCGATCGGGTGCCCGACCGCGATCGCACCGCCGTTGACGTTGACGAGCTCGGGGTCGACGCCCAGTTCGCGGGTCGAGGCCAGGGCCACCGCAGCGAACGCCTCGTTGATCTCGATGACGTCGAGCTGGTCGGCCGAAATCCCCTCGCGGGCGAGCGCTTTCTTGATCGCGTTGGCGGGCTGGGACTGCAGCGTCGAATCCGGTCCTGCCACGACGCCGTGCGCGCCGATCTCGGCCAGCCACGAAAGCCCCAGCTCCTGCGCTTTTGCCTTGTTCATCACCACGACGGCGGCCGCGCCGTCGGAGATCTGCGAAGCCGAACCGGCCGTGATGGTGCCATCGCGGCGAAACGCCGGCTTGAGCCCGGCCAGGGACTCCGCGGTGGTGTTGGCCCGGATGCCCTCGTCCTCGGTGAATTGCAGCGGGTCACCCTTGCGCTGCGGGATATTGACCGGCACGACTTCGTCGGTGAAGACGCCGTCCTTCCAGGCGGCGGCCGCCTTTTGGTGTGAGCGCGCGGCGTACTCGTCCTGCTCGGCGCGGGTGAACTTGTCGAGGTCGTTGCGCTGCTCGGTCAGCGCGCCCATCGGCTGGTCGGTGAACACGTCGTGCAGGCCGTCGTAGGCCATGTGGTCCAGCACCGTGACGTCGCCGTACTTGTAGCCGGCCCGGCTGTCCATCAGCAAATGCGGCGCCTTCGTCATCGACTCCTGCCCGCCGGCCACCACCACGTCGAACTCCCCGGCGCGGATGAGCTGGTCGGCCAGCGCGATGGAGTCGATACCGGACAGGCACATCTTGTTGATGGTCAGCGCCGGGACGTCCCAGCCGATGCCCGCCGCGACCGCCGCCTGCCGGGCCGGCATCTGTCCTGCCCCGGCCGTCAGCACCTGGCCCATGATCACGTATTCGACCAGCGAACCCGGCACTTGGACATTAGGGAAAGCCTTTTCCAGTGCCCCCGCGATCGCGATGGCGCCCAGGTCGCTGGCCGAGAAATCCTTCAGCGATCCCATCAACTTGCCGATGGGCGTCCGCGCCCCAGCAACTATCACCGACGTCGTCACCAGTTCCTCCTGAGCCTGCACCAACGACCGTTTCCGCTACCTGGAGAAGCGGAATCTTTGCTGCCACGTTACCGTGGTGTGATGACGACCGACCAAGTTGATGCACGTCACCTCCTGGCAACCTCCTTGGTGACCGGCCTGGATCACGTCGGCATTGCGGTCGCCGACCTCGACGCCGCAATCACCTGGTATCACGACCACCTCGGCATGATCCTCGTGCATGAGGAAGTCAACGATGACCAGGGCATCCGCGAGGCGATGCTGGCCGTCCCCGGTACCACCGCGCAGCTCCAGTTGATGGCCCCGCTGGACGACTCGTCGACGATCGCGAAGTTCATGGAGAAGCGCGGCCCGGGCATCCAGCAGATGGCCGTTCGGGTCAGCGACCTGGACACCATCTGCGAGCAGCTGCGCGAGCAGGGCGTCCGCCTGGTCTACGACGCGGCGCGGCGCGGCACAGCAAACTCGCGGATCAACTTCATCCACCCCAAGGACGCCGGCGGTGTCCTGATCGAGTTGGTGGAGCCGACCTCTTAAAGCCAGGCTTGCGCCGAGTGTGCGGCCAGCCGCACGTTCGGTGCCGAGTGTGCGGCCAGCCGCACACTTCGCGATTTATCCCAGAGCTTCAAGACCACTTCCGGGTCGGCCCGCGGGTAGCGCGGTTGGTCCAGCACGGCGTGTGCCAGTGCCGCCGATCCTCCAGCCCAGCGTGTGGTGAATCGGTCGGCCATACCACCAGATGCGATGTGCCGGAACGTATTTCGTGGTCACAACCCGGACAGCGGTAGGTCTTGAGCGCGCGGGCCGCCGCGATCGGGCGCACCTCGTACTCGTGACCATCCGGACCGATTTCCACACGGCTCGGCACCGGTGGCGGGTTCGGCCGGTGGCCACGTTCCGGTTTGCGGCGCGGACACATCAGAACAGCCGGTACTCGTCGCTATCCATGCCGCGCATCTTGTCGTAATCGAGTGTGATGCAACGGATTCCGCGATCGGTCGCGAGGGTGCGCGCTTGCGGCTTGATCTGCTGAGCGGCGAAGACGCCTTTGACCGGTGCCAGAACGCTGTCCCGGTTGAGCAATTCGAGATAGCGGGTGAGCTGTTCCACGCCGTCGATCTCGCCGCGCCGCTTGATTTCGACCGCGACCGAGCCGCCCCGTTCGTCGCGACACAGCAGATCGACCGGGCCGATAGCGGTCATGTACTCGCGGCGCACCAACGTATAACCCTCCCCAAGCAGTTGCACATGCTCGGCGAGCAACGCCTGAAGGTGGGCCTCGACGCCGTCCTTGACCAAGCCGGGGTCGACGCCCAGGTCGTGGCTCGAGTCGTGCTCGATGTCCTCCACCGTGATGCGCAGCTGCTCGCCGGCCTTGTTCTCGACCACCCACACCGGCGCCTGACCGCCGAGCTTCTCGGTTAACCAGCAGGGGGGGCTCATCCAGTTCAGCGGCTTGTAGGCGCGATCGTCGGCGTGCACGCTCACCGAGCCGTCGGCCTTGAACAGCAGCAGCCGTCGCGCCGACGGCAGGTGTGCGGTGAGCCGGCCGACGTAGTCGACGGTGCATTGGGCGATGACAAGGCGCACCCGACTCACCTTAGAGCGTGGGCGACAAATTAGGCTGGCGCCACGATGTCGGCCAAAATGAGCGTGGCCCAACGTATCGGCCGGGTGCTCGAGCGGATCACCCGCCAGAGCGGCCGCCTGCCGGATACCCCCGCGTACGGCTCACTGATCCTCGGGCGGGTGGCGGAAAGCCAACGACGGCGCCGCATCCGCATCCAGATCATCATGACGGTGCTGGTTCTGGGGGCGAACCTGATCGGCATCGGCGTGGCACTGCTGTTGGTGATAGTCGCCATTCCCGCGCCGAGCATCTTTCACGACGCGCCGGCCTGGCTGACGTTCGGTGTCTCCCCGGCCTACATCGCCGTGGCCCTGGCGGTGGGCACGTATTGGATCACCCGCCGGACCGTGCTCTCCTTGCGTTGGGCGATCGAGGAGCGCGCGCCCACCGCCGAGGACGAGCGCAACACCTTCCTGGCGCCGTGGCGACTCGCCATGTACGACCTCATCCTGTGGGGCATCGGGACGGTGGTGTACACGACGCTCTACGGCCTGGTCAACACGTTGTTCATCCCGCGGTTCCTCCTCGTCGTCAGCTTCTGCGGCGTTCTGGTGGCCACGTTCAGTTACCTGCTCGCCGAGTTCGCGCTTCGCCCGATTGCCGCCCAGGCGCTCGAGGCGGGACCACCGCCACGGCGGTTGTCGGCGGGCATCATGGGCCGAACCATGGTGGTCTGGTTCCTGGGGTCCGGCGTGCCCGTCATCGGCATCGGCCTGCTGGCAATTTTCCAGATCCTGCTGCGCAACCTGACCGAGACCGAGTTCGCGGTCGGCGTGCTGATCATTTCAGTCGCCACGCTCATCTTCGGGTGCGCCCTGATGTGGATTCTCGCCTGGCTGACCGCGACCCCGGTGCGCGTGGTGCGCGCGGCGCTGCGCCGCGTCGAGCAGGGCAACCTGCGCGGCAACCTGGTGGTCTTCGACGGCACCGAGCTCGGCGAGCTGCAGCGCGGGTTCAACACGATGGTCGACGGCCTGCGCGAACGCGAACGCGTGCGCGACCTTTTCGGCCGGCACGTCGGCCGCGAGGTCGCCCTGGCGGCCGAGCGCGAGCGACCGAAACTGGGCGGCGAGGAACGACACGTCGCCGTCGTCTTCATCGACATCGTCGGCTCCACCCAACTGGT
Source organism: Mycobacterium sp. IEC1808 (assembly GCF_002101935.1). NCBI lineage: Bacteria > Bacillati > Actinomycetota > Actinomycetes > Mycobacteriales > Mycobacteriaceae > Mycobacterium > Mycobacterium sp. IEC1808. The sequence continues at coordinate 70,235 of NZ_LQPV01000005.1, read as the reverse complement.
AACCACCCAGCCCCCCACCGAAGTCGTCGAAGTGCTCAACCGATTTTTCGCGATCGTCGTCGACGAAGTGGACCGCCATCGCGGCCTGGTCAACAAGTTCGAAGGCGATGCGTCGCTTGCCATTTTCGGAGCACCGAACCATCTCGACTCGCCCGAGGACGAGGCACTCGCCGCGGCGCGGTGCATCGCGAAACGGCTCGCCCACGACATGTGCGAGCTCGAGGCGGGCATCGGCGTGGCGGCGGGCCAGGTCGTCGCCGGCAACGTGGGCGCCAAGGAACGGTTCGAATACACCGTGATCGGCGAGCCGGTCAACGAGGCCGCACGGCTGTGCGAGCTGGCCAAGTCCCGTCCCGGCGGATTGCTCGCGACGGCCAACGCGCTCGAGGGCGCGAGCGAAGAGGAAAGAGCGCGTTGGTCTTTGGGTGAGGCGGTGACCCTTCGGGGCCACGAGCGCCCAACCCGGCTGGCCTTCCTCGCCGACGCGCAGTAAATCCGGTTGACAACGCCTGTGGTCAACGCCCGCCAGCAGTATCGATAGAAATCCGTTATCGGACAATAGAAATCGCGCCTTGACCGCCGCGTGAAACCGCGCCAATAGTGACGACGGGACGGAGCTCCGTGCCCGCGTCAGAAGGGTGCACCTTGACAACCGTTGCGTTGCTTGATCGTTCGAGAATCGTCGCCGGGCCCCGATGGAACCGCTGGCTGGTGCCGCCCGCCGCGCTGTCCATCCATCTGGCCATCGGCTCGGCCTACGCCTGGAGCGTCTTCAAGATCCCGCTGGAGAAATCGCTGCACGTCTCCGGAACCGCCAGCGCGATGCCGTTCACCGTCGCAATTGTGATGCTGGGTCTTTCGGCCGCAGCGTTCGGCACGCGGGTGGACCACTACGGACCGCGCTGGGCCATGGTGGTTGCCACCGTGTGCTTTTGCAGCGGGTTGCTGATCGCCGGATGCGGAGTCTCGGTTCACCGATACTGGCTCGTCGTGGTGGGATACGGGGTCGTCGGAGGGGTCGGCCTCGGTGTCGGCTACATCTCGCCGGTGTCGACGCTCATCAAGTGGTTTCCCGATCGCCCCGGCATGGCGACCGGCTTGGCGATCATGGGCTTTGGCGGTGGGGCCCTGATCGCGTCCCCGTGGACGAACAGCCTGCTCGACGCGTTCGGCCGCACCAGCACAACCGGCGTGGCCAGGACCTTCCTGGTGATGGGCTGTACATATGCCGTGTTCATGGCGATGGGATGCCTGCTGATCCGGGTGCCGGCGCCGGATTGGACGCCGCACGGCTGGAAACCCAAGCCGCACAAGGCTGGATCGCTGATCACGACGGCCGGTGTGTCGGCGGCCAATGCGATCAAGACGCCCCAGTTCTGGCTGTTGTGGGTGGTGCTCTGTTTCAACGTGACCGCCGGCATCGGCATTCTGGAGAAGGCCTCGCCGATTTACCAGGACTTCTTTCCGAGGGCGCCCCGCGCGGCGGCGTTGGCCTCCGCGGCCGCCGGGTTCGTCGCGCTGCTGTCGCTGGCCAATATGATCGGCCGGATCGGCTGGTCGTCGTTGTCGGATGCGCTGGGCCGCAAGAACATGTACCGGCTCTACCTAGGCGGCGGTGCCCTCCTCTATCTCACGTTGGCGCTGACGACCAATTCCAGCAAGCTGACCTTCCTGCTGTGCACCGTGTTGATCCTGTCGTTCTACGGCGCGGGGTTCTCGACCGTTCCGGCGTACCTGCGTGACCTGTTCGGCACCCACGAGGTCGGCGCCATCCACGGCAGGCTGCTGACGGCCTGGTCGGTCGCGGGCGTGCTGGGCCCGCTGATCGTGAACGCCATCGCCGACTCGCAGAAGGCGGCCGGGAAACACGGACCCGACCTCTACATCGTGTCGTTCGCCGTGATGATCGCCCTCCTGGTCGTCGGGCTGGTCTGCAACGAGCTGATCAGGCCGGTGGCCGCCAAGCATCACGTGCCCGCCCAGCCCGGCGACGCCGCGGCGCCCGAGACCATTTCGGATCTTCAGCCGGAGGCACACGCATGACAAACCCGATCCCCGACCGTCGCATCGGTCCCGCCCTCATCGCACTGGCCTGGGTGTGGGTCGCCGTCCCGTTCGCTTATGGAGTCTGGCAACTCTTTTCGAAGATCGGCCAGTTGTTCGGCGCCTGAGCGGAAGCCCGTTTCCCTCACCAAGAGCACCGCGAGCGCCACGCCGCCGAGGATGAGGGCGCCCACGAACCAGACCGTGGCCGGCCAGCCGCCGGCGCCGTAGACCAGGCCGCCGAAAGCGCCGGCGACCGACCCGCCCAGGTAGTAGCTGAACAGGTAGAGCGCCGACGCCTCGGCGCGATCCCGGCGTGCCGCCGCGCCCACCCACCCGCTGGCCACGGTGTGCGCGGCGAAGAATCCGCCGGTGAACACGCCGAGCCCGACGACGATCGCGACCACCGAGTGTGGCACGGTCAGCGCCAGGCCGGTCACCGTGATCGGCAGGGCACCGCCCAGCACCAGCGCGCGTCCGCGGCGGTCGGCCAGCCGCCCGGCGACCACCGACGTCCAGGTGCCGGCCAGGTACAGCACGAACAACAGTCCGACCAGCGACGGCGCCAGTCCGAACGGCGGGGCGGCCAACCGGTAGCCCAGGTAGTTGTACACCGTGACGAAGCCGCCCATCAGCGTGAAGCCCAACGCGAAAAGCTTCAGCAACACCGGGTTTCGCAGATGTGCGGCGAGGTTGCGCGCAGTGGCGCGCGCAGTTGTGGCCTTCGGGGTGAAGAACTGCGACCGGGGCACCAGGACGGCGAAGACGGCCGTGCCGGCCAGCGTCGTCAGCGAGCACACCAAGAGCGCGACCCGCCAATTGCTGACGTCGACGACCAGCGAAGGGACGATCCGCCCGGTCAGCCCACCGACCGTGGTCCCTGCGATGTACCGTCCCATCGCCGAACCGAGCGACGACGCGTGCACCTCCTCGGCGAGGAAAGCCATGGCGACCGCGGGTATCCCGGCGAGCGCGACGCCGTGCAGCGCGCGGCCCGCGAGCAGCACGCCGAGCGATGGACTCAACGGCAGCAACAGCCCGATCACGCTGGACGCAACCCCCGACGTCAGCATCACGGGGATGCGCCCGTAGCGCTCGGAAAGCACGCTCGCGGGGATGATCGACAGCGCCAGCACCCCGGTGGTCAGCGCGACCGTCAGCGCCGCGGTGGCCGGGCTGATCCGGTAATACCTAGAGAAGGCCGGCAGCAGCGCCTGGGTGCAGTACATCGCGGCGAAACTGGCCAGGCCGGCGCCGTAGAGCGCCGCGGTCACGCGCCGGTATCCGCGGCTTCCGGCTTGATGGGCAGTCGGCATAGCAACGATGTTTCGCCGCGCGGCGTGGGAACGGAAATGAATTATTTGTTGAATTATGATGCATTAGGCACATAAGCAAAGGTGAAGGCGATGCACGAAGGCGATTACGAGTGGTTCGTCACACTCGCGGAGCTGCAGCATGTCACGTCCGCGGCCGAACAGCTGCACATCGCGCAGCCGACGCTCACCCGGATGCTGGCGCGTCTGGAACGGCGACTCGGGGTCGCGCTGTTCGACCGCAGCGGCAAGCGGCTCACGCTCAACACCTACGGCCGAATCTTCTACGAGCACGCGCGCCGCGCCCAATCCGAGCTCGATTCGGCGCGGCGGGCGATCGACGACCTGGCCAATCCGGCCGTCGGCGAGATCCGCCTGGGTTTCTTGAGCTCGTTCGGGTCGACGGTGGTGCCGCGCTTGATTGCGGCGTTCACCGCGGCCGCACCGCGCGTGGCATTCACGCTCGAGGAAGGTGCCGCCGAATCGATCGGCGATCTCGTGCGGTCCGGGTCGATCGACCTCGGCGTGGTCTCGCCGCGGCCGCGGGACCCAAACCTCGCCTGGCGCAGCCTGTTTCGTCAGCGTCTCGGCGTCGCCTTCCCAAGCGACCATGCGCTTGCGGGCGCCGCGACGGTGTCCATGTCCGACCTGGCCGACGAGGCCTTCGTGGCCATGCGTCCCGGGTTCGGCATGCGGCGCCTGCTCGACGAGCTATGCGCCGCAGCGCAATTCCAGCCGCGGATCGTCCTGCAATCGGCCAACCTGACCACAACCGCCGGGCTGGTCGCCGCGAGACTGGGCATCAGCCTGATGCCCATCGCCGGCAGCGAGCACGCCCCCGGGGTCAGCGTGCTGCCGTTGGCCGACGCCGACGCCTACCGCGACGTCGGCCTGATCTGGAATTCCGGGCGACCATTGTCCCGCCCGGCCCGCGACTTCATCGCGTCCGCCGCGGGCGCCCATCACGAGGCCGCGACGTAGGTTCGCTATCGCTCTGCGCTGCTGCGTATTTCGCCAGACCACTGATGATGAGCTCGAGGCCGAGTGCAAACTCCTCGTCGATCGGCACAGGCAGGTGGTCGGCCACCGCGCTGGTGGCGGGGAACAACTGCGGATCCAGCGCGCGGAAGAACGTGGACGCGTGCCGGTCATCGAATCCGCCGCCGCTGAGCTGAATGGCGAAGCCGAGCACATAGCGGGCCACCGTCGCATAGGAGCGAGCCGCGAGACGCGGGGGGAAGCCGTTGTCGAGCAGGACCGCCAGTAACGCTTCCCGTTGCGCCAGCGCATTCGGCCCGAGCGGCAGCTGGTCGACCAGCAGCGGAGCCACGTTGGGGTGCCTGCGCAACACTTCAAACGTGGCTCGTGCAAACGACTCGCAGGCCCGCTGCCAATCCATCGTGGTGAGTTCTTCCGTGCCGCACTCGATCTCGCCGAACACGCGATCGACCACGTGCGAAACCACCTCGCCCCGGTTGGCGAAGTGGCGATACAGCGTGGCCGTCCCCGACTCCAGCCGCTGCGCGAGGGTCCGCATCGAGAGCGCGTCGGCGCCCTCGTCGTCCACGATCTCGAGGGCCGCGCCGACGATGCGGTCGAGCGGGACCCGCGGGCGTCCGCGGGACCGGCGACCCGAGCCGTCGTCTTGAGTCGGTGGGCTGCCTCGGGTCACGCGCCCAGTATCGCTACTCTTGACCCTTCGCGCAATAACGGATACGGTGTATCCAAAAAATATCGGGCGCCGCCCGATTCACGTTCAAGCCAGACCGGAAGACGCGTTGCCATGCTGCTACCCCTTGCCCCGGAACCCTTCGCCGTCCCCACCGACCGGGACCTGCTCCCATCCGAGCGCCGCGAGTTCGTGCGGACTCATCGAACATGCGTCTTCGGCTACCGCCGGAAGAACGACGGGCCCGGAATGTCGGTCGTCTACTACGTTCCCACCGACGGGGACGAGCTGCTGGTGTCGACGATGGCCGGGCGCGGCAAGGCGCGCGTCATCGCGCGGGACGGCAAGGTCAGCCTGTGTGTCCTCGACGAACGTTGGCCCTTCGCCTATTTGCAGGTGTACGCCGACGCGGTGATCGACGACGATCCCGACCTGGTGTGCGACGTCATGATGGAAGTTGGTGCCAGGATGTCGGGCCAGCCGCTCCCGTCAGAAGCCCGGCCGGTCATCGACGCCATGCGCCGCGAAGAAAACCGGGTCGTCGTTCGGTGCCGGCCCTATGCGACATTCGGTCAGCCGCCGCGACACCTCTACCGCAACGACCAGGCAGAGCGCATCACCCATTGGCTCTCCGGCACGGTCCCGTGGGACGCGCCCGACCCGGCCTGAGTTAGCCCGCTCATGAGCCGCACCGTGCTGCGCGGAGCGCAGGTGATCACCATGTCGCCGGCGCGCCCCGATGCGGAGCGCAGCGACATCGTCGTCGAGGGCGATCAGGTCACCGAGCTCGGCGAGCGCGTCGACGATTCGGACGCCGAAACGGTCGACCTTCCCGGTCGCGTCATCATGCCGGGGCTCGTCAACGCGCATCTACACACGTGGCAGAGCGCGCTGCGCCTGGCGGGCGCCGACTGGACGCTGCTGGACTACCTGCGGCACATGCACGGTGGCGTTGCGGACCGCTACACGCCCGATGACGTCTACATCGGCAACCTCGCCGGCGCTCTCAATCAGATCAATTGCGGGACAACGACACTGGGCGACTGGTGTCACAACAACGCGACGCCTGAGCACACCGACGCGGCCCTCGAGGGGCTGGAAAGGTCCGGCATCCGCGCCGTGTTTCTGCATGGAGCGCCGAAGCGAGCCCCCGACCTGGCCCATCCGCTGGCCGAGGTCGACCGGCTTATCGATCGGCCCGCCTCGGCGCTCGGCACAATCACCGTCGGGATGGCGATCGCCGGGCCGCAATACTCGACACCGGATGTGGCCGTGGCCGATTTGCGTGCCGCCGCCGAACGCGGCCTCGTCGCCTCGATGCATCAAAGCGGCGGCCAACCGGGGCCCGGATGGGAGGCGGTCCGCGCCGCAGGGCTGTTCGGGCCACGCACCAACATCGTCCACGGGGCCGGTCTCACCGAAGACTGGCTCGGCCGCTTGATCGCCGCCGGCGTCAGCTTCACCGTCACACCGGAAAGCGAGCTCGGGCACGGCCATGGCGTCCCAATTACCGGACACCTGTTGAGACATGGCGCGGCGCCGTCGTTAGGCACCGACACCGACACGGCGGGGTCCGGAGAGATTTTGGGCGGCGCGCGCATCGCGTTGGCCCATCAGCGCGGTCTCGACCACGAAAGCCACCGGCAGGTGACCGGCGCGATAGCCCCGTCAACATCAGTCACCAGTAAGCAGGCGCTGGCATGGGCGACCGTCGAAGGCGCGCGTGCCCTGGGGCTGGACGACCGGATTGGCAGGATCGAGCCGGGCATGCAGGCCGACCTGGTCGTGATCGACGCGCGACCGCTCAACCTGTGGCCGGCCCGTGATCCGATCGCCGCCGCGCTGTACGCCGGCATCGCCAACATCGAAGCCGTGATGATTGCGGGCCGTTGGCGCAAACGGAACCATTCGCTGATCGAGGCCGACCTCGACGGCGTAAGGAGTCGCCTCCTGGAATCCGGGGACCGGCTGGTCCACGCGCGATAAGCACCCCGGCCCACGATCATGTCGCTTTTCCGCCAGTTTTGTCGGTGGGCGGGTGTAACTGTGGAACCGTGCACGAAGACTTCGAACGCTGCTACCGGGCCGTCCAGTCCAAGGACGCCCGCTTCGACGGCTGGTTCGTCACGGCCGTGCTGACGACCCGGATCTATTGCCGGCCCAGCTGCCCGGTGCGGCCGCCCTTCGCCCGCAACGTGCGGTTCTATCCGACCGCGGCGACCGCGCAGAAAGCGGGATTCCGCGCGTGCAAGCGATGCCGGCCCGACGCGTCTCCTGGATCCCCCGAATGGAACATGCGCGGCGACGTCGTCGCGCGCACCATGCGGCTCATCGCGGACGGCACGGTGGACCGGGAAGGTGTAGGAGGACTCGCGGGCCGCCTCGGTTACACGACCCGCCAGCTGGAGCGCCTCCTGCAGGCCGAGGTTGGCGCCGGGCCACTCGCGCTGGCCCGCGCACAACGGGCGCAGACCGCCCGGGTGCTCATCGAGACCACGGACCTGCCGTTCGGCGACGTCGCCTTCGCCGCCGGGTTCTCCAGCATCCGACAGTTCAACGACACCGTGCGTCTGGTGTTCGAAATCACGCCGACCGCGTTGCGCAAACGCGCGGCGGCGCGGTCGGCGCCGGACGCCAATTCGCCTGGGGCGCTGTGCCTCCGGCTACCGGCGCGCACGCCGTTCGCCTACGAGGGCGTATTCGGTCACCTGGCGGCCGGCATGGTGCCCGGGTGTGAGGAGGTCCGCGACGGTGCCTACCGGCGCAGCCTTCGGCTGCCCCGGGGCAGCGCCGTCGTGACGCTAATGCCGGCCGTCGACCATGTGCGCTGCCAACTGGCGCTGGACGACTTCCGCGACCTCACCACCGCGATCGCCCGCTGCCGGCGGCTGCTGGACCTCGACGCCGACCCCGAAGCCGTGGTCGACGCGCTGACCACCGACCCCGAGCTGGCGCCCGTGGTGAAAAAGGCTCCGGGGCAACGGATTCCGCGCACCGTCGACGAGGCCGAGCTCGCCGTGCGCGCCGTGCTCGGCCAACAGGTCTCGACCAAGGCGGCGAGAACCCACGCCGGCAGGCTGGTGGCGGCCTACGGGAGGCTCATCAAGGATCCCGCGGGCGCATTGACCCACACCTTCCCGTCGGTCGACGAGCTGGCCGAGATCGATCCCGTCCACCTGGCGGTGCCGAAGGGCCGCCGACGGACCCTCACCGCGCTGATCGCGGGACTTGCCGACGGCAGCATCGCCCTGGACGCGGGCAGCGATTGGAACAGCGCCCGCGCGCAGCTGCTGGCGCTGCCCGGTGTCGGCCCCTGGACCGCGGAGGTGATCGCGATGCGCGCCCTGGGCGACCCGGACGCCTTTCCCGCCAGCGACCTCGGACTGCGGTTGGCCGCAAAGGAACTTGGACTGCCCGACGATCAGCGAAAGCTCATCGAGCGCAGCGCCCGATGGCGGCCCTGGCGCTCGTACGCCACCCAGCATTTGTGGACCACCCTCGAGCATCCGGTAAACCATTGGCCGCCCAAGTCTGTGGGGGAAGTCGCATGATCCGCTACTGCACGATCGACAGCCCGATCGGATTCCTCACCCTGGCCGGGCACGGCTCGGTGCTGACGAATCTGCGGATGGTCGACCAGACCTACGAACCCGACCGCGCCGACTGGTCGCCCGATCCACAGGCCTTCGGCGACGCCGTCGAGCAACTGAACGCGTATTTCGCCGGCGAGCTCACCGAGTTCGACGTCGAACTCGAGCTGGGCGGCACCGAATTCCAGCGGCGGGTATGGAATGCGCTGCTGACGATCCCGTACGGCGAGACCCGTTCCTATGGGGAAATCGCCGACCAGATCGGGTCCCCGGGATCCGCGCGGGCCGTCGGCTGGGCCAACGGCCACAATCCGATCGCCATCGTCGTCCCCTGCCACCGGGTGATCGGCGCCAACGGGAGCCTGACCGGCTTCGGCGGCGGGCTCGACCGGAAGCGCTCGCTGCTCGAACTGGAAAAGCGGAGCGAGAATTTGACGTTATTCGATTAATAGCGAATGCAAAAACGCCCCCGTTGCCGGGGGCGTTTTTGTATATGTTCGGCGGTGTCCTACTTTTCCACCCGAGTGGGCAGTATCATTGGCGCTGACAGGCTTAGCTTCCGGGTTCGGGATGGGACCGGGCGTTTCCCTGTCGCTGTGGCCGCCGTAACTCTATTTAAATGTATTGGTGGGGGGTGTGGCGCGCCACGACATTTCTGTCAGGCGCTGGAATGTGGTTGCGAATTGTGTTTGGTAAGTTTTCGGCCGGTTAGTGCCAGTTCCCTACACCCATTGCTGGGCTTCTAGGTCTGGCCTATCGAACCCGTGTTCTGCGGGGGGCCTTATCCCTCTAAAAGGGTGAGAAACCTGATCTTGGAGAAGGTTTCCCGCTTAGATGCTTTCAGCGGTTATCCTGTCCGAACGTAGCTATCCAGCGGTGCCCCTGGTGGGACAACTGGTGCACTAGAGGTTCGTCCGTCCCGGTCCTCTCGTACTAGGGACAGGTTTCCTCAAGTTTCTGACGCGCGCGGCGGATAGAGACCGAACTGTCTCACGACGTTCTAAACCCAGCTCGCGTGCCGCTTTAATGGGCGAACAGCCCAACCCTTGGGACCTGCTCCAGCCCCAGGATGCGACGAGCCGACATCGAGGTGCCAAACCATCCCGTCGATATGGACTCTTGGGGAAGATCAGCCTGTTATCCCCGGGGTACCTTTTATCCGTTGAGCGACACCCCTTCCACTCGGGGGTGCCGGATCACTAATCCCGACTTTCGTCCCTGCTTGACTTGTAAGTCTCGCAGTCAAGCTCCCTTGTGCATTTACACTCAACACCTGATTGCCGTCCAGGTTGAGGGAACCTTTGGGCGCCTCCGTTACATTTTAGGAGGCAACCGCCCCAGTTAAACTACCCGCCAGGCACTGTCCGTGAACCCGATAAGGGTTCGACGTTAGGTGTCCAATACGATCAGAGTGGTATTTCAACAACGACTCCGCCCCAACTGGCGTTGGGGTTTCACAGTCTCCCACCTATCCTACACAAACCGTACCGAACACCAATACCAAGTTGTAGTGAAGGTCCCGGGGTCTTTTCGTCCTGCCGCGCGTAACGAGCATCTTTACTCGTAGTGCAATTTCGCCGAGTCTATGGTTGAGACAGTCGAGAAGTCGTTACGCCATTCGTGCAGGTCGGAACTTACCCGACAAGGAATTTCGCTACCTTAGGATGGTTATAGTTACCACCGCCGTTTACTGGGGCTTAAATTCTCCGCTTCACCTTGCGGTTAACGGGTCCTCTTAACCTTCCAGCACCGGGCAGGCGTCAGTCCGTATACATCGTCTTGCGACTTCGCACGGACCTGTGTTTTTAGTAAACAGTCGCTTCTCGCTGGTTTCTGCGACCGGATCCCGCTCCCAGCGCAAGGCTGTTCACGGTGTTCCGGCCCCCCTTCTCCCGAAGTTACGGGGGCATTTTGCCGAGTTCCTTAACCATAGTTATCTCGTACGCCTCGGTATGCTCTACCTGACCACCTGTGTCGGTTTGGGGTACGGGCCGTGTGTGTGCTCGCTAGAGGCTTTTCTTGGCAGCAGAGGATCACCGAATTCGCCTCAATCGGCTATGCATCACCTCTCAGGAATATGAGCGACGGATTTGCCTATCGCTCTCCCTACAGGTTTGCCCCAGTATTACCACTGACTGGTACGGCTACCTTCCTGCGTCACCCCATTGCTTGACTACTACCAATCCGGGTCCCACGCAGCCGGCGATCTTCGCACCCCGAAGGGATTGATAGACCACCTTTTGGGTGGTTAGCAGAATTGATTCATCACGGGCGCCCACACACGGGTACGGGAATATCAACCCGTTGTCCATCGACTACGCCTGTCGGCCTCGCCTTAGGTCCCGACTCACCCTGGGCGGACTGGCCTGGCCCAGGAACCCTTGGTCTTACGGCGGGCAAGGTTCTCACTTGCCTTATCGCTACTCATGCCTGCATTCTCACTCCCCCACCCTCCACCACCGGTCACCCGGTAGCTTCGCTGAATGGGGGACGCTCCCCTACCCAACCTTGCGGTTGTCGCGGCTTCGGCGGTGTGCTTGAGCCCCGCTACATTATCGGCGCACAATCACTTGACCAGTGAGCTATTACGCACTCTTTCAAGGGTGGCTGCTTCTAAGCCAACCTCCTGGTTGTCTCTGCGACTGCACATCCTTTCCCACTTAGCACACGCTTTGGGGCCTTAGCCGGCGATCTGGGCTGTTTCCCTTTCGACGTACGGAGCTTATCCCCCGCCGTCTCACTGCCACGCTATACACCACGGCATTCGGAGTTTGGCTGACGTCAGTAACCTAGTAGGGCCCATCGGCCATCCAGTAGCTCTACCTCCGTGGTGAAACACGCAACGCTGCACCTAAATGCATTTCGGGGAGAACCAGCTATCACGGAGTTTGATTGGCCTTTCACCCCTACCCACAACTCATCCCCTCAGTCTTCAACCTAAGTGGGTTCGGGCCTCCACGCGGTCTTACCCGCGCTTCACCCTGGCCATGGGTAGATCACTCCGCTTCGGGTCCAGAACACGCCACTACACCCCAAAGGGGATGCGCCCTATTCAGACTCGCTTTCGCTGCGGCTACCCCACACGGGTTAACCTCGCGACGTGTCCCTGACTCGCAGGCTCATTCTTCAAAAGGCACGCCATCACCCCACGAGGAGGCTCTGACGGATTGTAGGCACACGGTTTCAGGTACTCTTTCACTCCCCTCCCGGGGTACTTTTCACCATTCCCTCACGGTACTAATCCGCTATCGGTCATCGAGAAGTATTTAGGCTTACCGGGTGGTCCCGGCAGATTCACAGCAGATTCCACGGGCCCGCTGCTACTCGGGAGTTGATACAAGGTAGGTGCCGAGCTTTCGCGTACCGGGCTCTCACCGTCTATGGCGGACCATCCCAGGCCACTTCCGCTAACTACGACACTTTCTGACTACCTCCCAGCCAGGTAGAGCTGAGACGTATCAATCCCACAACCCCGCACACACAACCCCTACCCGGTATCGCATGCGTGCGGTTTAGCCATGTTCCGCGTTCGCTCGCCACTACTGACGGAATCACAATTGTTTTCTTCTCCTACGGGTACTGAGATGTTTCACTTCCCCGCGTTCCCTCCCGCACCCTATATATTCAGATGCGGGTAACACGACATCACTCGTGCTGGGTTTCCCCATTCGGAAATCCTCGGATCAACGCTCGGTTGACAGCTCCCCGAGGCATATCGCAGCCTCCCACGTCCTTCATCGGCTCTCGATGCCAAGGCATCCACCATGCGCCCTTAAGCACTTACAAAACACAAAAACCAAAGAAAAATTACACATTTCAACGAATCCGCCGCACTCCATTTCGGAGGCAACGCATTCGTTTAGATGCTCGCAACCACTATCCAGTTCTCAAACACCACACCCCACCACCAAGATGGGGGGACAAGCACTCAATCGATCCGAGTGTTGCCTCAGGGCCCAATAGTGTGTCTGGCAATCATTTGCTGTTGCGCACCCGGCCCCGCCCACTACAGGCGAGAACCCCTCACGGCTTGCACCCCACCAATTGGGGTGCTTTTCGTGGTGCTCCTTAGAAAGGAGGTGATCCAGCCGCACCTTCCGGTACGGCTACCTTGTTACGACTTCGTCCCAATCGCCGATCCCACCTTCGACAGCTCCCTCCCAAAGGGTTAGGCCACTGGCTTCGGGTGTTACCGACTTTCATGACGTGACGGGCGGTGTGTACAAGGCCCGGGAACGTATTCACCGCAGCGTTGCTGATCTGCGATTACTAGCGACTCCGACTTCACGGGGTCGAGTTGCAGACCCCGATCCGAACTGAGACCGGCTTTAAAAGGATTCGCTTAACCTTGCGGCATCGCAGCCCTTTGTACCGGCCATTGTAGCATGTGTGAAGCCCTGGACATAAGGGGCATGATGACTTGACGTCATCCCCACCTTCCTCCGAGTTGACCCCGGCAGTCTCTCACGAGTCCCCGCCATTACGCGCTGGCAACATGAGACAAGGGTTGCGCTCGTTGCGGGACTTAACCCAACATCTCACGACACGAGCTGACGACAGCCATGCACCACCTGCACACAGGCCACAAGGGAACCGACATCTCTGCCGGCGTCCTGTGCATGTCAAACCCAGGTAAGGTTCTTCGCGTTGCATCGAATTAATCCACATGCTCCGCCGCTTGTGCGGGCCCCCGTCAATTCCTTTGAGTTTTAGCCTTGCGGCCGTACTCCCCAGGCGGGGTACTTAATGCGTTAGCTACGGCACGGATCCCAAGGAAGGAAACCCACACCTAGTACCCACCGTTTACGGCGTGGACTACCAGGGTATCTAATCCTGTTCGCTCCCCACGCTTTCGCTCCTCAGCGTCAGTTACTGCCCAGAGACCCGCCTTCGCCACCGGTGTTCCTCCTGATATCTGCGCATTCCACCGCTACACCAGGAATTCCAGTCTCCCCTGCAGTACTCCAGTCTGCCCGTATCGCCCGCACGCTCACAGTTAAGCCGTGAGATTTCACGAACAACGCGACAAACCACCTACGAGCTCTTTACGCCCAGTAATTCCGGACAACGCTCGCACCCTACGTATTACCGCGGCTGCTGGCACGTAGTTGGCCGGTGCTTCTTCTGCAGGTACCGTCACTTGCGCTTCGTCCCTGCTGAAAGAGGTTTACAACCCGAAGGCCGTCATCCCCCACGCGGCGTCGCTGCATCAGGCTTGCGCCCATTGTGCAATATTCCCCACTGCTGCCTCCCGTAGGAGTCTGGGCCGTATCTCAGTCCCAGTGTGGCCGGACACCCTCTCAGGCCGGCTACCCGTCGTCGCCTTGGTAGGCCGTCACCCCACCAACAAGCTGATAGGCCGCGGGCCCATCCCACACCGCAAAAGCTTTCCACCCCAAGGCATGCGCCTCGGGGTCCTATCCGGTATTAGACCCAGTTTCCCAGGCTTATCCCGAAGTGCAGGGCAGATTACCCACGTGTTACTCACCCGTTCGCCACTCGAGTACCCCCGAAGGGGCCTTTCCGTTCGACTTGCATGTGTTAAGCACGCCGCCAGCGTTCGTCCTGAGCCAGGATCAAACTCTCCAAACAAAAACCCCTCGATAACGAGGTGAATTTACAATCAGAGAAAATCTGACCTAACAAAAGACACCAATATTACTGGCATCAAAAAACGACCATACCCACACACGGGGGGTGCAAGTATGGTCAAAAACAACAACAAAATAAAAAGACCAAACACACTATTGAGTTCTCAAACAACACTCACGCTTGTTTTCGCCCGCTTCCGGGCAACCCTGCCAGCTTAATACCGGTCTGGCGGAGGCGTCAAGCCCCAGTTTTGGCCATCTCATTGTGGTGACCGCTGCGGGGCAGCCGTGCCAGGCTAGTACCGATCCGGCGAGGGAGTCAAGCCCCGGTTTCGGCCATCTTCGTGAGGTGACCGCCCTTGTGGGGCACTGACTTTGACTACTCTACCCGCTCGATCTCCGCTCCCAAAATCGCGAGGTTTTCCACGAACAACGGGTAGCCGCGATCGATGTGAAAGACGTCGTGAACCTCGGTATCGCCGTCGGCGACCAGCCCCGCCAGCACCAGGCCGGCGCCGGCCCGGATGTCCGAACACCAGACCGGGGCGCTGGACAGTTGCGGCAGGCCACGCACGACGGCGTGGTGCCCGTCGGTGCGCGCGTCGGCGCCCAGCCGGATCATCTCCTCGACGAACCGGAACCGCGCCTCGAACACGTTCTCGGTGATCATCGAGGTGCCGTCGGCGATCGACGCCAGCGCGATGGCCATGGGCTGCAGGTCGGTCGGAAACCCAGGGAACGGCAAGGTCGCCACGTTGACGGCCTTCGGGCGCTCGTACTGGGCGACCCGGAAGCTGTTGTCGGTCTGGGTGACGGTCGCGCCGGCGTCGTGCAGCTTGTGCAGCACCACCTGCAGGTGGGCCGGGTCGACGCCGGTGACCTCGATGTCGCCGCGGGTCATCGCGGCGGCGATGCCCCACGTGGCGGCGACGATGCGGTCCCCGATCACGCGGTGCTCGGTGGGGTGCAGTCGCGGGACGCCGGTGATCGTCATGGTCGGCGAACCGGCGCCCTCGATCTGCGCGCCCATCTGGTTGAGCATCGTGCACAGGTCCACCACGTCGGGTTCGCGCGCCGCGTTGTGGATCGTGGTGACTCCCTCCGCCACGACGGCGGCCATCAGAATGTTCTCGGTGGCGCCGACGGAGGGGAACTCCAACTGAATTTCCGCGCCGCGCAACGTTTCTGCCTGAGCAACCACGCACCCGTGCTCGATGTTGCACTGCGCGCCCAGCTGCCGCAGGCCGGCCTGATGCATGTCCAGCGGCCGGGAACCGATCGCGTCGCCGCCCGGCAGCGCGACCCTGGCGCGCTTGCACCGGCCGACAAGTGGCCCGAGCACGCAGACGGAGGCGCGGAACTGTCGCACTGCGGCGAAGTCGGCGTCGTACTTGGGTTCGTCGGGCGAGGTGATGCGGGCGACGTCGCCGTCGAGTTCGACGGTGGCACCGAGGCCGCGCAACACCTCCGCCATCAGCGGGACGTCGAGGATGTCCGGGCAGTTGGTGATGGTGCTGGTGCCCTCGGCCAGCAGAGTCGCCGCCATCAGCTTGAGCACGCTGTTCTTGGCACCCCCCACAGCGACTTCGCCTGACAACCGAGTGCCGCCGGTCACCACGAATCGCTCAGCCACCCGCGTCAGTCTAGTGAAGCGGTATCGGCTTGTCAGTCAGCCGGGCGCCGCATGCCGAGTACCGTTTGGCCCATGGCGATACACCTGACCCGCATCTATACCCGGACCGGCGACGACGGAACGACGGGATTGAGCGATTTCTCACGGGTCTCCAAAAACGACCCCCGCCTGGTGGCGTACGCGGACTGCGACGAGGCCAACTCCGCGATCGGCGTCGCGATCGCCCTCGGCCAACCCGACGAGGAGATCGCCGGTGTGCTGCGCCAGATCCAGAACGACTTGTTCGACGCCGGTGCGGATCTGTCCACCCCCGTGGTGGAGAACCCCGAACATCCCCCGCTGCGGGTCGCCCAGTCCTACGTCGATCGGCTCGAGGCGTGGTGTGACAAATATAACGAGCCCCTGCCGGCGCTGAATTCCTTTGTGCTGCCCGGTGGTTCGCCATTGTCGGCGCTGTTGCACGTCGCCCGCACCGTGGTGCGGCGGGCCGAGCGCTCGGCGTGGTCGGCGCTCGATTCCCACCCGGACGGGGTCAGCGTGCTGCCGGCCAAATACCTCAACCGGCTGTCGGACCTGCTGTTCATCCTGGCGAGGGCAGCCAACCCCGGCGGGGACGTGCTGTGGCGGCCCGGCGGCGGCGCGGCGAACGCGTAGGTGGCATCGGGTCTGCGCACAGATCGCAATTCGGGCGAAAACGACGCTCTCACCGCAGTTTCGACGTCGCTCGGCGCTAAACGCTGCGGCGGCGGGCGCGCGGTGAGGGCCGCGACTCCAGCCAGGATAAGAACGCGGTCAGCGCGCCCTTGTCGAGCGCGAGCTCGTAACCCGACCGGCGGTCCTGCGTCGTGTCACGCAGCTCCAGCACGACGATCTCGTCGGTCATGATGTCGAACTCGTCGCCGCGCGGGGCACGCCGGGCGACGATCTCCACGCCGCGCCGGCTGAGGCGGCGGTCCGGCCACAACCGCAAACTGGACAGCCGGTAGAACGCGGCCTCGCCACCGCGGTACCGGATCACCCCGTGCCGCCAACCATGACCGCCGACGGCGGGGATGTCCCGCATGATTCCCGCGGTTCCGCCCTGGCGCAGCTTCAACAGCCGATAGCTCAGCGCGAGGACTGCGGCGCCTAACAACACGACGAGCACGACCATGCCGATCATGGGCGCGCTCATCGGCAATTAGTCGATCGCGCCGACGGCGCGCAGTCTGGCGCGCCCCCTGGCGGCAATGCGGGGATCGTCGGACTCGGCGTCCTCCCGGGCCGAACTCTCGTCGATCTCCGACTCGAACTCCGCGGATTCGGCAAGGACTGTGACGGTCTCCTCGGTGACCGACAGGAACCCGCCGTCCACCGCGATCCGCAGGTCGTCCTCGCCTTCGCGTTCGACACGAACCATGGCGTCGTCAACCAACTGCGCCACCAGCGGGATGTGCCGGGGCAGGATCCCGATCTCGCCGACGGTGGTGCGGGTGAACAGGAACGTTGCCTCACCCGACCAGATCTTCCGGTCGACGGCGACTATCTCAACGTTCAATTCGGCCATACCACTGTGCCTTTCGACTCATGCCCTCAGGAATCGAGCTTGGCGCCGAAGCTTTCGGCTTTCTTGGCCAGGTCGTCGAGGCCACCGATCAGGAAGAAGGCTTGCTCGGGGATGTGGTCGAAGTCGCCCTTGGTCAGCTTGTCGAACGCCTCGATGGTCTCCTTCACCGGCACCGTGGAACCCGGCTGACCGGTGAACTGCTCGGCCGCCATCATGTTCTGCGACAGGAACCGCTCGATGCGCCGCGCCCGGTTGACCAGCTGCTTGTCCTCTTCGGACAGCTCGTCGATGCCGAGGATGGCGATGATGTCCTGAAGGTCCTTGTAGCGCTGCAGGATTCGGATGACTTCCTGCGCCACCCGGTAGTGCTCGTCGCCGACCACACCGGGGTCGAGGATGGTCGAGCTCGACGCCAGCGGGTCCACCGCGGGGAAGATGCCCTTGGAGAACACCGAACGCGACAGCTCGGTGGTGGCGTCCAGGTGCGCGAACGTCGTCGCGGGCGCCGGGTCGGTGTAGTCGTCCGCGGGCACGTAAACCGCTTGCATCGACGTGATCGAGCGCCCACGCGTCGAGGTGATCCGCTCCTGCAGCTCGCCCATCTCGTCGGCCAGGGTGGGCTGGTAGCCCACCGCCGACGGCATGCGGCCGAGCAGGGTCGACACCTCGGAGCCCGCCTGGGTGAACCGGAAGATGTTGTCGATGAACAGCAGCACGTCCTGGCCCGCCTCGTCGCGGAACCACTCCGCCATCGTCAGCGCCGACAGCGCCACCCGCATACGGGTGCCGGGCGGCTCGTCCATCTGACCGAACACCAGCGCGGTGTCCTTGAGCACGTCGGCTTCCTTGAGCTCGACCCACAGGTCGTTGCCCTCGCGGGTGCGCTCGCCCACCCCGGCGAAAACCGAAGTACCACCGAAGTTTCGGGCGATGCGGTTGATCATCTCCTGGATGAGCACCGTCTTGCCGACGCCGGCACCGCCGAACAGGGCGATCTTGCCGCCGCGGACGTACGGGGTCAGCAGGTCGACGACCTTCAGGCCGGTCTCGAGCATCTCGGTACGCGGCTCGAGCTCCTCGAAGGCCGGCGGCTTGCGGTGGATCGACCAGTGGTCGAATTCCTCGCCGTAGCCCGGCTTGTCCAGGCAGTCGCCCAGGGCGTTGAAGACGTGGCCCTTGACGCCCTCACCGACCGGCACCGAAATCGAGTTGCCGGTGTCGGTGACCTCCACGCCGCGCACCAGGCCATCGGTGGGCTGCAGGGAGATCGTGCGAACCAGGTTGTCGCCCAAGTGCTGTGCGACCTCCAGCGTGAGCGTCTTCTTGAGCTCCTCGAAGGTGATGTCGGCGTGCAGCGCGTTGAACAGGTCGGGCACGGAGCCGCGCGGGAACTCGACGTCGACGACCGGACCGGTGACGCGCACGACGCGGCCGCTGGTGTCGGTGTCTTTCGAGTCTTTGGTCTTCTCGTCAGTAGCAGTCATGTCTCTTCTTCCTCGTGTGCTACTTAGCGTCCGCGAGCGCGTTTGCGCCGCCGACGATTTCGCTGATCTCCTGGGTGATCTGGGCCTGCCGCTCGCGGTTCGCCATCAGCGTCAGTTCTTTGATGAGGTCGTCCGCGTTGTCGGTGGCCGACTTCATCGCACGTTGGCGTGACGCCAGCTCCGACGCCGCCGCTTCCAGCAGCGCCGCGTACACGCGGGTGGTGAGGTACCGCGGCAGCAGCGCCTCGAACAGCGTCGTCGCGTCCGGCTCGAAGGAGTACAGGGTGTGCAGTTCCTCTTCTTCCTCGACGTACTCCACCACCAGTGGGGCGATGCGGTGCGCCACCGCCGTTTGCGACATCATCGACTTGAACTCCGAGTAGACGATGTGCAGTTCATCGACGCCCCGGTCGTCGTCGGACAGCTGATCCTCGTCGTCCCCGGTGCCCTTCATAAAGGTGTCGACCAGGGTGGTGGCGATCTCCGCGGCGTTTTCGTACTGGGGTTGCTCGGAGAAACCCGCCCACGACTCGGTGATGTCCCAGTTGCGGAATTTGAAGTAGTTCTGCGCCTTACGGCCCACCGTGTACAGAACCGGCGTCTTTCCCTCCTCCCTCAGCAGGGAGAACAGCTCCTCGGAGCGACGAAAGACGCTGGAGTTGTACGCGCCGCACAGGCCCCGGTCGGAGGACACCACCAGGACGCCGGCCCGCGTCGGGTTTTCCCGCTCGACCAGCAGGGGGTGGTCCAGCGCCGCTTCGGCGGACAGGGTGGTGAGCGTCGCGGTGATCTGGAATGCGTACGGGCGCGCGGATTCCAGCCGTGCCTGCGCCTTACCGATGCGCGAGGTCGCGATCATCTCCTGGGCCTTGGTGATCTTTTTGATCGACCCGGCCGATCGGATCCGGCCGCGCAGTTCGCGAAGTGTGGCCGCCATTGTTAGCTACTTCTTGTCCTTCTTGGAGTCCTTGGATTCCTTCTTCGGCTTTTCCTTCTTGACTTGCACCGACTCCTTTTCGAGGTCTTCCTCGTCCAGCGCCTCGACGTGCTCGTCGGGCACCACTGATCCGCCGTCGGAGGCCGCGAAGCCCTTCTTGAACTTCTTGATGATCTCGGTCAGCTCGTTTTCGCCCTCTTCCGAGAGCTTCTGGCTGTCCCGGATGCCGGCCAGGAACTTCTCCTCGGAAGCCCGCATGTGGTCCAGCAACTCGGTTTCGAACCGCCTGACGTCCTCGACGGGCACCGAGTCCAGGTGGCCGCCGGTGCCCAGGAAGATCGAGACCACCTGCTCCTCGACCGGCATGGGCTGGTACTGCCGCTGCTTGAGCAGTTCGACCAGCCGCTCGCCGCGCTCCAGCTGCGCCTTGGATGTGGCGTCCAGGTCGGATGCAAACGCGGCGAAGGACTCCAGTTCGCGGTACTGCGACAGGTCCAGACGCAGCGAGCCGGCCACCTCTTTCATCGCCTTGATCTGCGCCGCGCCACCCACGCGGGACACCGATACACCGACGTTGATCGCTGGCCGGACACCCTGGTTGAACAGGTCGGACTCTAAGAAGCACTGTCCGTCGGTGATCGAGATGACGTTGGTGGGGATGTAGGCCGAGATGTCGTTGGCCTTGGTCTCGATGATCGGCAGGCCCGTCAGCGAACCGCCGCCGAGGTCGTCGGACAGCTTGGCGCAGCGCTCCAGCAACCGCGAGTGCAGGTAGAAGACGTCGCCCGGGTACGCCTCGCGGCCCGGCGGGCGGCGCAGCAGCAGCGAGATCGCGCGGTACGCCTCGGCCTGCTTGGAAAGGTCGTCGAAGACGATCAGCACGTGCTTGCCGTCGTACATCCAGTGCTGCGCGATCGCCGAACCCGTGTAGGGCGCAAGCCATTTGAAGCCCGCCGAGTCCGACGCGGGCGCGGCGACGATGGTGGTGTAGTCCATCGCGCCGCCCTCGTCGAGCGCGCGGCGGACGGCCGCGATCGTGGTGCCCTTCTGCCCGATGGCCACGTACACGCAGCGCACCTGCTTGCGCTCGTCGCCCGACTCCCAGTTCTGGCGCTGGTTGAGGATGGTGTCGATGCAGACCGCGGTCTTGCCGGTCTTGCGGTCGCCGATGATCAGCTGGCGCTGCCCGCGGCCGATCGGGGTCATCGCGTCGATGGCCTTAATCCCGGTCTGCAGCGGCTCTTTCACGCCCTGGCGCTGCACCACCGACGGCGCCTGGATTTCCAGGGCGCGCCGGATGTCGGTGTCGATGTCGCCGCGCCCGTCGATCGGCTGGCCCAGCGGGTTGACGACGCGGCCCAGGAACGCGTCGCCGACGGGGACCGACAACACCTCGCCGGTGCGCTTGACCTGTTGTCCCTCTTCGATTTTCTCGAAGTCACCCAGGATGACCGCACCGATGCTGTGCTCGTCCAGGTTGAGCGCGACGCCGAGGACCCCGCCCGGGAACTCGAGCAGCTCCTGGGTCATCACGGAGGGCAAACCTTCGACGTGCGCGATGCCGTCGCCGGCGTCGACGACGGTACCGACCTCCTCGCGCGCGGTGTCGGCGGTGAAAGAGCCTACGTATTCCTCGATGGCGCTTTGGATGTCGTCAGCCGAGATTGTCAAGTCTGCCATGGCTTTTCGTCTTCCTACTTGATCTTCGTTCGCATGCTGTTGTGATGGTGTGGTCAGTCGGGCAACTGGGCCTTCGCCGCGGCCAGCCGAGACGAGAGCGTCCCGTCGATCACCTCGTCGGCCACGGCGATCAACAGGCCGCCCAGCAACTCGGGATCGATCTGCAGCTGCACCGACACCGGATGGTCGTAGATGCGGCTGAGGACCTCGGTGACACGGGTGCGTTGGGCGTCGGTGAGCTCGGCCGCCGCGCCGACCTGCGCGACGATCTCGCCCCGGCGCGCCACCGCGACCTGCGCCAAGAACTTCATGGCCTCCTCGGCCGGTTCGCCCCTCAGCAGCTCGACGGTCTGGCTTAGCAGCGCCCGCGCGACCGGGTTGACCCTGCCGCTGGCGCTGGCAAGCACCTTGCGCAGCAACTCAACTCGTCCCTCGGCGGGAGACGCGTAGTCGCCCAACAGGATGGACAGTCGCGGCTGCGCGTCGAGGATGCGCGCGAACCGGAACAGCTGCTCTTCGACCTCGCTGACGCGGTCCTCGCGTTCGGCGACCTCCAGCAGCGCCTGTCGCGAGATGTGCTCGATGGCGTCGATCAGATCGGAGTTGGCCGACCAACGCTCGGAAACGGCCGCCCGCAGCACGTCCAGCGTGGCGTCGCTGACCTTGCCGGACACCAGGCGCTCGATCAGCCGGACCCGGGGCGCCGCGTCTTCGGCCGGGTCGGTGAGGTACCGGGTGACGACGATTTCGCGGTCCAGCATCTTGGCCACCGACACCAGCTCGGCGGAAAGCTTGGAAAGCGCATTGTTGTCAAGGTTTTTGGCGATGGTGCCGAATCGACCCGACAGGCTGCCCAGCGCCTCGCGGCTGGCGGAGCGCATCTTCGTCATCAGCGGGTACGCCACCTCGGCGGCGGCGGGCGCCATGGCTTCGAGATCGTCCAGGAACCGGTCGACGGTCGCCGACTGCTGGTCGGGGTCGGCGACGAAACTGCGCACCAACTCCCCTGCCTGGCGCACGGATTCGTACCCGAGCTCGAGGCGAAGCTGACGGGTCAGCTGCGCCCGCAGCAGCTCGGCCTGGCGCGCGCCCTGCGCCGCGATGCGTTCGGCCTCGACGCCGGCCTGCGCCTGCAACTGCTCCGTGATGCGTTCCGCGTCGGCGCGGGCTTCCTCGACCACCCGTTCGGCCTCTTCCTTGGCCGCCTCGACCGCCTTGCTGTGAGCGGTGGTCGACTCGGTCAGCCGGTCGGCGGCCGCGGCCGAATCGGCCAACTGCTGGCGCACCAAATCCTGCCGGGCGGCCATCATCCTGCGCACCGGCGGCACGGCGTACCGCCACACCAGCGCGACGATGACCGCGAACCCGAGCAACTGTCCGAGAAAAGTCGACATCAGCTTTACCTTGTCGCGGCGGAGGTTGTGACGTCGACGCCGAGGATCCGGCTGGCCAGGGTCGCCGACATGGTTCCGACGTTGGCGCGCAGATCCAACTCCACGGCGTCCCGTTCCCGTTTGAGTTGCTCGGAGGCCAGTTGCACCGTCGCCATCACTTCTTGCTCGGCGCGGGCCCGCGCGTCCTCGATGACCTTGCGGCCTTCGGCGCGGGCGTTGTCACGGAAGGCCGACGCCTGCACGCGGGCCTCCTTCATGGCTTCTTCGTAATCGGCCTGGGCGGCTTCGAACTGCTCCGCCGACTTCTTGTTGTCGGCAACGGTCTTGGCAACCATGGCGTCGCGTTCGCGCAGCACCTTGAGGATCGGCGGCACCACGAAGGTGCCGATGACGCCGAGCACGATGAGGAAGATGGCGAGCACGAAGAAGAACGTGCCGTTGGGGACAAGGAAGTTGCTGCCCCCCTTGCCTCCCTCGGCGACCACCTGGCCGGCGGCGAGCACCATGGGGTTCGGGTCACCCATCACAGCGAACTACGTGACGGGCGTGGCGAATACGAACAACGCCATGAACGCCAGGTTGATGAAGTAGGCCGCCTCAACCAGACCGACGGTGATGAAGAACGGCGTGAACAGCCGGCCCTGCGCCTCGGGTTGCCGGGCGATGCCCGAAACCAGCGCGTTACCGGCGATACCGTCACCGATACCGGCTCCGATCGCGCCGCCGCCCATGATGATCCCACCGCCGATGAGGGCACCGGCAGCGATAGTGGGGTCCATTCTTTCCTCCTTTATCCAGCTCTATCTGTTGGCTTATCTGGCTGGGCTAGTCATGGTGATCCTCCAGCTCCATGGCCTGGCTGAAGTACAAGATCGTCAGGATCGAGAAGATGAAGGCCTGGATCGCCCCGACGAACAGGTCGAACGACTTCCAGATCGCGTTGGGCAACCACATGATGTAGGGCGGGAAGAGCGCGATCAGCGCCACCAGGATGCCGCCCGCGAAGATGTTCCCAAAGAGCCGGAGCGACAACGAGATCGGCTTCGCCAATTCTTCGACCAGGTTGATCGGCGCCAGGAACGCCACGTGCCCCTTGAGCACCTTGAGCGGGTGACCGACGATGCCCCGGCGCCAGATGCCCGCGATGTGGTAGCAGACGAAGACGAAAAGGGCCAGCGCCAGAACGTAATTGATGTCCGCCGCGGCCGACTTGAGCAACTCGGTGGTGTGGCCGGACTTGTCCGTGTACTGCAGCGGCAGCACCGACAGCCAGTTCGAGATCAGGATGAAGATGAAGATGGTGACGGCCAGCGGCAGCACGAACGGCGCGATCCGCATCCCGATGGCGCTCTCGATCTGGTTGCGCATCTGGATGGTGAGCGCCTCCCAAAACAGTTGCACCCCACTGGGAACGCCACTCGACGTGATCTTGGAGCGCAGGAAGAACGCCAGGGCGATCACAATCACGCCGGCTATCGCGGTCGACAGCACGGTGTCGGTGTTGACGGTCAGGCCCAGCCACGTCGCGGTGGTGTGTTCGCCGACCTCGATCTGGGAACCGGCCAGGATCGTCTCAGTCATCGCTGGTGCTCCTTCCGTCCGGCCCGTCCGGGCCCAGGGCCGCGGCCGGCTCCCCCGTGCGCAGTTTCTTGTAGACCGGCACCGCGGTCGACACGACCAGGAGCACCTGGAAGAGCGCCAGGCCGAACATCGCGCCTAAGCCGTTCGGCCGGAAAACGTAGGCAATGACCAACGCGATGACGGTGATAATCGCCAGTCGGGTCGCCGAATTGAGTGCCATCGAGCTTTTCAGTGGATGCTCTTTCGCGGTGATCGACGCGACCGAACGCCGGACCAACAATGCGTTGAGCAAACCCAGTAGCAACCCGACACCGAAGAACACGCCGAGCATGAGGCGACCCGACAATCCCGCGGCGAGCATCGCGAGCGCGGTGACCGCGACGCTGATCGCCAACAGCCGAACCGGACGGAAAGCAACAGAGGGGAACACCAACGGCGCGTCCTGCGCTGGTGTCGTCACTGCAGCACCTCAATCCCAGGTAGTAAAGCGGGGAACCCTCGACCGACCGATCGGTGGCCCGCCGAGCGTATCGCACGTCACGCTGGAATCACCCAAGGGGTAGCTCCCTTTGTCGGTCGTGAGTCGGCGCGCTCGGACAAGCGTCCCAAGGGCCGGCTGGCCGGCAACCCTCAAGGTCTCTTTTTGGGGTTCTACCTGCACCGTACCATACGACGGGCACCACTACTACTGGGTGTCGTAGCCCTCGTCTAGTCCACGTCCGAGTAGTCGTCGCGGCGGCGCAGGAGCGGGATCGCCGTCGCCACGCCGGCGACCACGATCGCCCCCAGCATCACCGCGCCGGTGTCGCGCGGGTTGAAAAAGATTGTGCTGGCGGCGCCGAACGCGACAATGCCCACCCATAAATAGATGAGCAGCACCACCCGGCGATGCGAATGGCCAATCTGCAGCAACCGGTGATGCAGGTGCATCTTGTCCGGGCTGAATGCGCTGCGACCCGCGCGGGTGCGACGCACGATCGCCAGCAACAGGTCGAGCATCGGCACGAAAATCACGGCCGCCACCAGCAGGAACGGTGACAGCAGAGCAAACACGTCACGGGCGCCGTAGGCGTTCTGCGAAACCGGGCCCGCCGCAGTCGTCGCGGCCGCGGAGATCATCAGGCCGATAAGCATCGAGCCGGAATCGCCCATGAAGATCCTGGCCCGGTGGAAGTTGTGCGGCAGGAAGCCGAGGCAGGCGCCCGCCAATACCACCGAGATCACCGCGGGCGGATAGAACAGCACGTCGCCGCCGTGGTCGCGCAGCAGGCCGACCGAGAACAGGCAGATCGCCATCGCCATGATGAGCCCCAGCCCGGCGGCCAGCCCGTCGAGCCCGTCGACGAAGTTCATCGCGTTGACGACCGACACCGTCAGCGCCAGGGTCAGCAGGATCGACGACGCCTGGTCCAACACGATCGTGCCGACGCCGCCGATCGGGATGTACAGCACGCTCCAGGCGACGCCCATGGTGACCAGCACGCTGGCCGCGGTGATCTGGCCGGCGAACTTGGTCAGGGCGTCCAGGCCCCAGCGGTCATCGATCAGGCCGATGCCGACGATCACCGCGGCGGCCACCAGGACAGCGGGCATGCCGGTGGAGTAGACGAAGCCGCGGGTGAGCGCAGGCAGCTGCCAGGCCAGGAAGACGGCCGAGATCACGCCGAGGAACATCGCCAGCCCGCCCATGCGTGGGGTGGGGGTCACGTGCACGTCGCGTTCCCGCGGATAGGCGACCGCGCCCAGCCGGGTGGCCAGGACGCGCACCGGTCCGGTCGCGAAGTACGTGACGATGGCGGCGGTCAGCCCGACCACCGCCAGCTCGCGCAGCGGGACGCCGGTGCCGCGATCGGACAGGGCGAGCAGACCACCGGCAAGGCTGGACACCAACGAAACCGTACTGCACCCGGCTGAGACGGGATTGACGGCGCTCGCGCTAGGCGATCAGGCCGGCCGGGTCCATGCCGAGGACTTCGGCGATCCGCTCGGCGCTGACCGGGCCGGCCCGCAGGATGCGAGGGGTGTCCCCCGTCAGGTCGACGATCGTGGAGGCGGCCTGCTGCTGCGAACGCCCCGCGTCGAGATAGACGTCCACTAGATCGCCGAGCTGATCGCGGGCCTCGTTGGCGTCGACAGCGGGCGGGCGGCCGGAGACGTTGGCACTGGACACCGCCATCGGCCCCACCTCGCGCAGCAACTCGATGGCCACCGGGTGCAGCGGCATCCGGAGCATCACCGTGCCGCGGGCATCGCCGAGGTCCCAATGCAACGACGGCGCCTGCGTCACCACCAGACTCAGCGCGCCCGGCCAGAAGGCGCGGATCAGGTCGCGCGCCCCCTCGGGCATCGTGTAGACCAGGCCCTCGATGGTGTGCCAGGAGCCGACGAGCACACCCACCGGCATGTCCCGGCCCCGGCCCTTGGCCGCGAGCAGCGCGGCCACCGCGGTGCTGTCGAAGGCGTCGGCGCCGATCCCGTACACGGTGTCGGTCGGCAACACGACGAGCCGGCCGTTCTTGACCGCACCCGCCGCCGACGCGATTCCGACCGAACGCTGGTCGGGATCGCCGCAGTCGAACACGGTGGTCAACGGGGCCCCCTTCGCGCCGTCACGAACCTCGGCCGCCCGGAGAGATCCCGGCGGGCCTCGATATCCTCGAAAAGCCCTGTGGCCCCGATCAATTCGACTGTTCGCGCCGACGTGGTGTCGTCGTGCTCGACGGCGAACATGCCGGTCGGGCGCAGCCAGCGTCCGGCGAGTCGGACGACGGCGGTGATGACCGCCATCCCGTCCGGCCCGCCGAATACCGCGTGCGGCGGATCATGTTGGGCCACTTCGGCTTCCACCGCGTGGTCGTCGGGAACATAGGGCGGGTTGGCCACCACGAGGTCGACTTGTCCGTCCAGCTCGGACAGCAATCCGGGGGCGGTCACGTCGGCGCGCATGAGTTCCACGACGGTGTCCGCCGCGTTGCGGCGCGCGTACGTGAGGGCCGCCTGGGAGTCGTCGATGCCGATCACTCGGGCGGCGGGGCGGTGGTGGGCCAGCGCCACGGCCAAGGCGCCGGATCCGGTGCACAGGTCGACGATCACGGGCCGCGCCGGGAGCGGTTGTGCGGTGGCCCATTCCAGCATGGCCTCGGTCTCCGGGCGCGGGATGAACACGCCGGGGCCGACCTGCAGCGTCACCGGACCGAACGCCGCCGTCCCGGTGAGATGCTGCAGCGGCACCCGCTGCGAGCGCGCTTGCACGATCTCGCGGTAGCGCCCGAAGAATTCGTCGCCCGGCGACTCGAGCAGGGTCAGCCGTCCGCGTTCGGTGCCGGTCAGGTGGGCGGCCAGCTCCTCGGCGTCGTAACGCGCGGAATCGATTCCGGCTTCGGCCAGTTGCGCTGTCGCCGAGTCGATCGCGGTACGTAGGGCCGTCATGCCTGTTGCAGCCTCGATTGCTTGTCGGCCGCGCTCAGCGCGTCGAACAGCGCGTCGAGGTCTCCGTCGAGCACCTGGTCGAGATTGTGGGCCTTGAAACCGATCCGGTGGTCGGTGATCCGGTTCTCGGGGAAGTTGTAGGTGCGGATCCGTTCGCTGCGGTCCACGGTGCGGACCTGGCTGGCGCGGTCGGCCGACGCGTCGGCCAGCGCCTTTTCCTCCGCGAGGGCCTGTAATCGGGCAGCCAGCACCTGCATGGCGCGGGCCTTGTTCTGTAGCTGTGACCGTTCGTTCTGACAGGTGACGACGATGCCGGTGGGCAGGTGGGTGATCCGCACCGCCGAGTCGGTGGTGTTGACGCCCTGGCCGCCCTTGCCGGACGAGCGGTAGACGTCGATGCGCAGGTCCGACTCGTCGATCTGCACCTCGCCGACTTCCTCGGGCTCGGGGTAGACCAGCACGCCCGCGGCCGAAGTGTGAACGCGGCCTTGGGATTCGGTCACAGGGACGCGCTGCACGCGGTGGACCCCGCCCTCGAACTTCATCCGTGACCACACGCCGTCGGCCGAGTCGCCCTTGCTGGTGATGCTCAGCGTCGCGTCCTTGTAACCGCCCAGATCCGAGGTGGTTTCGTCCAGCACCGTGACGTTCCAGCCGTGCCGCTCGGCGTAGCGGATGTACATGCGGGCCAGGTCGGCGGCGAACAGCGCCGATTCCTCGCCGCCCTCACCGGATTTCACCTCGAGCACGATGTCGTCGGCGTCATGGGGGTCCCGCGGCGCCAGCATGTCGGTGAGCTGGGTGTCCAGTTCGGCCACCTTGGCCTCGAGCTCGGTGACCTCGTCGGCGAAGGATTCGTCGTCGGCGGCCAGCTCGCGGGCGGTCTCCAGGTCGCCGCGCGCGGCCTCCAGCTTGCGGTATGTGCCGACGATCGGGGCCACTCGCGCGAATCGGCGTCCGGCTTTGCGCGCCTCGTCGGGGTTGCTGTGCAGTTCGGGGTCGGCCAGCCGCTTCTCGAGCTCGGCGTGTTCGGCGAGCAACACGTCGATGGTCTGCACCGGCTTCGTCATGTCACACCTCCTGCCCCGGACACAAACCGACGCCCGGCCTGTGCAGACTCGCACAGTTCGGGCGTCGGTAAGCCAGCTATTTGTCGGTCGACTCGGCCGAGTCGGCCGCGGCCTTGCGCTTGCCGTAGCGCTTCTCGAAGCGGGCCACCCGGCCGCCGCTGTCGAGGATCTTCTGCTTGCCCGTGTAGAAGGGGTGGCACTGCGAGCAGACCTCGACGTGAATCTGACCGCCGGCCTTGGTGCTGCGGGTGGTGAAGGTGTTCCCGCACCCGCAGTGCACGGTGGTCTCGCCGTACGCGGGATGAATGTCAGCTTTCATGATGTCCTCTTCGATCGTTTGCCGCCCGGACCGGGCGCGAACTCCGGGAACCTGATCTGGTCCTGGGTTAGTCGACCCCCGATTATGCCAGGTCAACCTACATCAGCCCAAACAGCGAGCTGGTCGCCCGCATTCCCGGCTGCTCAGGGCCGCGACGCGGCGCGATAGACGCGGCTTCTTGCGTCGCGGGTCCACACCACGCCGCCGCCGGGGGCCGTGCCCAGCGCGCTGAGCTCGCGTTTGAGGATCTTGTTGGTCGCCGTGGTCGGCAACCGGTCGGCGAGCCAGACGTAGCGGGGCCACGCCTTGGGCGACAGGTCGGGCTGATCGGCCAGGAACCTGCCCAATTCCTCCGGTGTCAGCTCCGCGCCGTCGGCCAGCACGATCGCCGCCATCACCTGGTCGCCGGAGTGTTCGTCGGGCACCGCGTACACCGCGACGTGGCTGACCGGTGCCAACCGCTCCAAGATCCGCTCGATGGGGGCCGTGGTCATGTTTTCCCCGTCGACGCGCAACCAGTCGCCGCTGCGCCCGGCGAAATAGAGCCAGCCGTCGGCGTCTTTGTAGGCGAGGTCGCCGGACCAGAACATGCCGTGTCGCAGCCGCGCGTCGGTGGCCTCGGAGTCGTTGTAGTAGCCGGCGAACAGCCCGGCGCCGGTGGTGTTGACCAGCTCCCCGATCGCCTCGTCGGGGTTGGTCAGGGCGCCGTCGCGGAAGGTGGCGGGCGGGCACTCGGCCAACGTGTCGGGGTTGTAGACGGCGACCCCGGGGAAGCCGCGGCCCAGCGACCCGGGCGGGCAGCCGTCCTCGCGGGTGATGACGATCGCGCCCTCGGTGGAGCCGAAGCCGTCCCACACCGTGCAGTCGAATCGCCTGCTGAACTCGGCGATGTCCCGATCGCTCGCCTCGTTGCCGACCGCGACCCGCAGCGGGTTGTCGTGGTCGTCGGGTCGCTCCGGCGTGGCCAGCACGAAGGCCAGCGGCTTGCCGACGTAGTTCATGAAGGTGGCCCCGTACCGGCGCAGGTCGTCCAGCAGCCCGGACGCCGAGAACGTCGCGGGGGCCATGGCCGCGCCGGTGGACACCGCCACGCTCCACCCGGCATATAGCGCGTTCGCGTGAAACAGCGGCATGGACAGGTAGCAGACGTCGGAGGCGTCGAGCCCGAACCGTCCGACCAGCGTTGCCCCGGCGAACAGCACGACGAGGTGGGTGACCCGCACGGCCTTCGGGTCGCCGCTGGTGCCGGAGGTGAACAGCATCATGAAGGTGTCGGTCGGCGCGACCTCGCGATGCGGCGTCAGGGGGCCGGCGCCGCCCAGCAGCGCGCGCCACGGCTCGGCAGACACGTCGAAGACCCGGACACCGGGCAGGTCGAGGCCGTTCAGCAGGCCCTGGTGCGCCGGATCGGTGAGCAGGATCTGGCAGTCGGCGCGGGCGATGTCGCCGGCCAGCGCGGCGCCGCGGCGGGTGTCGTTGATGCCGCACAGCACGTAGCCGCCGAGCGCCGCCGACGCCATGGCCGTGAGCATCTCGGGGGTGTTGCCCAGCAGGGCGCCCACGTGCAGCGGACGGTCCGGATCGGCGATCCGGATGACGGCGGCCCCGGTGGTGGCGGCGTCGGCCAGGTGCTCACGCCAGGTCCAGACACGCTCGCCGTACTTCAGCGCCGGCGTGTCCTGGTCCAGCCGCTCGCGAAGCAGTTGCTGCAGCGTGTCCGCCACAGCTTGGGAGGCTAGTCGTTGTCCATCGACCCGGGGGTCGTCTTGGACACCTGCACCAGGAACTCGTAGTTGTTCTTGGTCTTGCGCAGCTGCGACATCAGCAGGTCGATGGCCTGGTGGGGGTCCAGACCCGACAGCACCCGACGCAGCTTGTGCACGATGGCGAACTCGTCGGGCGAGAGCAGCAGCTCGTCCTTGCGGGTGCCGGACGGGTTCACGTCGACCGCGGGGAAGACCCGGCGCTCGGAGATCTTGCGGTCCAGCTTGAGCTCGGCGTTACCGGTGCCCTTGAACTCCTCGAAGATGACCGTGTCACCGGTGGACCCGGTCTCGACCATCGCGGTGGCGATGATCGTGAGCGACCCGCCTTCCTCGATGTTGCGGGCCGCGCCCAGGAAGCGCTTCGGCGGATACAGCGCGGTGGAGTCGACACCACCGGAGAGGATCCGGCCCGACGCGGGCGACGCGTTGTTGTAGGCGCGGCCCAGGCGGGTGATCGAGTCGAGCAGCACCACGACGTCCTTGCCCTGCTCGACGAGACGCTTGGCGCG
Organism: Mycobacterium sp. IEC1808; assembly: GCF_002101935.1. Lineage (NCBI taxonomy): Bacteria > Bacillati > Actinomycetota > Actinomycetes > Mycobacteriales > Mycobacteriaceae > Mycobacterium > Mycobacterium sp. IEC1808. The sequence goes on along the minus strand of NZ_LQPV01000005.1, from coordinate 38,681 downwards.
TTCGATGGCCAGCTCGGCGACCGAGGTGTGGTCCGACGGCGGCCGGTCGAACGTCGAGGCGATGACCTCGCCCTTGACCGAGCGCGTCATGTCGGTGACCTCCTCGGGCCGCTCGTCGACGAGGACGACCATGAGGTGGCATTCCGGGTTGTTCTTGGTGATCGCGTTGGCGATGTCCTGCAGGATCGTCGTCTTACCGGCCTTGGGCGGCGACACGATCAGCGCCCGCTGGCCCTTGCCGATCGGCATGATCAGGTCGATGACCCGCGTGGTCAGCCGGTCCGGTGTGGTTTCCAGGCGCAGCCGCTGGTTGGGGTACAACGGCGTCAGCTTGGAGAAATCGGGCCGCTTCTTGGCCTCTTCGACCGAGCCGCCGTTGACGCTGTCCAGGCGCACCAGCGGGTTGAACTTCTGCCGCTGGTTGGGCTGCTCGCCGTCGCGGGGCACCCGAACCGCGCCGGTCACCGCGTCTCCGCGGCGCAGGCCGTTCTTGCGCACCATGTTCATGGAGACGTAGACGTCGTGCGGGCCGGCCAGGTAGCCGGAGGTGCGCACGAAGGCGTAATTGTCGAGCACGTCAAGGATTCCGGCGACGGGCTGGACGACGTCGTCCTCACGGAGCTCGGTGTCGGCCCCCTCGCCCGACCGTTCGCCGCGGCGACGGCGGTCGCGGTCGCGGAACCGGCGTCCCCGCCGGCCCTGACGGCCTTCGCCGTCGTCGTCCTGCTGGTTGGAGCCGCCGCGATTCTGCTGGCCGCCCTGGTCGCCGCCGCGCTCGTCGGTCTTGGTGTCCTGCTGGCGGTCCTGGCGTTTGTCGGCTTCGCGGTTGGCGCCACCCTTTTGGGTGTCCGCGTCCTCGGGCGGTGATCCCGCTTCGCGGGTGGCAGCGCGTCGTTCGCGGCGCGGCGCCTCGCCGGTGGAACCGTTCTGTTCCCCTTGGGCGGCCGGCGCATCGGCGGTGGCCGTGTCGGATTGGTCGGATTTGCCGCTGCCCTCCGGGGCGGTGTCCGGGGCGGCGGGGGCCGAAGTGCCGTTGGCCTGTCCCCTGATTTCCTTTATCGCGGCGATGAGTTCGTTCTTGCGCATCCCGGACGTCCCCTTGACGCCGGCCTGGTTGGCCAGCGCACGCAGCTCGGGCAGCACCATGGTGGACAGGGAGCCGGTCGAGGCGTTGGTTTTGACCTCGGGTGTGTCTGTGGTCACGGCGTCCGAAGCGTGATTGCTATCGGTGTTTTCGCCAGCCGTGAATAGGTCCGTATCTGTCACGGAGTTCCTTTCTTCCCCGCTGATCAGGTCATACGGGGGTTCGTTGCATTCAGCCAATTTGCCGAGTGCGCCCAATCATCGACTCTGCAACGGTGATCGCCCGGATCGGCGGAGAAGACGGCGAACCTCGTTCACGAGAAGAATTGGTGTTGTCCTAGCGGCAAGGCAGTTGCAGATGCAGATGCTGCGATTGCTGGACGGCTCCGAGGATAACCTGCATCACTGTCGGAAGCAAGCAAACCCTCCGGCCACGCTGTGGATTAACCGGCGACGGTGACGCCCGGGCTCCAGCGAACTCCTTCGCCCGCGGTCATCCTGGTGACGGCAAATCCGTGTGCGGCCCCGTACTCCAGCGCTTCCCGGGGTAACTCCGGCTCTGTGCTCAGTGCGATTAGCGAGGGACCAGCCCCAGAAAGCGTCGCTGCCACCTTATGACGCCGCAACAGCCGCAAATATTCCGCCGAGCCCGGCATCGCGGGGGCGCGCTGGGGTTGGTGCAGCAGGTCTTCGGTGGCCGGCATCAGCAAGTCGGGGCGCTCGGTCAGCGCGACGACCAGCAGCGCGGCCCGGCTGACATTGAAGCTGGCCTCGTCGTGGCTGACCCGGGTGGGCAGCAGCACCCGGGTTTCGGCGGTCAGCGAGCGTTCCTCGGGAATCGCGCAGAACAGGTGGATGTCCGGGTGCAGCCGCAGTGATACCGCCGAGTACCGGGGCCGCTCACCGGTGCTGTCGGTCCAGGAGACCACCGCGCCGCCCAGCACCGCGGCCGCGGCGTTGTCCGGGTGTCCTTCGAATTCCGAGCACAGCTGGATCAGCTCATCAACGCTCAGTGGGCCCGAATCTACTTGCGCGACAAGCCCATTCACCGCCGCCAGGCCGCCGACGACGGCAGCGGCCGACGAGCCCAGGCCGCGGGAGTGCGGGATGGCGTTCCGACAGCGCACCACCAGGCCGGGCGCGCCGACGCCCGCGGCGTCCAGCCCGCGCCGGACGGCCCGCACGACCAGATGATCGGCGTTCAGCGGCACCTGGTCGGCGCCCTCGCCCTCGACCATCACCTCCAGGCCGGAATCGGTTGTCTCCACGACGATCTCGTCGCGCAGGTCCAGCGCCAGGCCGATGCTGTCGAAGCCGGGGCCGAGGTTGGCGCTGGAGGCCGACACGACGGAGCTGGCCACCAGCCCGGCGGGCAGCATTCGGGCGTTCATTTCTTACGCGAGACCCAATTGTTCGACGACGAGGACGGGGTCGACCGGCAACGGGGACACGGTCGGCATGTCCTTTAGCGCGGTGTCGGGATCCTTGAGGCCGTTGCCGGTCACCGTGCAGACGACGGTCGAGCCGCGCGCCACCCAGCCGTCGTCGACGGCCTTGAGTAGCCCCGCGATGCTGGCGGCGGACGCGGGCTCGACGAAGACGCCCTCGGAGGCGGCCACCAGGTGGTAGGCGGCCAGGATCTCTTCGTCCGTGACCGCCAGGAAGCGGCCGTTGGATTGCTGCTGCGCGTTGACGGCGGCCGCCCACGACGCCGGGGCGCCGATGCGGATCGCGGTGGCGATGGTCTCCGGGTTGCGGACGGGTGCGCCGTGCACCAGGGGCGCGGCGCCGGCGGCCTGGGCGCCCAGCATGCGGGGCAGCCGGTCGATCACGCCTTCCTGGTGGTACTCGGTGTAGCCCTTCCAATACGCGGTGATGTTGCCGGCGTTGCCGACGGGAAGGGCGTGCACGTCGGGCGCGGCGCCCAGCGCGTCGACGATCTCGAACGCGGCGGTCTTCTGACCCTCGATGCGCACCGGGTTCACGGAGTTCACCAGCGCGATCGTCGGGAAGTCGGCGGCCATCTTGCGGGCGAGTTCCAGGCAGTCGTCGAAGTTGCCGTCGATCTGGATGATCTTGGCGCCGTGCATGACCGCCTGCGCCAGCTTGCCCATCGCGATCTTGCCCTGCGGTATGAGCACCGCGCAGGTGATGCCGGCGCGTGCGGCGTACGCGGCCGCCGAGGCCGAGGTGTTGCCGGTCGACGCGCACAGCACGGCCCGCTGGCCGCGGGCCAGGGCGTCGGTGACCGCCATCGTCATGCCCCGGTCCTTGAAGGAGCCGGTGGGGTTGAGGCCCTCGACCTTGAGATGGACCGTGCAGCCGGTCTTTTCCGAGAGCCGGCCCGCGGCGATCAGGGGGGTGCCGCCCTCGAGCAGGCTGACCGGGGTCCAGTCAGCGCCGACCGGTAACCGGTCGCGGTAGGCCGCGATCACTCCCGGCCAGGGTTGATGGGTGGCCGTCCGGGGGACGCTCACAGGCCGTTTCCTTCCAGTCGCAGCACGCTGGTCACGCTCTGCACGACGGCCAAGTCGGCGAGGGCGGCGACGGTTTCGGAGAGCGCGGCGTCGGTCGCGGTGTGGGTGACCACCACCACGCGGGCGCCCACCCGCCGGCCGCCATCGTCGACCATGCCTTCCTGGCGCACCTCGGCGATGCTCACCTCGCGCTTAGCGAATTCCGTTGCGACCGATGCCAATACACCGGGTTCATCGGCGACGCTCATGCTGACGTAGTAGCGGGTGGGGATGAGACCCATTGGGGCGATGGGAAGTTGGGCGTACCGGGACTCCTTCGGCCCGCGGCTGCCGAGCACCCGGTTGCGGGCGGCCATCACCAGGTCGCCGGTCACCGCCGACGCGGTGGGCGCGCCGCCGGCCCCCTGGCCGTAGAACATCAGCCGCCCCGAGGCCGCGGCCTCGACCACGACCGCGTTGAACGCCCCGCTGACCGTGGCCAGCGGGTGCGACAGCGGCACCAGCGCCGGATAGACGCGGGCCGAAACCCGTTGCTGGCCGTCGTCACCCGTGACGCGCTCGCAGATGGACAGCAGTTTGATGGTGCAGCCCAGCGCCCGCGCGGAGGCGAAGTCGGCCGGGGTGATCTTGGTGATGCCCTCGCGATAGACGTCGTCGGCGTGCACCCGGGTGTGGAATGCGATGGACGCCAGGATCGCGGCCTTGGCCGCGGCGTCGTAACCCTCGACGTCGGCGGTGGGGTCGGCCTCGGCGTACCCCAGCGCGCTGGCGTCGGCCAGGGCGCTGTCGTAGTCGGCGCCGGTGCTGTCCATCTCGGACAGGATGTAGTTCGTGGTGCCGTTGACGATGCCGGCCACCCGCAGCACCGTGTCGCCGGCCAGCGATTGGGTGAGCGGGCGGATGACGGGGATCGCGCCCGCGACCGCGGCCTCGAAATACAGGTCGACGTGGGCGTTTTCGGCCGCCTGTGCCAGCTCCCCGGTGGAGATGGACAGCAGGGCCTTGTTGGCCGTGACCACGGACTTGCCATGCTCGAGCGCGGACAGGATCGCCTTGCGGGCGGGTTCGACGGGCCCCATCAACTCGACGACGATGTCGACGTCGTCACGGGACACCAGCTCTTCGATGTTGTCGGTCAGCAGTCCGATCGGGACGCCGCGGTCGGCGGCCACGCGACGCACCCCGATACCGCGCAGCACCAGCGGGGCGCCGACGCGGGCCGCCAGGTCCGCAGCGCTGTCCTCGATGATGCGGACGACTTCGCTGCCGACGTTGCCCAACCCGAGTACCGCTACGCCGACGGGCTTTTCGTCACCGGGCACGGTCACCTCACCTCCAGACTCAAAAGATCGTCGACCGTCTCCCGGCGCAGCACCAGTCGGGCGCGCCCGCCGCGCACGGCCACCACCGCGGGCCGGCCGATCATGTTGTAGCGGCTCGACAGCGAATAGCAGTAGGCGCCGGTGGCGGCGACCCCGAGCAGGTCGCCCGGCCGCAGATCCCCCGGGACCCAGGTGTCACGGACGACGATATCGCCCGTCTCGCAGTGCTTTCCGACGATGCGAGCGAGCTCCGCCGGCGCATCGCTGACCCGCGAGACCAGCCGCGCGTCGTACTGCGCGTCGTAGAGCGCGGTGCGGATGTTGTCGCTCATGCCGCCGTCGACGCTGACGTAGCGCCGGTGCGCCGTGGTGCTCACATCGACGTCCTTGACGGTGCCGACCTCGTAGAGCGTGATGGTGCCCGGGCCGACGATGGCGCGCCCCGGCTCGACGACCAGCCTGGGGGTGGGCAGCCCGACGGCCGCCGACTCGCTGCGCACGATGGCGCCCAGCTTGGCCGCCAGCTCGGCCACCGGCGGCGGATCGTCGGGGGCCAGGTACGAGATGCCAAAGCCGCCACCGAGATCGACCGTCGACAGCTGGGCCGTCTTCTCCACGCCGAACTCGTCGACGATCTCATGCAGCAGGCCGATGACGCGGTGCGCGGCGAGCTCGAAGCCGGCGACGTCGAAGATCTGCGATCCGATGTGGCTGTGCAACCCGACCAGCCGCAGGTGGTCGGTTTCGAACACCCGGCGCACCGCCGCCATCGCCGCGCCGCTGGCCACCGAGAGGCCGAACTTCTGGTCCTCGTGCGCGGTGGAGATGAACTCGTGGGTGTGCGCCTCCACCCCGACGGTGAGGCGCACCAGCACGTCCTGGACGATGCCGGCCTCGCCCGCGATGGCGTCGAGGCGCTCGATTTCGATCATCGAGTCCAGAACCACGTGGCCCACCCCGGCCTTGACCGCGGCGGTCAGTTCGGCGACGGATTTGTTGTTGCCGTGGAAGGTAATTCGCTCCGGCGGGAAGTCCGCGTGCAACGCGACGGCCAGTTCCCCGCCGGTGCACACGTCCAGCGAGAGGCCCTCCTCGTTGATCCAGCGGGCTATCTCGGTGCACAGGAACGCCTTGGCGGCGTAGTGCACGTTGTGGCCGCCGCCGAACGCCGCCGCCAGGTCGCGGCAGCGCGAGCGGAAGTCGTCCTCGTCGACGACGAACAACGGGGTCCCGTACTCCTGGGCGAGGTCGGTCACCGGCACTCCCCCGATGACGGCGGCGCCGTCGTCGTCGCGAGTAGTGCTGCGCGGCCACACGTTCGGCGCCAGCCGCAGCAGCTCCTCGGGGGATTGGGGCCGGGGCGGGCTCTCCGCGTGACGGGTCTCGTCCGCGTGCCGGGGACCGGCGGGGTGGACGTTCACATTCGCTCCGGTGCGGTGACGCCGAGAATCGCCAGGCCGTTGGCGATGACCTGGCGGGCGGCCTGGCACAGCGCCAGGCGCGCGGTGTGCAGGTCGGTGGGCTGCTCGTCGCCCTGCGGCAGGACGCGGCAGGAGTCGTAGAACCGGTGGTAGTCGCCGGCGAGGTCCTCCAGGAAGCGGCAGATCCGGTGCGGTTCGCGCAGCGCGGCTGCGGTTTTCACCACTCGGGGAAACTCGCCGATGGAACGCAGCAGCGTGCCCTCTTTGTCGTGGCTGAGCAACTCGAGGTGGCCGGTATCGGGGATCAGGCCGAGCTCGGCGGCGTTGCGGGCCAGCGCCGAGAGCCGCGCGTGCGCGTATTGCACGTAATAGACGGGGTTTTCGTTGGACGCCGACGACCACAGCGCCAGGTCGATGTCGATCGGGGTGTCCACCGACGAGCGGATCAGGCTGTAGCGCGCGGCGTCGACACCGATCGCCTCGACCAGGTCGTCGAGCGTGAGCACCGTCCCGGCCCGCTTGCTCATCCGGACCGGCTGGCCGTCGCGGACCAGGTTGACCAGCTGCCCGATGAGCACCTCGACGCTAGCCGGGTCTTCGCCGAACGCGGCGGCCACCGCCTTCAGCCGCGCGATGTAGCCGTGGTGGTCGGCGCCGAGCATGTAGATGCACAGGTCGAAGCCGCGTTGCCGCTTGTCGAGGTAGTAGGCGATGTCGCCGGCGATGTAGGCCGGCTTGCCGTCGCTCTTGATCACGACGCGGTCCTTGTCGTCACCGAAAGCGCTGGTGCGCAACCAGGTTGCGCCGTCCTTCTCGTAGACGTTGCCAGTCCCGCGGAGCCGGGCGATGGCCTGCTCGACCCGGCCGCTGGTGTGCATCGAGTCTTCGTGGGTGTAGACGTCGAAGTCGGTGCCGAACTCGTGCAGCGACTCCTTGATGTGGGTGAACATCAGGTCGACACCGATTTCCCGGAATGTTTCGTGCATTTCGGCGTCGGGCAGGCTCAGCGCGTCGGGCGCCTTCTGCAGCACCTGCGCGGCGATGTCGTTGATGTAGGCGCCCGCGTAGCCGTCTTGCGGCGTCGGTTCGCCCTTGGCCGCGGCGATCAACGAGTTGGCGAACCGGTCGATCTGCGCGCCGTGGTCGTTGAAGTAGTACTCGCGCACCACGTCGGCGCCCTGGGTGGACAGCAATCGGCCCAGCGCGTCGCCGACCGCGGCCCAGCGGGTCCCGCCGATGTGGATCGGCCCGGTGGGGTTGGCCGAGACGAATTCGAGGTTGATCTTCTGCCCTTGGAGCTCGTCCGAGTACCCGAACTCGTCACCGGCGTCGATGACGTTGGTGACGACCACGGCCTGCGCCGACGCCTCGAGGCGCAGGTTGATGAAGCCCGGCCCGGCGACCTCCGCGGCCGCGATGCCGTCGGCGCCGGCCAGCTTTTCGGCGAGCCATCCGGCCAGCTCACGCGGGTTGGCGCCGACCTTCTTGCCCAGCTGCAGCGCCAGGTTGCTGGCGTAGTCACCGTGCTCGGGATTACGCGGCCGCTCCACCGTGACCGTCGCCGGCAACGCGGCAGCGTCCAGCCCGCGCTCGGCAAGCACCGCGGCGGCGGTGACTTTGAGCAGCTCGGCCAGGTCGGCGGGGGTCACGAGCGTCCATCCTATTGGCTAGGGTCCCCCGGCCCCGAATCTATTAGAGGGGGCAGCGCGGCCGCACCGGGGCCTGGGCGCTACCGGCTGGCGCGGGCTGCCTCGATCGGCACGATGTCCACCACCCGGTCGCCGCGGACGATGTGGTACGCGTCATACCGATCGACGGTGGGGTCGCAGTGCGGCGTGGTGAACTCCACGCGTTCCCCGAGGCTGACGGGTGCGCCGGCGGGCCGGGTCAGTGCGCCGTGCTCGTCGCCGAAGAACGCGTACGTCGAGCCGCCGAACCGCGGTCCGGTCGGCCGTGGCATGGGTCCGTCGGTCGCGAAAGCCTTTAGGCCCGCGTCGACGGTGACGATCGCGTCGGCGTTGGCGCTCACGACTTGGCTGGAGACCCAGAGGCTGGTCTGGAAGGCCCCGTCGTCGTCGTCGCCCAGGGCGTCGGCGTATTGGGCATCCATGAAGACGTACGAGCCGGGCTGCAATTCGTTGAGGACGCCCAGGTCCAGATCGGCCGCGACGGTTCCGGTGCCGCCGCCGGTGACGATGCCGACCCGGTGACCGGCGGCGCGCAGCGCGTCGACCACGCTTGCGAGGCGCTCCATGCCTATTTTGACTGCGTCGCAACGGTTTTGGAAGCCGGAGATGTGCTGCCAGTGGCCTCCGTAGCCCTGAACGCCGGCCAGCGTCAGCCCCTCGTACCGATGGACGTGCTCGGCGAGCGCCACCGCCTGCTCCGGGCCGGACACGCCGGTGCGGCCGAGGCCCACGTCGACGTCGATGAGGACATTGACGCGCATGCCGCGGCGGCACGCCTCGGCGCTGAGCGCGGTCACCGGATCGGGATGATCCACCACGCACGCAAATCCCGGGTCGAGCGCCGCCACGTCGCACAGCCGCTTCGGCATCAGCGGGTCGGCGACCGGCGACGTCAGGAGGATGCCGCGCACGCCGGCGGCCGAAAGCGCTTCGGCCTCACCGATTTTGGCGCAGCAGATCCCCGCCGCGCCGGCGGCGACCTGCTTGTTGGCGATCCAGGCGCATTTGTGCGTCTTGGCGTGCGGGCGCAGGGCCACCCTGCCGCGGGTGCGCTCGGCCATTCGGCCGATGTTGGCATCGAGCGCCGCCTCGTCCAGGATCAGCGCCGGGGTCGGCAGGCGGTAGCGGGAGTTCGGCTCGCCAATCATGGCGTGCGCCAACGCTTCCGCCGGACGCATCGGCATCAGGACGCGATGGAGGTCAGGTGCTCGAATCCCGCAATCGGCGCGATGTCCGGGAGCCGGCGGATCGCGCCGTGCTGCGCCCACTGGCCTTCGGGCACTTCGTGGATGACGCACGACGTGACGACCATCCGGTCGCCGTTGGTTTGAGCCGCCGCCGCGGCGACCTCCTGAATCTCGCCGGCGAATCGCGCCTTGCGGGCCCCGTCGAGCACCCCGGCGCTGACCTGCCAATCGATGAATACGCCGGCGACCGCGGCGTCCGCCGAGGCGCCGGCCGAGTAAAAGCACCCGGGCGCGAGCTCGTGCAGCAGGACCAGGGCCCGCATCCGGTGCTGGGGCTGGTCGGGCACCGATTCGGCGCGGCACGCCGCCTCGGTGAGGCCCGTCACCAGGCGCTCCTTGCCCGCCTCGTCGAAGGCGCCTGGCGTCAGGGTTACGCGCATCAGCGGCATGTCATGTCCTTTCAGGGGTTCTTGCCCTCGTAATGTCCTCCCGCTGCGCGCCAGAATCCAGTGGCAGGACAGACAGCTTTCTTGCATAATTCGCCACATGATCGGTTTCGATGTCCTCGTGCTCGACGGGGCCAGCGCGAGCGCGGTGGGCGTGACGATCGACGTGGTCTCGGCGGCCAACCGGATCCTCGGCAAACCCACGTTCGACCTGCGGTTCGTCTCGCCGGAAAGCCAGGTCGCCCTGCGCGGCGGCCTGGCCGTGACCGCGCAACCGCTGGCGCAGGCCGGCGCGCGAGACGTCGTCGTGGTGCCCGGGCTGGGCGCCGCGCAGCCCGAGGAGATCGCCGAGAGGCTCGCCGGTGCCGACGTCGCCGTCGCCGCCGAATGGCTGGCGGGCGCGGACGCCCGCGGCGCGGACATCGCGGCGTCGTGCACGGCGGTATTCGTTCTGGCCGCGGCCCGGCTGCTGGATCAACGGCGCTGCGTCACGACGTGGTGGCTCGGGGCCGACCTCGCCGCGGTCGCGCCGGCGGCCCGGGTCATCATCGACGAAATGGTCGTGCGCGACGGGTCGATCTGGACGGCCGGGAGCGCCTTCGCCCACATCGACCTGATGCTCGCGCTGATGCGCAATTTCGGGGGCGCCGCGCTGACCGACGAGCTCGCGAACCGGCTCGTCGCCGATCAGCGGACGTCGCAGGCGAGCTTCCTCATTCCCTCGCACCTGGCGGCGCGCGACGAAACGGTCGCGACGCTGGAACGGTTCGTCCGGGCCCAGTTGGATGAGCCGCACACGCTCGACTCGCTGGCCCGGTTTTGCGGCCTGAGCACCCGGACCCTGGCGCGGCGGACGCGAAATGCCGTGGGCCTCAGCCCGCTCCAGCTGGTCCAGCGGGTTCGCCTCGAGCGCTCGCTGCACCTGCTGCGCACCACCCGCATGCCGCTCGAGGAGATCGCCGCGTCCGTGGGATTGGCAGATCCCGCGACTCTGCACCGGCTGGTGAAGAGGCACACCGGGCGATCGCCCGGGGCGCTGCGTCCGAGTGCCCAGGCTAAGGCCTCTTGAGCCCTGGCGGGGACACGACCGTCACGTGGATGCGTTACTCTGGCTGGGCCCGATGGCGCAGCATCTTTTTGCGCCCCCGTAGCTCAGGGGATAGAGCGTCTGCCTCCGGAGCAGAAGGCCGCAGGTTCGAATCCTGCCGGGGGCACCACATTCACGCAGTTCAACGGTGGATTCACCTCCCCTGGGATTGCCGTTCATTGCTTTGGTCGGGCTCGTCTTCCTCGTCCTTGTGCCGATCCGTCACCGGCATGATCTTCGTGCTCACCCTGCTTGTCACGTTCAGGATCACCGCGTTCGACATGAGCACCCATAACCCGCCGGCGCCGACGTCACCGGTTTCGCATTGGCACTCATGCTCGGCGGCCCCGCCCTGCTCGTCAGAAGCGAACGAGGAATGAAGTAGTCCCGCTGAGGGCGATTGGCGGTTCTTCGTGCCAACTCGCACATATTGACGGGCGCGTCGAAAGCGGCTTTGCTGGGCACACCGGGTGGAGTTCATTACGGCCAGACTGCAAGAGTTAAGCAGGTGTCGGGTAATTAGCAGAGGCACGTTACGGGCGACGGCCCGGGACACCGGGGAAAGGATCGCACTGGATGCTCGTCGTGATCGAGGAACCCAAATTCGCGGCGTACCAAGGCCACATCGGCGAGACACCGCTGATCGAACACGGCTCCCTGACCATGTCGTTCGACACCAGGGACGGCGAGCATGGCACGTTGCAGCTGAGCGCCGCCGAGTGTCGAGTGCTTCTTCCACACATACAGCGCCTGATCACCTCGACCTGAGTTGGCAGGGCGGTCGTCAATCCCGGCTGAGCACGAACGCCTCGATGTGGCGGTCGCCGGCGCGCGCCTCGTACTTGCGCCAGCCGGGGTACATCTCGAGCCCTTTTGCCCAGATCTCGTCGCGCTCGGCCGGGGTGGCGAGCCGGGCGGTGGCGGGCCAGGTGTCGCGGCCGATCGACACCGTGGCTTTCGGGTTGGCCTTCAGGTTGTAGTACCAGGCCGGGTGCTTTTCGCCGCCCCAGTTGGACGCGATGAGGCCGACGCCATCGGGGTGCGGGATTCCGTACAACGCGACGGTGCGGGGTTGACCGGACTTGGCGCCGGTGGTGGTGAGAATGACCGCGGGAACCCCGGTCGCGATCCCGGCGAAGCTGGTTCGACCGCCGGTGACCTTGGTGACGAGCCGGTCCAGGTGGTGTGCCGCCGGGCGCAGAAACGCCGCCCCCGCCTTGGTGGCGGCGAAGGTGCGCATCATTCGATGAAACGGGTTGGTGGCGTCGAACGACCGATCGGACATGGTGTCATTCTTGCCCCCTTTGCATCGCCGGCTCTAGTAGGTGCTCCGTAGTGACACCCTTGCCGCGGGTGGCGTGTCGTTGGATGATCACGAGATCGCGCTCCCCCGAGGAGGTCTGGATGAACCTGGCGCTGTGGATCGTCGCGATCATTCTGGCGGTCACGTTCGTCGGCAGCGGGCTGCTGAAACTCGTTCGCACCAAGGACCAATTGGTGAGCTCGGGCTTCGGTTGGGCGGAGGACTACAGCCCAACGATGATCCGGCTCATCGGGATCGCCGAAATCCTCGGCGCGATCGGGCTGATCGTGCCGGCGCTGGCGCACATCGCGCCGATCCTGGTGCCGCTGGCCGCACTCGGGCTCGCGGTGGTGATGATCGGTGCGGCGGTGGTGCACGCCCGGCGCAAGGAGACACCATTCGTCGCGATGAACGCGGTGCTGCTGGCGCTCGCGATCTTCGTCGCCTGGGGCCGCTTCGGACTCTATCCGCTCACCTAGTCACGCGGGCTTGGCGCTGTCGACCTGACCCGCGTCGTACTCGATGACGGGCGCCGAATCGCCGTAGACGTCGAGCGTGTGGATGAAGCGGTGCAGTCCCATCACGCCGGCGCAGGTGAAGCCGAGTTCGATGATCTGCGCGGCGGTGAAGTGCTCCCCCAGCCGCTGGTAGAACTCGTCGTCCATGGCGTGGTGGTCGGCCGATAGCAGGTCGAGGAACTCGACGGCCATCTGCTCCTGCGGGGTGAGCGCGCCGTGGCCCGGGGCAAGCAGGCACGCGACGTCCTCGTCGGTGATCGAGTCGTGCTTGCGCGACTGGCTACACGGCTCGCATTCGCCGAGTTGGGCGCTGCGGATGCGCAGCAGCTCCAGGATCCGGCCGCCGAGCAGCGTGCCGGCACCCAGGTGGTGTCGGGCCATGTCGACCTGTTCGAGTTGGGCGCTGCGATACGCGAATATCTGCAGGGGCACCGGCGTCGCGTAGAGCCCGGCGGCGACGCCGGCCTCCACGATTTCGCGGGAGTGCGGGCTGAGCTCTTCCATCGGAATTGGCGCAATACGCGGCATCAGATCACGCTAACTTTCTTGTGCATCACCGAAAAGCCCCGATGATTTGGGAGAACTCGATGTCCAGACTTGCCGGAAAGGTCGCGATAGTCACCGGGGGCGCCGGCGGAATCGGTGCGGCGACGGCGCACGAGTTGGCGCGCGAAGGCGCCGCCGTCGCCGTCGTCGACATCGACGAGGCGAAGGCCGCCGGGGTCGCCGACGAGATTGCGCGAACGGGCGCCCGGGCGATCGCGCTCGGCGGCGATCTCGCCGAGGAGGACACCGCGCGGGACGTGGTGCGCTCGACCGTCGCGGAGTTCGGCCGCGTCGACGTGCTGCACAACAACGCGGCGCTGACGGCCAGTGACTTCCTGTCGCGGGACACGACCGTCACCGAGATGCCGCTGGAGGTGTGGCAGCGATCGCTGGAGGTCAACCTCGGCAGCCAGTTGCTCATGTGTAAGCACGCGGTGCCCGAAATGCGCAGGGGCGGAGGCGGTGCCATCGTCAACATGTCGTCGGGGGCCGCCCTCAAAGGCGACCGCACCCGCCTGGCCTACGGCATGTCGAAGTCCGGGGTGCACGCCCTGACGATGTACGTCGCGACCAGCGAGGGAAAGGCCGGCGTGCGGGCCAACACCGTCGTGCCCGGGCTGATCCTCACCGACGCCGTTCGCGCGCACCTGTCGGAGGACGTCATCGGCCGCCTGGGCCGCGCGACACTGACGCCGTACCTCGGCGAACCACAAGACGTCGCGAACCTCGTCGTATTCCTCGCCTCGGAGCAGTCCCGCTACATCACCGGGCAGATGTTCGCGATCGACGGCGGGATGTCGGCGCACGCCGGCCTGGACACCGGCGCTTAGCGTTTCGCTGCGCGGCCTTGTCGTGCCAGCGGAACCGCAACAGCAACAGCCTGCGGTGTAGCCCAAACGACATGGCGAGCGGATCACGCCACGGCGGTGTGCCGCGAAATGTCGACAACTCGTCGAGTGCCATAGCCTCACTGTCGCATACGTTTTGGCCGCACATCGGCGGCGCCAGGCAAGGACACCGGTGTTGTTCACATCCATGTCGACTCCTCTTCGCCCGCCGTTGTCGCGACGGGTGCTCAGCCGCTCGTCGGGCCGAGCGCGTACGCGCCGGTCTCCGGATGGTGATACCAGCCGCTGGCGGCCTGGGTGCCGCCGTCGACGTGGATCGTCTGCCCGGTGATGTAGCTGGACATGTCGGACGCGAGAAAGACTGCCGCGCCTGCCATTTCGTCGACGTGGCCGGCTCGCCCCATCGGGACCGTGAGCCCGAATCGCTCCTCGGAGCCCGGCGGCGCGATCGCCCTGATGCCCTCGGTCAAGGTGATGTCGGGGGCCAGCGCGTTGACCCGGATGCCGTGCGGCGCGAGCTCAAGCGCGGCGGTCTTGGTGTAGTTGATCACACCGGCCTTGGCCGCGGCGTAGGTCGCGTAACCCGGTGCGGCGCGCACGCCCTCGATCGAGGTGACGCTGATGATGCTGCCCGGCAGTTTCTGCTCGACCAGGACGCGCGCCACCCGCTGGGTGCACAGGTAGACGTGGCGCAGGTTGGCCTTGTACAGCGCGTCCCAACCGTTCTCGCTGGTGTCGAGGATGCCCGACCAAAAGACCCCGCCGGCGTTGTTGACCAGGATGCTCACCGTGCCAAGTTCGGCGGAGGTCTGCGCCAGCGCGGCGTCCACCGCGGCGCTGTCGCGGACGTCGACGGTGAGCCCCAGCGCTCCGATCTCCTCGGCCGCCGACGCGCACGAGTCGGGGTCGCGTTCCCAGATCGCGACGCGCGCGCCGAAGGCCGTCAGCCCCCGCGCGATGCCGCGACCGATGCCCGCGCCGCCGCCGGTGACGACCGCGACGCGATCGGTCAGGAGAACACTTGAGGGGTCGAGCGTCATGCAGCTGAATATAGAACAAACCGACGTCAAGGCTTACAGTCATTACCGAATCTGTCCGATATGTAACAACCTCGGAGGGCCGCCATGGCCAGCACGATCTTCGTCACCGGCGCGACCGGGCAGACCGGCGGCAACGTGTGCCAGCAGCTGATCGAGCGCGGCGACCACGTCCGCGCGCTGGTGCGCGATCCCGACGACGCCGCCGCGCTGGCCGGGATCGGCGTCGAGCTGGTCAAGGGCGACATCACCGACGCCGACGACGTGCTGGCCGCGGCGAAGGGCGCCGAAGCGGCCATTCACTGCGCCGCGCTGCTGGGCGGCGCGAGCCAGGACCTCGAGGACTTCAAGGCAGTCAACACCGTCGGCACCACCAACGTCCTGGACGCGGCCAAGGCCCACGGCATGCGCCGGGTGGTCGCGCTGAGCACCGCCACGTTCCTGGACCTGAGCACCGGCGTCGACTTCGAGGAGGCGCCCGTGCTCAAGAACCCGCCGGGCGACCCCTACACCGTCACCAAGCTCGCCGCCTTCTTGGAAGCGCACCGGCGCGCCGCCGCGGGCGACGACGTGCTGACGTGCCACCCCGGCGCGATCTACGGTCCCGGCCTGGTGGTCGCGCGCGCCCTGCACCGCACCAGCTTCAACCGCGTGCTGCTGGCCGGCATGCGCGGAAAGATCAAGCGCTACTTGGCTTTTCCCGTGACCTGGGTGGCGGGGGCGGACGTCGCGAAGGGCTCGATCGCCGCCCTGGACAAGGGCGTGGCCGGGGAGCGCTACCTGCTGGTCGGCCGCCCCGAGGACACCTTCAGCACCGCCGGCGGCATCAACCGCGCCTGCGAGATCGCCGGAATCGACCACCGCGTCGAGGATCTCGACTACCGCAGCGACCCCGAGGCGCTTACCGCCGAGTTCGGGCCCACCCTGATGGCGATCGCGAAGGCCGCGGCGAAGACCGAACGCAAGCCCAGGGCGACCGACAACCTGACCACCCGGCGCCTCGGCTACGCGCCGATGTCGTTCGATGACGGCCTACGGCTGCTGATCTCATGGCTGCGCGAGCTCGGCAAGCTGTAGGGGTCGCCGCGGCGGATCTGTCCGATCGGATCCTCGACGCGGCGCAGCGACTGGTATTTCGGACGGGCGCCCGCAGGATGTCGCTCTCGGATGTGGCGACCCTGGCCGGGGTTTCGCGGCCCACCATTTACCGCTACTTCACGTCCAAAGAAGAACTCATCGACGCGCTGGGCAAACGCGAGCGCCGCCGCTTCAACGACGCGATGGACGCCGCGATGTCCGGGGTCGCGGGAGTCGCGCGCCTGGAGGCCGCCGTCGACGTCGTCGCGACCTTCGTCGAGGCGCAACCGCCCGGACGGCTGCTCGACCTCGAGCCGACGTTCGCGCACGACCAGATGGCGCAGGCGTTGCCGATGCTGGCCGACGGGTTGACGGCGGTCTTTCAGCGCTGTGCCCGCGAGGGGGCCTTCGCCACGACGGTGGATGCCCGCGACCTTGCGGGTGCGGTCGCACGAACCGCGTTGAGCCACTATATATTTCCCGACGCCGACCGGGCCGCGGCGCGCCGGGAGATCCGGGCCGCGGCCGGTCTTTCGGGCCGCGGGTGATCGCCGCTGCGCGGCTTCATCACCTGAATCGGTCTCGCCGAATGTGGCTCGGTAGCACGCAGCCCCTGAAACCCTGTCCGCACCATGGTTGGATCGAGTCCGCGGGGAGGTACGGTTAGTTTCGCGCACGCCCAACGGGCTGAGATGGCGGCGGGTCGGCCGTCCCGATATGGCCCTCGCCACCCGACACTGAGCAACATGTTCAGAGGGGGAACCATGACCGTCCGCATCGTGCCGCTGACGCTGTCGATCAGCAACGCCTACCTCCTACTCGGTGACCGGCCTGTCCTGGTCGATGCCGGCAAGCCGGGTGAAGAGGAAAAGCTGCTCCACTCGCTACGCCAGCACGGCATCGCGCCGTCTGATCTGTCCTTGGTGGTGCTGACGCACGGGCATACCGATCACGCCGGCAGTGTAAATGCCGTCGCGCACGCCGGGGTGCCGATCGCCATCGGCGCCGACGACGCGGGTTTGCTTGAACGTGGCGTCAACGAACAGTTACCGGTTACCGGTTTTCCCGGACGGATCTTGCGGCCCGTCATTACCCGCATGACGTTCGCCGGGGCGTGCCCGCAGGTTTTGGTTCGAGAGTCGTTGCGGCTGGAAGCGTACGGAATCGGTGCCGTGATGGTGCCGGTTCCGGGTCACACCGGCGGCTCCTGTGTCGTGCTGCTCGACGACGGCGACGCCATAGTCGGTGACCTGGTCCGCGGAGGCTTCGCCTTCGCCCGTATTCGACCACACCACCCTGTGCGGCACTTTTTCGCCGAGGACGTCGCCGGCGTCCGTCGGGGACTTGATCTGGTGCTAGATCACGACCCGCGGGAACTGTTCGTCGGCCACGGTGGGCCGAACGTGCACGCGGCGGACGTCCGCCGTCGCCTCGATTCGATCGCCCCGCCCAACTAAGCCTCAAGCGCATCGAAAGCGGCGGTGTCGACGATGCATTCACTCGTCGGCGCGATCGTCGACGGCGGCCCGGGTTTCGCCGGCGCCGGGCAGATCAACCTCGCGCCACGTTGAGAACCGAAAGGGGCCACCATGCTCCACGACCTGAAGGGGCTCACGAGACGCGCCGACGAGGCCACCGGAAAGGCAACGGCGCCAATGTGTTTGTAGAGCAGTCCGAGCGCCGTTCAGCTTGGTTGGCTCAGCCCAGCTGAAACTTGGTGGCGCCGAACGGTTCCGTCGTGCCGAGGGCGAATACCGTCGACGCCTTGACGCGATAGACGTGCCACGGCGGCGGACCCGCCGACTGGGCGCTGAACTCCGCCGTGAGCGCGTCGCCCGCCACCTTGCACGGCCAGCCGTCGGCGACAAACGCGGCTGCGACTGAGGACAATTCACTCGCATCGGTGACCAGCTCGGCGGTGCCCTCGACGACCAGGTCGAACGGCTCGGTGGCGACGCTGAGCACGCACCGGGGATCGCGGGCGAGGTTCCGGGACTTTCGGGTCGCGAGCCCGGAGCTGAAATACCAGCTGCCACCGCACCGAACGACCCCGACGGCCATGACGTGCGGGCTGGCGTCGGGATTGATCGTGGTCAGCCACACCGTGTGGCGCGCCGGACCTCCGGTGCCCGGCGCCTGCGGCAGCTCACCGTCCAGTACGGCCCGGACCCGGTCCCATTCAATCGGCGGTGCGCCGTACCCGTCGAGATTGCGTTCGGTGATCGTCATATCGGTATTGACCGATGCGCGACCCGGAAGTCATCGCTCCCGCAGCAGAAACAGCCCATAGGCGGCGATCGACTGCGCGTCGACGATCACGCCGGTGCGCATCATCTCCTCGACGTCCGCGCGCGAGAACCACTCGCTGTGCATGTCCTGTTCCTCGTGCTCGCGGTCCGCCTCG
Organism: Mycobacterium sp. IEC1808; assembly: GCF_002101935.1. Classification (NCBI taxonomy): domain Bacteria; kingdom Bacillati; phylum Actinomycetota; class Actinomycetes; order Mycobacteriales; family Mycobacteriaceae; genus Mycobacterium; species Mycobacterium sp. IEC1808. The sequence continues at coordinate 20,237 of NZ_LQPV01000005.1, read as the reverse complement.
CCCTCGACGATGCCGGTGGCCAGGAACGCCCAGCCGCGCTGGCTCGTCATCCCGGCGGCGACGTCCAGCAGACCCAGCGCTTCGATCGACGTCGCGCGCAGCCCGGTCTCTTCGCGCAACTCGCGCTCGGCCAGCTCGTGCGGGTCGACCTCCGCGTGATCGGGGGCGCTGCCCTGCGGGAACTCCCAGCGCCGCGCGCCGAGGGGATAGCGAAACTGCTCGACCAGCCGGAAGCGCTTCCCGTCGTAGGGCATCACCAGCGCGTAGGTCGGCTTGTCAATCACGGAGTAGATGCCGGCGCTGCCGTCGGGGCGGCGGATCTGGTCCTCCCGCACCACCAGCCATCGGTTCCGATAGATCTCGCGGGACGCGACGCATTCGATGAAGGACACGTCGCCCAGTATCACCGGTGCGGTAGCGTCCGAAGCCATGCCATCCCCTGACGCCATCACCGAGACCGTAAAGAGCTACCTCGCGCTCGTGGCCGACGGCAAGACCGACGACATCGTCGCGCTCTACGCCGCCGGCGCCACGGTCGAGGACCCGATCGGCACCGACCTTCGCCGTGGCCACGACGCCATCCGCGAGTTCTATGCCGGATTTCAAGACGCCAAGAAGGACACGGAACTCCTCGAGATTCGGGTCGGTGGCAGCGAAGCCGCGTTCTTGTGGCGCCTCACCCTCGACGGCGGCGACAGCCGCAGCCGGCTCTCGCCGATCTCGACGATGACGTTCGACGACGATGCGAAGATCACGTCGATGCGGGCGTTCTGGTCACCGTCCGACTTCAAAGTCCTGTAGCGCCCGCGCGGTGGACTCGTGTGATGCCACCGCGACCGCGATAATGCACCGATGGCCCCTGAAGATAGGGAGATCCGCCGCTCCGGCATGCGTAGCCACATCATCGTCAGCGGCGAGGACGCGCTGGCGACGACAATCGTCGAGGAACTCAACAACGCCGGAGTGCACATCGTCAAGCTCACCAGCCCCACCGAGCTCGCCACCGCCGGCATCGCCCGCGCCCGCGCCGTGATCTGCGCCGGCGACGACGACGCGATCAATCTCGAAATCGCCCTGCTGGCAAGGAAAGCCAATCCCCATGTCCGGGTGGTGGCGCGGCTGGCCAACGACGTGCTGCGGACGGCGATGGCCGCCGACAAACGCCCCGGCGCGATTCTGGACGTCGCGGACCTCGCGGCGCCGTCCGTCGTCGAGGCCTGCCTGGCGCACACCGTGCACCCGTTCGAGGCGGCGGGCATCAAGTTCGTCGTCTCCGGCTCCGAAGCGCCGCGCGACGCGACGCTGCGCGAGATCTACGGCGACCTGGCGCCCGTCGCGGTCATCCACGGCGAGAACTGCGCCACCCCGGGCCGGGTGGAGCCGTGCCCGGGCCGGGATCTGCCGGTGCACGCCGGCGACTGGACCGCGATGATCGGCACCGCCGACGAGCTGGCCGCCCGCGGCATCAAGGTCCCGAAGCCGACCGCGAGGCGGTCGCGCCAGGCCTGGCTGCGTCGACTGCTCGATGCCGCCCGCGGCCTGCGTGACGACGTCAACCCGATGCTGCCGCGCGCCCTGGTGGCCGTGGCGCTGCTGCTGATCGGGTCGACGGTCGTGCTGCGCTTCAGCTACCAGCCGCACGCGAAGATGACGTGGCTCGACGCGCTGTATTTCAGCACCGAGACGATCGCGACCGTCGGTTACGGCGACTTCAGCTTCCTGCAGCAGCCCACCTGGCTGCGCCTGTTCAGCATCATGCTGATGCTCGCGGGCGTGACGACCACGGCGCTGCTGGTCGCGTTCATGGCGGACCTGCTGTTATCTAGGCGTTTCGCCCACTCGGCCGGACGCCGGCGGGCCCGCCACCTGCACAATCACGTCATCGTCGTCGGGCTGGGCTCGTTCGGCAGCCGCGTCATCGCCGACCTGGCCGGCGCCGGCTACGAGGTGGCGGTCATCGAGCGCGACGACAACAACCGGTTCCTGTCTGCGGCCGACGACCTGGACGTGCCGGTGATCTTCGGCGACGCGACGCTGCGCCAGACGCTGGCGGCGGCCCGCGTCGACCGGGCCCGCGCGGTGGCCGTGTTGACCCAGGACGACATGACCAACATCGAGACCGGGATCGTGCTGCGCGAGATGCTCGGCCCGCGGGTGATGCCCGAGCTGGTCCGGCCCGACGTCCCGATCGTGCTGCGCATCTACGACCGCGCCCTGGGCGCCGCGGTGGCCCAGCGGTTCGGCTTCGAAAACGTTCGCTCGACCGTCGATCTGGCCGCGCCGTGGTTCATCGGCGCCGCGATGGGGCTGCAGGTGCTGGGGACGTTCTCGGTGGGGCAGCGCTCCTTCATGGTCGGCGCCATGCACGTGGCGGCCGGCAGCGAACTCGACGGGCTGAAGATGTTCGAGCTGTCCACCCAGACCCGGGTCATCGCGATCACCCGCCACGACACGCCCGTCGAGCTGCATCCGCGCCGCGACGCGTGGCTGCGCGGCGGCGACACCGTCTACCTCGTCGGCCCGTACCGCGAGCTGCTGGCGACGCTGCGCAAGGGGCAGCCGCCGCAAGAGCCCGCCGCGGACGACGAGCGAGCGTCGGCCTAGTGGGGATCGCAAGCGCGGCGTAGCCGGGCGCAGCGGGTCGCCACCATTCGGCCTAGAACTGGGCGGCCACGTCGGCCGCGCGACGCAGCTGGTCGACGTCGGAACTCGTCGGGATGAGCTGTACCTCGTCGGTGCCGATTCCCTCGAACTTCCGCAGGACGGCCAGCAGCTCGTCCTCGCTGCCGGCCCAACCGGTCATGGGCGCCATCGCGTCGACGTACTCGGCCGGAATCCAGTTCATGTAGCGCAGCAGGTGGCGACGCACCTGGGCACGGGCCTGCTCGGGCTGGCCGAACGCGAACCAGAACGACGTCACCAGGTGCGGTCTGGACCGGCCGGCCTCGGTCCACGCCTGCCGCGCGACGTCGAACAGCTCGTTCTGCTTGGCGACGTCGAGGTCCAACGTGGTGCCGGCCAGCCCGTCGGCCCAGGCCGCGGCGCTGCGGACGGTCTTCGGCCCGATGCTGCCGACGAGCAGCGGGGGGCCGCCGCGCTGAACCGGGGCGGGCCCGACCGGCAGCACCGATTCGGTGATCTTCTCGCCGGCCCACACCCGCTTCATCACCGCCACGCGTTCGGCCATGCTGCGCATCGTCTGGGTCGCCGGGTCCGCGCCCACGGCGTGATAGTCCTCGTGCCTGCCGCCGACGCCGACGCCCACCGTCAGCCGGCCGCCACTCAGCATGTCGCCAGTGGCCAGGCCCTTCGCCAGCATGACCGGATCGTGCAGCTGCGGCACGATCACCGTCGTCACCATCCGCACCCGGGTGGTCCACGCGGCCAGCGCGCCGAGGAGCGTCAGGTTGTCCGGGTTTCCGAACGCGATGCGCTCGCCCCAGCACAGCGACGAGAACGGGCCCTCGTCGATGGCGCGGGCCCAGTTTTCGAGCACCTCCGCGTCCAGGTCGGGTTCCATCACCGGCATGGTCATCGCTATCTGCACAGACGCGATTCTGGCAGCATGAGGCAGATGGGTTTCACCAGTACCTCCATCGCGCATGTCCGGCTGACCGTCACCGATATCGAGCGGTCACGGCGGTTCTACGAGAGCGTGTTCGGCTGGCCGGTCTTGCTCGAGGTCCCCGAGAACGCCGACGAAGCCACCCGCAACCAGTTCGGCTTCCTGTTCGGCGGCGTCATCTACGACCTTGGCGGCACGCTGCTCGGCCTGCGGCCGGTCGCCAGCGACCGCTTCCACGAGGATCGCTGCGGCCTCGACCACATCGCGTTCCGGCTCGGCAGCAAGGACGAATTGGACGCCGCGGCCACGCATCTCGACGAGGTCGGCGTCGCGCACGAGCCCGTCAAAGACATTGGCCCGTCGTACATTCTGGAGTTCCGCGACCCGGACAACATCGCGCTGGAGCTGACGGCACCCAAGTAGCGGGGCGGCTGGTCGTCGCGCGAGAGCGCACAAAATGCCAGCCGGTACGGCGTGTCGCCGTACAGACACGCGCGCTCGCGAGAAGCGGATGATTGAACTATGAGCATCAGTTTCAACCACACCATCGTCGCGTCGCGCGACAAGCGGGAGTCCGCGGAATTCCTCGCCGAGCTGTTCGGCCTGCCGGAGCCGAAGCCGTTTGGCCACTTCATGGTTGTCGCGCTCGACCATGGCGCGAGTCTCGATTACTCCGACGTCGCCGAGGGCGAGGAGATCCGCCGCCAGCACTACGCGTTCCTGGTTTCGGAACAGGAGTTCGACGAGATCTACGGCAAGATCAAGTCGCGCGGCCTGGAGCACTGGGCGGACCCGGGGGCCAATCGGCCCGGCGAAATCAACACCCGAGACGGCGGCCGCGGCGTTTACTTCCTCGATCCTTCGGGGCACGCCATGGAGATCCTGACCCGCCCCTACGGCTCGGGCGGCTAATCGCCGCCGCGCGGCGAGCCGTGCCGCGTGTGTTCCTGGTCCCGATAGTCGTCGGCGAGCTGCGCGACGTGCTTGGGCAGGGCGCCGGCCGCGACGTCGGCCACACTCGTCTCTTCCAGCACCGAACGCATGCTGGCGCGCAGCGCCCGCCACACGTCGGCCAGCGGCGCGGTGGGCCCGGCGTAGGGCAAATCACCGAGCCCGATGTCGCGGACGCTTGCCAGCGGGCCGTCGATGCAACGCAGGACGTCGGCGATGCTGATCTCGTTTCCGGGCCGGGCCAATTCGTAGCCGCCCTCCCGGCCGCGGTGGCTTCGCACCAGGCGATCGGTGCGCAGGTTGGTGAGGATGTCGACGAGAAATTGCGGCGGTATGCCCTGGGCTTGGGCCAATTCGTCGGTCGTCACCAACGTGCCGCCGTCGACCGTGGCGAGCTGGACCATCGCGCGCACCGCGTACTCCGCCTTGGCCGACATCCGCATGGTGAGGATTGTGCCACCCCGGTAAGCGGTCCCTAGGGGCGCAACTCCAGCAGGTCGATGACCCGCTGCGCGTGCTCCTCGACGCTGCGATCCGGCGTCAGCCGAAGATCCGGATTCTCCGGCTGCTGATACGGGCTGTCGATGCCGGTGAAGTTCTGGATCTCACCGGCGCGCACTTTCGCGTACAGCCCCTTGGGATCACGCTTCTCGCACTCATCGAGCGGCGTGTCGCAGAACACCTCGAAAAATTCGACGCCGGCGTCGGCATGGACCCTGCGGGCCAATTCGCGGTGCTCGGCCAGCGGGCTGATCGCCGGCACCAGCACCACCTGACCGCTGTCGGCCAGCAGCGCCGCCACATGCGCCAGCCGGCGCAGGTTCTCGGCGCGGTCGGCCATGGAGAAGCCCAGGTCCGCGTTCAGGCCGTGGCGCAGGTTGTCGCCGTCGAGAACGTAAGCGGCAATGCCGCTTTCGAGCAGCGTCCGCTCGACCAGCATCGCCACCGACGACTTCCCGGAGCCCGACAGACCGGTGAACCACACGGTCTTGCCTTTCGGCCGCGCTTCCGCACCGACCAGCGACTTGTGCCGCACGGTGTTCGGGCTCGCCGTCTGCGCCGCGACCTCACGCAACACCATGCCCGCCGCCACCGTGCCGTTGGTGTTCGGGTCGATGAGGATGAACGAGCCGGTGCTGGAGTTGCGGGTGTACTCGTCGAGCAGCAGCGGAACCCGGGTGCGCAGCGAGATGCGGCCAAGTTCGTTGAGCTGCAACGCCCTTGCGGCCTTGTCGCGGTGCAGGGTGTTGACGTCGAGCCGGTACTCCAGCGCGGTCACCCGCGCGCGGGTGGTTCGGGTGGTGTGCTTGATGAGGTAGTCGCGGCCCGGCTCCAGCGCCGTGTTGTCGGCCATCCAGCAAACGGTCGCGTCGAAATCCTGCGTGACCCTGGGCTGGTTGTGGGTGCGGGCGATCATGTCGCCGCGCGAGATGTCGATGTCGTCGGCCAGGCTCACCGAGACGGCCATCGGCGGAAACGCTTCCTCCACAGGGCCATTCGGGCCCTCGATCGCGGTGATCCGGGTGGTCTTGCCGACGGGCAACACCACCACCTCGTCGCCGGGGCGCATCACCCCGCTGGCCACGGTGCCGGCGTAGCTGCGGTGGTCGCGATGCTCGTGGGTCTGCGGCCGGATCACGTATTGCACCGGGAAGCGCACGTCGACCAGGTTGCGGTCACCGGCGATGTAAACCTCCTCGAGGTGCGACAGCAGCGCCGGGCCCTCGTACCACGGCGAGTTGTCCCCCTTGGTCACCACGTTGTCGCCATTGAGCGCGGAGATGGGAATGGTGGCCACGTCCTGCACGTCGAGCCGGGCCGCGAAGGCGTGGAACTCGTCGCGGATCCACTCGAATCTTTCTTTGTCCCAGTCGATCAGGTCCATCTTGTTGACCGCCAACACGATGTGCTGGATGCCGAGCAAGGACGCCAGGAAGGCGTGCCGGCGGGACTGCTCCAGCAGGCCGTGGCGGGCGTCGACGAGCACGATCACCAGCTGTGCCGTCGACGCCCCGGTCACCATGTTGCGGGTGTACTGGATGTGTCCCGGCGTGTCGGCGATGATGAATTTCCGCTTGGGAGTTGCGAAATAGCGGTAGGCGACGTCGATGGTGATGCCCTGCTCCCGCTCGGCTCGCAGGCCGTCCGTCACCAGCGCCAGGTCGGTGTAGTCGTGGCCGCGCTCCTCCGACGCCCGCTCCACCGACGCCCATTGGTCTTCCATCACGGCCTTGGAGTCATACAGCAGGCGCCCGATCAGGGTGGACTTACCGTCGTCGACGGATCCGGCGGTCGCGAGCCTCAATAGCGTTGTCATCAGAAGTAGCCCTGCCGTTTGCGGTCTTCCATTCCAGCCTCCGAGATCCGGTCGTCGGCGCGGGTCGCGCCGCGCTCGGTCAACCGCGCCACCGCCGTCTCGGCGATGACCTCGCTCACGGTGGCGGCCTCGGATTCCACGCACCCGGTGCAGGTGACGTCGCCGACGGTGCGGAACCGCACCGTGGCCTCGAACACCGGCTCGTCGGCGCGCGGCTGCATGTGCCGGTCCACCGCCAGGAGCATGCCGTCGCGCTGAAACACCTTGCGCCGGTGCGCGAAATAGATCGACGGCAGCTTGATCTTCTCGGCGCCGATGTAGGACCAGATGTCGAACTCGGTCCAGTTGGACAGCGGGAAGACGCGGATGTGCTCGCCCTTGTGGTGCCGGCCGTTGTAGAGGTTCCACAGCTCGGGCCGCTGGGCCTTCGGGTCCCACTGGCCGAACTCGTCGCGGAAGCTGAACACCCGCTCCTTGGCGCGCGCCTTCTCCTCGTCGCGGCGCGCCCCGCCGAACGCGGCGTCGAACTTGTTCTCGCGGATGGCGCGCAGCAGCGTCACAGTCTGGATCGGGTTGCGCGACGGGATCGTCTCGACCACCCGTCCGGCGTCGATGTCCTCCTGCACCGACGCGACCACCAGCCGGACCCCGGACTCGGCGACCAGCTCGTCGCGGGCGGCGATCACCTCGTCGAAGTTGTGGCCGGTGTCGACATGCATCACCGGGAACGGCAGCCGCCCGGGCTTAAACGCCTTGAGAGCCAGATGCAGCATCACGATGGAGTCCTTGCCGCCCGAGAACAGCAGGACGGGGCGCTCGAACTCCGCGGCCACCTCCCGAATGATGTGGATCGCCTCGGCCTCGAGCGAGCGCAGATGGCTCAACTCGTACTGGCCGGCCGCCGGGGCCGTGTTCACAACGCTGGTCATAGGCACCTCGTTGGATTCTTGATAAAGGTGGTCGAATTGACCATCTTTATGGTCATTGTCATATATAGAACCAGCCCTCCCGGGCGGTGTCAACGGTTTGGCGCGGGTGACAAGCAGGCGACGCATTACGCCACGCCGGGTCACTTGCCTTTTGCGCCGGCGGGTGCGTGCGCGAGCATGAGCGCATGACGACTGAAACGCAGAGCGGCCGCGAAGTCATTTCGCGATTCCTCCCCCAATCGCCGTTCGTCGCGAAGCTGGGGATCGTCGCCGATCAGCTGGCCGACGACGAGGTCAGGCTGCGGCTGCCCTGGGATCCGACCAACGTCACCGTCGGCGACATGGTGCACGGCGGCGCCATCGCGACACTGGCCGACCTGACCGTCATGGCCGCGGCGTGGTGCGGTGCGGACGCTCCCCCGTCGCTCCGGGGCGTGACGGTGTCGATGACGCTGGACTTCATGGCGCCCGCGCGGGCCACCGACCTGATCGGGGTGGGCCGGGTGCTGCGGCGGGGCCGGTCGTTGGTCAACTGCGAGGCCGAGATCGTCGACCCGGCGGGCACGCTGGTCGCCAAGGCGCTGGCGACCTACAAGGTGGGCTAGCTACTGCGGCGAGCAGACGCAAAAGCCCCCAAAATTGGGTATTTTCAGGGCCTTTTGCGTCTGCTCGCGCGGGGAACGCTAGAGGATCACTTCCTCGAGCTTGCCGGTGGCGACGTCGAAGACAAAGCCGCGCAGCGAGACGTGTTTGGTCACGAACGGGCTGTTCTCGATGCGGCGCAGCGACTGCCGGACGTCCTCGGCGAGGTCCGGGAACGCCTCGGCCGCCCAGGGCGGCTTGACCCCGATCTCGTCCTGGATGCCGCGCTTGAACTCGTCGTCGGTGAAGGTGAGCATGCCGCAGTCGCTGTGGTGGATCAGGATGATCTCCCGGGTCCCCAGCAGCCGCTGGCTGATGGCCAGCGAGCGGATGACGTCGTCGGTGACGACGCCGCCCGCGTTGCGGATGACGTGGGCCTCGCCCTCGTTGAGGCCGAGGACGCGGTAGACGTCGAGCCGCGCGTCCATGCACGCGACCACCGCGACATGCTTGCTCGGCGGCAACGGCAGCGGGCCCTGGAAGTTGCTCGCGTATTGGGCGTTATTGGCCAGGTAGTCGTCGGTAACCGTCACGCAAGCCTCCTTGGGGTATGGCGGCCTGAAAGTAGCAGCGAGCCACCCGTAATTCACGCATGAAAATCAGCCGGATCACAAGGACGAGCACGGCTGGTTAACCTGTCCCAATGCGGCACGGGCGGCTCGGTCGGGCATGATTCGGTTCCTGGCGCGCCGGTTGCTCAACTACATCGTGTTGCTGGCCCTGGCATCGTTTCTGACCTATTGCCTGACCTCGGTGGCGTTCTCGCCGCTGGACAGCCTGTTGCAGCGCAACCCGCGCCCGCCGCAGGCCGTCATCGACGCCAAGGCCCACGCGCTCGGCTTGGACAAGCCCATACCGCTCCGTTACGCGAATTGGGCCTCGCACGTCGTCCGCGGCGACTTCGGCACGACCATCACCGGGCAGCCCGTCGCCACCACGCTGTGGCGCCGCGTCGGGGTCAGCCTGCGGCTGCTGGTCGTCGGCTCGCTGGTGGGCACGGTGCTGGGCATCGTCGCCGGGGCGTGGGGCGCGATCCGCCAGTACCGGCTGAGCGACCGCGTCGTCACGCTGCTGGCGCTGCTGTTGCTGAGCACTCCGTCGTTCGTCATCGCCAACCTGCTGATCCTCGGCGCGCTGCGGGTCAACTGGGCCACCGGCGTCCATCTGTTCGACTACACCGGGGAGACGTCGCCCGGCGTGGCGGGCGGGTTCTGGGCCCAGTCGCTCGACCGGTTACGGCACCTGATCCTGCCCACGCTGACCCTGGCGCTGATGGCCGCGGCGGGATACAGCCGATATCAGCGCAACGCGATGCTCGACGTCCTCGGGCAGGACTTCATTCGCACCGCCCGCGCCAAGGGGTTGACCCGGCGGCGCGCGCTGTTCAAGCACGGCCTGCGCACCGCGCTGATACCGCTGGCCACGCTGTTCGCCTATGGGGTGGCCGGCCTGGTCACCGGCGCGGTGTTCGTCGAGAAGATCTTTGGCTGGCACGGCATGGGTGAATGGCTGGTGCAGGGCATTTCGGCCCAGGACACCAATATCATCGCGGCCATCACGCTGTTCTCCGGCACGGTGGTGCTGCTGGCCGGCCTGTTGTCGGACGTGTTCTACGCGGCACTCGATCCGAGGGTGCGGGTGTCATGACGCGCGCCGGCGACGATGCAGTGGGGGCACCTCCCGCTTGCGGGGGACGAAGCGATGCTGAGGAGCGGCGCGAATGACGTTTGAAGCGGTTGCGGCGCAAGGGGTTTCGACGCCGGAGGTGGCGGGTTTCACGTCGCGCCGGACGTTGGTGCTGCGCCGGTTCGGGCGCAACCGGCTTGCGGTGGCGTCGCTGACGCTGCTGGTGCTGCTGTTCGTCGGCTGCTACGCGCTGCCGTCGCTGCTGCCCTACTCCTACGACGACCTCGATTTCAATGCGCTGCTGCAGCCGCCCAACGCCCGGCACTGGCTGGGCACCAACGCGATGGGCCAAGACCTATTGGCGCAGATCCTGCGGGGCATGCAGAAGTCGATGCTGATCGGCGTCTGCGTGGCGTTCATCTCCACCGGCATCGCCGCCACGGTCGGGTCGGTCGCCGGCTACTTCGGCGGGTGGCGGGACCGGGTGCTGATGTGGGTGGTCGACCTGCTGTTGGTGGTGCCCAGCTTCATCCTGATCGCGATACTGACGCCGCGGGTCAAGAAGTCGTCCAGCGTCCTGTTGCTGGTGCTGCTGCTGGCCGCATTCGGGTGGATGATCAGCTCGCGCATGGTCCGCGGCATGACGATGAGCTTGCGTGAGCGCGAATTCATCCGCGCCGCACGGTATATGGGCGTCTCCAGCCGCCGGATCATCGTCGGCCACGTGGTGCCCAACGTAGCGTCCATCCTGATCATCGACGCCGCGCTCAACGTCGCGTCGGCCATCCTTGCCGAAACCGGCCTGAGCTTCCTCGGTTTCGGAATCCAGCCGCCCGACGTGTCGCTGGGCACGCTGATCGCCAACGGCACCCAGTCGGCGACCACCTTCCCGTGGGTGTTCCTGTTCCCGGCCGGGGTCCTGGTACTGATCCTGGTGTGCGCCAACCTGACTGGCGACGGGCTGCGCGACGCGCTCGACCCGGGCAGCGGGCTGAGGCGGGGCGGTGCCCGATGAGCCCGCTGCTGGAAGTTTCCGACCTGGCCGTCACGTTCCCGAGTGACGGCCCGCCGGTGACCGCGGTGCGCGGCATCAGCTATCACATCGAACCCGGCGAAGTCGTGGCCATGGTCGGCGAATCGGGCTCGGGCAAGTCCGTGTCGGCGATGGCGGTGGTCGGGCTGTTGCCGGAGTACGCGCGCGTGCGCGGCTCGGTTCGGTTGCAGGGCACCGAGCTCTTGGGACTCGGCGACGACGCGATGTCACGGTTCCGCGGCAAGACGGTCGGCATGGTGTTCCAGGATCCGATGTCGGCGCTGACGCCGGTTTACACCGTTGGCGACCAGATCGCCGAGGCGATCGAGGTTCACCAGCCGCACGTCGGGCGCAAGGCCGCCCGCGGGCGCGCGGTCGAACTGCTTGAGCTGGTTGGCATTTCGCAGCCCGAGCGACGCGCCCGGGCGTTTCCGCACGAGCTGTCCGGCGGCGAACGGCAGCGCGTGGTCATCGCGATCGCGATCGCCAACGACCCAGACCTGTTGATCTGCGATGAACCCACCACCGCGCTGGACGTCACGGTGCAGGCGCAGATCCTGGAGGTGCTCAAGACGGCCCGCGACGTCACCGGCGCCGGGGTGCTCATCATCACGCACGATCTGGGGGTGGTCGCCGAGTTCGCCGACCGGGCGCTGGTGATGTACGCCGGGCGGGTGGTGGAGTCGGCCGCCGTGAGCGACCTGTATCGGGCCCGCCAGATGCCCTACACCGTCGGGCTGTTGGGGTCGGTTCCCCGGCTGGACGCCACGCAGGGCACCCGGCTGGTCCCCATCCCCGGCGCGCCGCCGTCGCTCGCGGGGCTGGATCCGGGCTGCCCCTTCGCGCCGCGCTGCCCGCTGGCCATCGACGAATGTCGCGCCGCCGAACCGGAATTGATCGAGGTCGCCGTCGACCATCGGGCCGCCTGCATCCGCACCGATCAGGTCGGCGACCGCAGCGCCGCGGACATCTACGGGGTGAACACCTCCGCGCGTGTCGAGGCGACTCCTGGTGACTCGTCGGTGGTGGTCCGGGTGCGCGATCTGGTCAAGACCTACCGGCTGACCAAGGGCGTGGTGTTCCGTCGCGCCGTCGGCGAGGTCCGAGCCGTCGACGGCATCAGCTTCGAGCTGCGGCAGGGCCGCACGCTGGGTATCGTCGGCGAGTCCGGTTCGGGCAAGTCGACGACGCTGCACGAGATCCTGGAACTGGTTCCGCCGCAATCCGGTTCGATCGAGGTACTGGGCAACGACGTCGCAGCGTTGAGCCCGGCGCGCCGGCGGGAGATACGGCGTGACATTCAGGTCGTGTTCCAGGACCCGGTGGCGTCGCTGGATCCGCGGCTGCCGGTCTTCGAGCTGCTGGCGGAACCGTTGCGGGCCAACGGCTTCAACAAGAACGCCACGTTCACGCGGGTGGCCGAGCTGCTCGAGATCGTGGGCCTGCGCCGCGCGGACGCTACCCGCTACCCCGCCGAGTTTTCCGGTGGGCAGAAGCAGCGCATCGGCATCGCGCGGGCGCTGGCGCTGCAGCCCAAGATCCTGGCGCTCGACGAGCCGGTGTCCGCGCTCGACGTGTCCATCCAGGCCGGGATCATCAACCTGCTGCTGGACCTGCAGGAGCAATTCGGCCTGTCGTACCTCTTTGTTTCCCACGACCTTTCCGTGGTCAAGCACCTCGCGCACGACGTTGCGGTGATGTATGCCGGCGCCATCGTGGAGCAGGGCGACAGCGAGCAGCTGTTCGCCAATCCGCAGCATGATTACACGCGCCGGCTGCTGGGCGCGGTGCCCCAACCGGATCCGGGGAAGTATGTCTAGGTTTTCTGTCGCCGAGACTGCGCTCAGACTGTCGTTGTGGGCTCTTTCCAGGCGCTGGACGCAGTCTCGAGGGTTGCTGAGTCCGTTGCTGGTCGCCGGGTTGGTGCTGACCGGATGTTCGCCGGCCATCGACCTGACGCCCACGACGGGCAACAAGGCCTCGATCGGCACCACCAGCGACCTCAACCCGCGCGATCCCGCCACGCTCCAGGACGGCGGCAACCTGCGGCTCTCGCTCAGCGACTTTCCGCCGAACTTCAACATTCTCAGCATCGACGGCAACTCGGCCGAGGTCGCCTCGATGATGAAGGCGACCTTGCCGCGAGCCTTCGTCATCGGCCCGGATGGCTCGACCACCGTCGACACTGACTATTTCACCAGCGTCGAGCTCACCGGGACCAACCCACAGGTGGTCACCTACACCATCAACCCCAAGGCCGTGTGGTCCGACGGCACGCCGGTCACCTGGCAGGACATCGCCAGCCAAATCCACGCACTCAGCGGCGTCGACAAGGCCTTCGAGATCGCCGGATTCAGCGGCGCCGACCGCGTCGCGTCGGTGACGCGGGGGGTCGACGACCGGCAGGCCATCATGACGTTCGCCAAGCCGTACGCCGAGTGGCGCGGCATGTTCGCGGGCAACGGCATGCTGCTGCCGGCCAGCATGACCTCCACTCCCGAGGTGTTCAACAAGGGCCAGCTCGAAGCGCCCGGCCCGACGGCCGGGCCGTTCATCGTGTCGTCGCTGGACCGGACGACGCAGCGAATCGTGTTGACCCGCAACCCGAAATGGTGGGGCACGCCCCCGCGGCTGGACAGCATCACCTACCTGGTGCTCGACGACACCGCCCGGCTGCCGGCGCTGCAGAACAACACGATCGACGCGACCGGGATCGGCTCCGTGGACCAGCTGACGATCGCCCAACGGACCAAGGGCATTTCGATACGGCGCGCGCCCGCGCCGAGCTGGTCGCACTTCACCTTCAACGGCGCGCCTGGGGCGATCCTTGAAGACAAGGCATTACGGGTGGCCGTGGCCAAGGGCATCGACCGCCAGACCATCGCCAAGGTCGTCCAGTACGGCCTCACCAGCAATCCGGTGGCGCTGGGCAACCACATCTACGTCGCCGGCCAACAGGGCTACCAGGACAACAGTTCCGTCGTGCCCTACGACCCGGCCGCGGCGAGCCGGGAGCTTGACGCACTGGGGTGGAAGTGGGGCGGCCAGTTCCGCGAGCGCGACGGCCGCCAACTGGTCATCCGCGATCTGTTCTACGACGCGCAGGGCAGCAAGGTGTTCGCGCAGATCGCCCAGCACAGCCTCGCCCAGATCGGCGTCAAGCTCGAACTCGTCGCGCGGTCGGGCAGCGGCTTCTTCACCAACTACGTCAACGTCGGGGCCTTCGACATCGCGCAGTTCGGCTGGCTCGGCGACGCGTTCCCGCTCTCGTCGCTGACGCAGATCTACCAGTCCGACGGGGCAAGCAACTTCGGCAAGATCGGCAGCCCGGAGATCGACGCCGCGATCGAGCGGACGCTCGAAGAACTCGATCCCGCCAAGGCGCAGGCGTTGGCCAACGACCTCGACAAGCTCATCTGGGCCGAAGGATTCAGCCTGCCGCTGACCCAATCCCCCGGTGACGTCGCGGTTCGCAGCACGCTGGCGAACTTCGGGGCGGCCGGCCTCGGCGATCTGAACTACACCGCGATCGGGTTCATCCGGACCTGACCCGCCGCCGCAACGGCGCGGGGACGCGCAGCGCCGGCAACGCCCCCTCGGCAATGGCGGCGAGCTCGATCGCCTTCCACAGCAAGCGGACCGACGGCCGCGGCGGGAGCTCATCCAGCGCCGGCGCCTGGGCGACCAGGCCCTCGAATTCGCCGCGGCACACCGCGCCGGCAACGGCCAAGGCCGCGGGCTCGCGAAAGTCCAGCGCACTGTGGGCCATGTTAGGAAGCTTGAGCAGCTGCGCGTTGGGAATCAGCGACGCCACCCGCTGGGCGACCGGCGGCGGCGTGATGAGATCGCGGCCGCCGGAGATCACCGCGGTGGGCCAGCCGAAATTCGGCATCTCGGCCGGCAGGTCGTATGGCTCATCCTCGAAAGTTGCCGTCTGGGTCCGGCTTTCGCGTTCGGCCACGGCGGGGTCCAGCGGCAGGCCGTCGGGCTCGGCGGCATAGTCGAGTTCGCGGAACGCGATGCGGCTCACCAGGTCTTCCTCGTAACGGTACGGCAGGTTCGAGAGGGTCGCGAATCGGGACAGGGCCCACCACAACACCTTTCGGTCGTCGAGCAGCAGGTCGAGTTGCCGGTCGAGCAGCGTCGCCCCCCCATGGCCGTAGATCGTCGCAACGACTTGGGTGGCCGCCGCCGTCATGACGCCGGCATCGACGAGCTTGCGGACTTTCGGTGCGAGCGGGGCGGTTTCGGGGCTGTCGCCTCGGAGCAGCAGCCGGCGGATCGCGCGGCGCACGATCACAATGTCGTGGCGCGACAGCAGCGGCGAATCGAGGACCATCGCGTGCACCCGGCCCGGGTGGCGCACGCCAACTCCGGCGGCGATGTAGGTGCCGTAGGACGCTCCGTAGATGACGGCCGAGTCCGCACGGGCGTCGTCGAGCACGGCGGCCACGTCGTCGACGACCTGATTGACGGTGAGGGCGTCGGGCGGCAGGTCCGCACCGGAGTCGTCGTGGCGCGACATCCCCACGCCGCGATGCTCGATCATGATGACGTCGAGGCCCGCTGCCGCGGCCCGGCGGCGCAGGCCCTTGTACATCTGGACCGACGCGACTCCCGGGCCGCCCGGGATGATCACCAGCGGGTGGGCGGACTTGCGGCCGCCGCGCACGTAGTAGAGATCGAACTCTTCGGTGCTACCCGGCTCGACCGGCCGGCGCACCGCCCGCACGCCGGGCAGCGCGGCCAGCTTTTCCTGCTGCCGACGCCGTTTCGAGTTCATGGTCATAGCGCTCCACCAAGACAAATACCGTCGAGCGCTTCATGCTAAACGTTGAGGTCGATTCGGTGCGCGTCGTGCACGCCGTCGTAACGGTCGGGGCTGCATGTCAGCACGATTACCTGGCCGTGCGCGCCGACGGTGTCGAACACCTGCCCCATCTTGGCCAGGCGATCGGGATCGGTGAAACCCAGCGCGTCGTCGACCACCACCGGGACGCTGTCCTCCTTAGCGACCAGGGCCGCGCCCGCCAGCCTGGCCAGGATGCCGAGCTGCTCCTTGGCGCCGCCGGACAGCGATTCGTACGGCACCGTGACGCCGTTGAGGGTGCGGCTGCGGATGCACAGGTCGCTGTCGATGTCGACCTCGAAGTCGGGGCCGAACACCGGGCGACCGAGCCGTTGCAGTTCCGTGCGATAGGGCTCGACGTAGCGCTGCCGGGTGGTGTCGCGGTGCCGTGACATCACCGAGCGCAATAACTGGGCGGCCCGTGCGCGGCTGCCGATCCGCTCGTGCTGGCCGGCGGCGTGCTCGCGTTCGGTCTGCGCGGCGTCCAGCTTGCCCTGGCGGCCCTCGCTGCCGAAAACCGAGAGCTCGATGCCGATTTCGCGCAACGCCCTGTTCGCGTCTTCGTATTGGTCGCGCAGCGCGTTGGCCGCCTGGGTGGCGGCGGTCAATTCGGCGGCGACCGCGTCCGGCGCGGCGGCCGCAAGCGCGTCGGCGAGCTCGGCGACGCGGCGCTCGGCGTCCTCTTTGCCCTTGAGCCCGGCTTGCGCCGCCGACGCGAGGTCCTCGTCGCTCACCTCGGCGCGCTCCCGGGCCAGCCGATCGGTCGCGGCATCCAGCTCGGCGCGTTGGGCCTGCAGCGTGTTCTGGGAAACCGTTGCGCGCGTTGACGCCTCGGCCAGCGCGGCGTCGGCGGCCGTCGCGGCTTTGCGGCGCTGTTCGCATTCCGTGGCCACGGCAGTGTGGGCGGCCTCGGCGGCGTCCAGTTCGGCGCGGGCGGCGTCGGCGTCTTTCGGGACGAGGTCCGGGTCGGCCGGTTGATCGGCGCGCAGCTGCGCCAGCCGCTCCCGCAGTTCGTCGACGGTTTCGTCGCCGCACAGCCCGGATACCCTGGCGTCCAATTGGTCTCGACAGCCCTGCAGTTCGCGGCGGCGCTGGTCGGCGGAACGCGCCGACGCGAGGTCCGCCACGTCGGCCGCTTGCAGCGTTTTAGCGAATTCGTCTTGTGCCGCAGCGAATTTGGCTTGCGCGTCCAGCGTGGTCGCGCCAGGGGTTACCCGCGCGGTCAGCACGCCGGGAACCTCGACGGTGGTGGGGCCGGTCGCGGTGATCGACCAGCTTTGGCCAGCCGGCAGCGACACGCGTTGGTCGCCGGTGGCGAGCTCGATGTCGGCAATGGCGGTGAATTCCACCGCGGCGGACGTCAAGGCCAGCTGCCCGCCGATGCGATCGACGGCGGCGGCGGCGTTTTCAATTCGCCGAAGCGACTCGTCGGTGATTTTGACAGCGGCCAGCTCTGCACAGACGCGGTGGCGGTCGCTTTGGAGGGCGGCGATCTTGGCCAGCCGGGCGCTCAGCCGGTCGGCCTCCTCGCGGGCGGCGAGCTGATCGACGGCGCGCCGCGCGGATTCGGCGCGGTGTTTCAGGTCGGTCAGCCGCTGGGCGGCCGCTTCGACGGCTTCGTGGGCGGCCTGCACGTCGGCCGCCGCCGCCTTCTGCGCGTCTGCGGCCTGCTGTGCCTCGGCCGTGGCGGCGGCGACGCTGGCGGTGCGGGTCTGGATTTCGGTGAGCAGCCGCACCCGCCCGGTGTGGGCGGCGCCGGCCGCGGTGCAGGTGGCGGTCGCGGCGTCGGCGAGCAGCTTGGCCTCGCGCGCCTGGTTGGTCAGTTCGGCGATCCGGTCGGCGGCTCTCTGGGCGGCCTCGAGCCGGGGGCCGGCTGCGGCCCGCTGCTGCGACAGCTCGGCCACCCGCTGCGTCAGCTCCGCGTGGCGTCGCACCCGGTCGTCGACCTCGGCCACCGCCGCCGTCCATTCGGCGACCGCGGCCTCGGCGTCTTTCAGGCGGCCGATCGCGGTGGCCCATTCGCCGGTGGGCCGTCCGGTCGGGGTGAAGTAGCGGCCGTATTCGGCGTCGATCCGCTCGATCAGCAGCGGCTCGGTGCCCGACAACGCGGCCGCGTCACCCGCGGCCACGTCGAGGGCTCGCGACAGCGCGTCGCAGCCGGAAAGGTCCACCGCGGTCGTCGATGTGGCCTGCAAAACCCGTTGGGCGTGCCAGAGGTCGTTGTCGACGGTCTCGGCCAGCATCGCCCGGACCCGCTCGTGGGCTTCGTCGCCGGTGAGCTGTTCGCGGCGCGGCGTCAGCACCGTCAGCTCCGTTTCGCACTTCTTGTGGAACCGCTTGCGGTAGACGAAATGATAAGGGCCGCAGCTTATTTCGGCTTTTACCTCGGAGCCGACGTCGCTGTGGGTCGGCTTAACCTGCTTCACTTCCTTTTTGGTGGAGCGGTCCCGGGATTCCAGCAGCAGGTCCAGCGCCTCGATCATCGAGGACTTGCCGATCTCGTTGGCGCCGCAGACCACCACCACGCCGTGGTCGGGGAACTCGATCTCGCGGTGCGCGATGCCGCGATAGTTGGTCAGGACGAGCCGGTGCAGCTTCACGCGGCGCCCCGATCGGCGAGGCGCAGCAGCAGGGCCAGCGCGGCTTGGGCGTCGACGGCGTCGGCGTTGCCCTCCCGCGCCGTCGCCACCAGTTCGTCGACGGCGGCGGCCGCGAACCCGCCGATGCCGAGGTCGCTGAACTCGCCGTCGGCGGGAACCACCGCCAGGTCGGTGTGGCTATCCCAGGTGCGCAGGTGGGCGAACAGCCGCGCGTAGCGGTCCAGGCACGCGTCCAGTGCGGCGCGGTCGGTGACCGTCAACGATCCGGTCAGCGCTAACCGCACCACCGTGCGGTCCTTGTCTTTCATCAGGTCGAGGTTCATGTCGAGGTCGGCGATGTCGCGGCTGGTGTCGACCTGCCGGTGCAGGGTGACGAATCGCCAGCGGCCGACGTCCCGCGGCTCCACGGTGACGCGGGCGTCGTCGACGTCGACGACGAGCACGTGACCGGGGTCCGATTCGACGTCGTCGAAGTTGGTGACTTCCGGCGAGCCCGAATACCAGACGCGGCCGCCGTCGCCGACCTTGGTGAGCGAATGTTTGTCCCCCAGCGCCACATAATGGATCACGCCGCGGTTCAGGGCGTCGTCAAGTTTCGCAAGGCGGATCAGCGAGGGTTTGTCCCGATCGGGATCCAGGATGTCGACGCCGCCGTGCGCCACGAGGATGCGGGTCGCTGAGGTGGGCGTGAGGCCGTCGAGGACGTCGGCGACCAGGTCGGTGGTCGGCGCCTTGGACCGCCATGGCGCGGCGACGATCTCCAGCCCGGGCTTGATTTCGTGAATGCCGGCCCGGTCGAGGACGGTGACGTTGTCGGGGCGTTCGGCGGTGAACAGCGCGCTGGTGTACACCGACGACGCGTCGAGTGGATCATGGTTGCCGGGGAGCAGGTAGACGGGAATCCCGATGGCGCGCATGGCTTCCAGGGATTGGCCGATCACCTGCGGGGCGAGTTGATTGTGTTCGAAGACGTCGCCGGCGACGACGACGAACTCGGCGCCCACCTCGGCCGCCAGCGCGCCCAGCCCGGCCACCGCGTCGCGGCGCGCGGCCGAATACCGCGGCTGCGCCTCGCCGGCGAGGAAGTGCCGCGTCATGCCCAGTTGCCAGTCGGCAGTGTGCAGGAATCGCATCCGGCGGCCCCCTTTCGAGTCGTGGCTATCAGGGCACCGCGAAGTCTAGGTCTGCGCGCCGACAAGACGCGGGACCTCGCTCGGCAGGTCTCCGGGGAACCAGCGGTTTCTCCCCGTCAAATCCCTTGTTTCACACTCAATTTCTGCGCGAGGTTTTTGTCGGTGGGCTTGGCTAGTTTGGGGGCATGAGTTCCAGCAGCGTCGGTGACCGCGAGGCGATCACGGCCGCCTTCGATGCGCTGGATGTCGCGATGGACACGGTTGTCGGGCTGGATTGTGAGGCGTTGACCACCACGGAGTGGTTGGCGTTGCTGGCGCGCTGCGAGAAGGTGCGCCGGCGGCTGCCGGCCGTGGAGCACCCAATGATCAATTGCCTGGCGCGTCAGGCGACCGCGGAGGAGTTGGGCGGCAAGCTGTCTCATGCGATCGCCGAGGCGGCGTTGATCACCCGCGCCGAGGCGTCGCGACGGGTCAACGAGGCCGCCGATCTGGGTCCGCGCCACGGGCTGACCGGGGAGCGGTTGGCGCCGGTGCTGGCCGCCACGGCCGCCGCGCAACGCGCTGGTGAGCTGGGCACCGGGCAGGTGGCGGT